>NZ_JAKEIO010000041.1 GCF_021474405.1 [Streptosporangium] indianense
GTCGGGGGGTGTCCGTCCTCGGAACGGCGCGATGGGGCTTCGTACCGACTGACTGGCGTCGACGCGCCAACCGCTGCGGGCGGACACCCCCCGACACGTCCCCTTCCGTTCGACGGCGGCCGCGGGTCCGTCGTGGCTCACCCCCCTGGCTGCGGGCAGTCGTGCCGCTTGGGCGGCACGGGTGGGCGATGGGGGTCCGGCACCTCGTCGCGCCGAGCTGCGCCACGCCCCGGCACCCGCCCCCCACCGGCCCGGGCTACTTCAGCGCACCGGCCGTCAGACCCTGCACCACCTGCCGCTGGAAGATGATGTACGCCGCCAGCACCGGCAGCATCGCCATCACCAGGCCCGCGAAGAGGCCCGACCAGTCGCCCTTGTAGCCCTGGCTGACCGCCAGCTGGACCAGGCCCTGGGTGAGGACCCGCTTGTCGGGGTCGGTGTTGAGGACCGTGGGGAGCATGTACTGGTTCCACTGGCCCAGGAAGTTGAAGATGCCCACGCTGATCAGACCCGGTTTGGCCATGGGCAGCATGATCTGGAAGAACGTACGGCTGTGGGACGCGCCGTCGACGAAGGCCGCCTCGGCGATCGACGTCGGCAGCGTGCGGAAGAACGCCGTGAGGAAGAACACCGTGAACGGCAGTGAGTAGGCGATGTACACCAGGATCAGGCCGTGGATGGTGTTCAGCAGCCCCATGTTGTTCACGACGTAGAACAGCGGGACCAGCGCGAGCATGATCGGGAAGCTCATGCCGCCGATGAACAGGAAGTAGATGAAGCGGTTGCCCGGGAAGTCGAAGCGGGCCAGGACGTAGGCCGCCATGGAGCCCAGCACCAGGGTGCCGATGAGTGAACCGCCCACCACGAGGACCGTGTTGAGGAAGTAGTCGCTCATGTTGGCCTGGGTCCACGCCCGCGACCAGTTGTCGAAGTGCAGGGAGTCCGGGAGCGACCAGGGCGAGCTGAAGATGGAGCGGTCGTCCTTGAAGGACGTCATGACCGCCCAGAGCAGCGGCAGGACCACCATGAACGCCCAGATGACCAGGACGCCGTGGGAGAAGACGTTGAGGACCGTGCCCTCCTTCTTCTCCTTCGCGGGAGAGGGCGGCTGGAGGTCCGTCTTGGTGATCGGTGCGCCGGACTCGGCCGGGAGCGGCGCGGGGGTTTCGGTCGTCTTCATCGGTCAGTACTCCAGCCGCTCGCGACGGCCCAGCCGCATCACCACGGCGGCGAAGGCCAGCGTGACGACGAGCAGGGCGACACCGATGGTGGTGGCGTAGGCGGCCTGCCCGTCACGGAACGCCTTCTGGTACACGTACAGGACCATGACGGTGGTCGAGTAGTCGGGACCGCCCGGCCCGGTCGTCATGATCTGCACGACCGCGAACGACTCGGCGCCCAGGGCGAGGATGCCCATGTAGACCCAGCCGGACTGCACCGTGTCCCACAGGAGGGGCAGGGTGACCCGGAAGAAGGTGGTGACGCGGTTCGCGCCGTCCAGGAGCGCCGCCTCGTACATCTCCGCCGGGATGGAGGCCATGCCGGCGGAGAAGAGGACCACGAAGAAGCCGACCGTGGACCAGACGAGGACCCCCATCACCGCCCAGAGGGCCAGATCGGGGTCGCCCAGCCAGAGCGGCTGGACGTCGTCCAGGCCGATGCCGCGCACGAGCGAGTTGATCGCGCCGCTGTCCGGGTTGTACGCGAACGCGAACAGCAGCGCGACGATGGCGATCGAGAGGACCTGCGGGAAGAAGTAGACGATCTTGTAGAAGCCGGAGCCGCGGACACCGGTGACGACGGGACCGTTTCTCCGTTTCCTGCCGCCCACATTGATCATGAAGGCGAAGAACAGCGCGAGGCCGATCGTCACCACCGGCAGCAGGAGGGCGAACAGCAGGCTGTGCTGCAACGACTTCCAGAAGATGTCGTCGTCGAGCATGCGGCTGTAATTGTCGAAACCGACCATCTTGAATTCGGGGCTCAGGCCGGTCCAGTCCGTGAACGAGTAGTAGATGGACTGGATGAACGGCCAGACCACGAAGAGCGCGTACAGTCCCAGGGGCAACGCGAGGAAGCCCACGATGAACCGGTACTTGCCGTGCTGCATCGCCACTCCGGTGCCGTGTGCGGAATTGTGTTGTGCCGTTACTGGTGCTTGTAGTGCTTGATGGAGTCGTCCTTGGCGGTCTCGTCGGCGAAGCCCTGGATCTTCTTGATGGCCTCGGCGGGAGTCAGGCGGCCGGCCATCATCTCGCCCAGGCCGGAAACGCCGATCTTCTCCTTCTGCAACTGCACGTACCAGTCCTGCATACGGGGATTCACCACGTTCTCGCCGGCCTTGTCCAGTGCCGCGACACCGGATTTCAGACCGGGGGTGAGAGCGATGCCGTCGGTGCCGCCGTTGTACGCGGTCAGCGACTTCACCTTGCCGGTGAAGTTCTTCGACGAGGCCTCGCTGAGCATGATGCGCAGCTGCTCCATGCCGCCGGCGGCGTTCTTCGCCTTGGCCGGGACGATGAAGGGCTCGCCGCCGGAGGCCCAGATGGTGCCGAACGGCAGCTTGTCCGAGGAGTCGAGGCCGGTGGGCGCGGAAACGGCCAGGTCGAAGTCCTTCGGAATGACGTTCGCCGACTCGTTCTCGACCCACGAGCCGTTGGGGATGAACAGCGCCTTGCCCTCGGCCCACGCGGTCTGCGACTGAATGTGGTCCAGGCCCGGGGTGCCCTTGAGGACGTAGCCCTTCTTGTAGAGCTCGTAGTACGCCTCGAAGCAGGCCTTGACGGCCGGGTGCTTCCAGGCGTTCGGCTCCAGGTTGTCGATCGCGTCGAGGACTTCGCGGCCGCCGACCTTGCCGATCATCGGGTAGAGCGAGAAGGGGAGGTAGTAGGGGTATTTGCCCGCGTACGTCCAGCCCGCCATGCCCTTTTTCTTGGCCTTGGCGCAGACCGCGAGCATCTGGTCCCAGGTCTCGGGGTACTGCTCGTCGAGCGAGTCCAGGGCCTTCTGCGAGTACCATACGCCGTACACCGTGTAGGCGTAGTAGAGGATCCAGACCTTCTCGCCGTCGAACTGGCCCATCTCCACGATGCCGGGGCGCAGCGTGTCGCGGACCTTCTTGTTCGGGTCGTCGTAGGAGGGCGCGTCCAGCAGCGGGGTGAGGTCGGTGAGCTGGTTCTTGCCGACCAGGACGCCCATGTCCATCTGCTCGGCGCCGGAGTTGTCGATGAGGTCCGGCGGGGTGCCCTGGTTGAAGCGGGGCTGGAGCGTGGACTGGATCTTCTGGGTGGCGGAGAACTTCACCGAGGCCTTGGGGAAGTTCTTCTCGTAGATCTTCACGGCGTCCTCGGCGTACTCCTTGCCGAAACCGCCGTCGAACAGGACGAATTCCATGCCGGCCGTGTCGTTGACGGCGAGCGGGTTCTTCGCGGTCTTCTTGCCTGCTTTGGCCTTGTCCCCGCTGTCGTCGCCGCCGCTGCTGGCACAGGCGGACAGGAAGCTCATCGTGGGGACGGAGATCAGCCCGAGCGCGGCGGACCTCTTGATCAGATCACGGCGGCCGACGCCTTCGGTGCCGTGGTGCTCGGCGGAAGTGGATCCCATGCTCAAGTCCTCGCCTTCTCCAGGACTCAGGCGGTGAACCGGATCCCTCCCGGCACCGCGATCGGGTCAAGCTGGGTCGTGCAGGAAGTGCGGGTGCTGACGTGCGGATCGTGTGAAGCGTCCGACAGGTATAGTCCACTTCACGCCAGCGGATCAAGATCGAACGCAAGGTTGGCCGTGGGTCTTATCCGAGTTGAGACCTCGCGGAAGTATGCGGGGCCTGCGGGTGCTCCGCCGGAAATATCCCGGTCGCCGCGCCCGAATGCCGCAGGCAACACCCTTGACACTCCTCGCCACTTGGGCAACTACTGGTCCTTGCGCATCGAAGGTGACAACGTTGTCCACTGCGCAGGGAGGGTACCCGTTGATGCAGCGGAAAGCTCGGCACAGATGGGGTTCGGCGGTCGTGTCGGCGACCGCCTTCGCTTTGACCCTGGGTTCGCTGGGCATTGCGGTCGCACTGCCGCAGGCCCCGGGAAAAACCGATCGGGAATTCGCGTCCTCCTTCGAGGCGGACGACCCGGTTCCGGACTGGGTGAACACCGTCGACACCGGCCCGGACGGCACCAAGCGGGCCTCCGGAGTCGACGGCGGCTACAGCAGCGGCATACCGGGCAATGTGACCGGTCAGGTCACCGACGTCCGGGCGAGTGCCGAGAACACGGGCGGCGGCGAGGTGAAGGAGAACCTCGTCGACGGCGAGCCGAGCACCAAGTGGCTCGCCTTCGCACCGACCGGCTGGGCCGAGTTCGATCTGGACAAACCGGTGAAATTAGCACGCTATGCGCTGACGTCGGCCAACGACCACGACGAGCGCGACCCGAGGGACTGGACCCTGAAGGGCTCCGCCGACGGCAAGGAGTGGAAGACGCTCGACGCCCGCTCCGGCGAGTCCTTCTCCGAGCGGTTCCAGACGAAGACGTACGACCTCGCCGAACCCGGCGAGTACCGGCACTTCCGGCTGGACGTCACCCGGAACAACGGCGGCGACATCCTCCAGCTCGCCGACCTCCAGTTGTCCACGGGCGGCACCGACGGGCCCGTCCCACCGGACATGCTCTCCCTGGTCGACCGCGGCCCGAGCGGCTCCCCCACCGCGAAAGCGGGCGCCGGGTTCACCGGAAAGCGCGCCCTGCGGTACGCCGGCCGGCACACCGCCGAAGGCCGGGCGTACTCGCACAACAAGATCTTCGACGTGAACGTGGCCGTCAGCCGGGACACGCGGCTGGCCTATCGCATCTTCCCGTCGATGGCGGACGGTGACCTGGACTACGACGCCACGAACGTATCCGTCGACCTCGCCTTCACCGACGGCACCCACCTGAGCGACCTGGGCGCCACCGACCAGCACGGCTTCCCGCTGACCCCGCGGGGACAGGGCGCGGCGAAGATCCTCTACGTCAACCAGTGGAACAACGTGGCGGCATGGATCGGCTCGGTCGCGGCCGGGAAGACCGTGGACCGGATCCTGGTGGTGTACGACTCCCCCGAGGGCCCGGCCAAGTTCCGGGGCTGGCTGGACGACGTGAGCATCGGATCCGTTGCCCCCGAGCGGCCGAAGGCGCACCTGTCGGACTACGCGGTGACGACCCGCGGCACGAACTCCAGCGGCGGCTTCTCACGCGGCAACAACTTCCCGGCGACGGCCGTGCCGCACGGCTTCAACTTCTGGACGCCGGTGACCAACGCCGGTTCGCTGAGCTGGCTGTACGACTACGCGCGCGCGAACAACGCGGACAACCTGCCGACGATCCAGGCGTTCAGCGCGAGCCACGAACCGAGCCCCTGGATGGGCGACCGGCAGACCTTCCAGGTGATGCCTTCGGCGGCCCCCGGGACCCCGGAGTACGGGCGGGACGCGCGGGAGCTGGCCTTCCGGCACGAGAACGAGACGGCTCGGCCGTACTACTACGGGGTGCGGTTCGAGAACGGTTTGAAGGCCGAGATGGCGCCGACGGACCACGCGGCGGTGCTGCGCTTCACCTACCCCGGCGACGACGCGAGCGTCCTCTTCGACAACGTGACGGACCAGGCAGGGCTGACCCTCGACAAGGAGAACGGCGTCGTCACCGGCTACTCGGACGTGAAGTCCGGGCTGTCGACGGGCGCGACCCGGCTCTTCGTGTACGGCGCGTTCGACAAGCCGGTGACGAAGGGCGACTCCAGCGGTGTCAAGGGCCACCTGCGTTTCGAGGCCGACGACCGGACCGTCACCCTGCGCCTGGCGACCTCGCTGATCAGCCTCGATCAGGCCGAGGACAACCTCCGCCAGGAGATCCCCGAGGGCCGGTCCTTCGAGGCGGTGAAGAAGAGCGCCCAGCGGCAGTGGGACCGGCTGCTGGGCAAGGTCGAGGTGGAGGGTGCGACCCCCGACCAGCTGACGACGCTGTACTCCAGCCTGTACCGGCTGTACCTGTACCCGAACTCCGGTTTCGAGAAGGTCGGCGGCACGCACCAGTACGCCTCGCCCTTCTCCCCCATGCCGAAGCCGGACACCCCGACGCACACCGGCGCGAAGATCGTCGACGGCAAGGTGTACGTCAACAACGGCTTCTGGGACACCTATCGGACGACTTGGCCCGCGTACTCCTTCCTCGCTCCGTCGCGGGCGGGTGAGCTGGTCGACGGGTTCGTGCAGCAGTACAAGGACGGCGGCTGGACCTCACGCTGGTCCTCCCCCGGTTACGCGGACCTCATGACGGGCACGTCCTCGGACGTGGCGTTCGCCGACGCGTACGTCAAGGGCGTGGACTTCGACGCGGAGACGGCGTACGAGGCGGCGGTGAAGAACGCGACGGTCGTGCCGCCCAACCCCGGCGTCGGCCGCAAGGGCATGACCACCTCCCCGTTCCTCGGTTACACCGGCACCGAGACCCACGAGGGCCTGTCCTGGGCGCTGGAGGGCTGTCTCAACGACTACGGCATCTCCCGCATGGGCCGGAAGCTGTACGAGGAGACCGGTGAGCGGCACTACAAGGAGGAGTCGGAGTACTTCCTGAACCGCGCCCGGGACTATGTGAACCTCTTCGACAAGAAGGCCGGGTTCTTCCAGGGCCGGAACGCCAAGGGCGACTGGCGGGTCGAGTCGTCGAAGTACGACCCGCGCGTCTGGGGCCACGACTACACCGAGACCAACGGCTGGGGATACGCCTTCACGGCCCCACAGGACAGCCGGGGCCTGGCCAACCTCTACGGCGGGCGCAAGGGCCTCGCCGACAAGCTGGACGCGTACCTCTCCACCCCCGAGACGGCCTCCCCCGAGTTCACCGGCTCCTACGGCGGTGTCATCCACGAGATGACCGAAGCGCGGGACGTGCGGATGGGCATGTACGGCCACTCCAACCAGGTGGCCCACCACGCCCTGTACATGTACGACGCGGCCGGGCAGCCCTGGAAGACGCAGAAGAACGTCCGCGAGGTGCTGTCCCGCCTGTACACGGGCAGTGAGATAGGGCAGGGCTACCACGGCGACGAGGACAACGGCGAGCAGTCGGCCTGGTTCCTGTTCTCCTCCCTCGGCTTCTACCCGCTGGTGATGGGCAGCGGTGAGTACGCGATCGGCTCGCCCCTGTTCACGAAGGCGACCGTGCATCTGGAGAACGGGCGCGAGCTGGTGGTGAAGGCGCCGCGGAACAGCGCCCGGAACGTGTACGTGCAGGGGCTGAAGGTCAACGGCCGTGAGTGGACCAAGACTTCGCTGCCGCACGCGCTGGTCGCCAAGGGCGGTGTCCTGGAGTTCGACATGGGTGCGCGGCCGTCGTCCTGGGGCACGGGCGAGCACGCCGCGCCCGTGTCGATCACCCGGGACGACGGGGTGCCGACGCCCCGTGCGGACGTGCTGAAGGGCGACGGCGCCCTGTTCGACGACACGTCGGCGACGGACGCCGCGGTGACCTCCGTGGACCTGCCGGTTCCGAAGGGCGCCGAGGCGGTCCAGTACACGCTGACCTCGTCGGCGGACCGGGCGAAGGCACCGGCCGGATGGACGCTCCAGGGCTCCTCCGACGGCACGAACTGGCGCACGCTGGACCGGCGCTCCGGGGAGTCCTTCGCGTGGGACAGACAGACCCGCGCGTTCTCCGTGAGGTCGCCGGCTACGTACGAGAGGTACCGCCTGGTCCTCGACGGTGAGGCCACCCTGGCGGAAGTCGAACTGCTCGCCTGAGCAGAGCAGCCGAGTTGGAAGCCGATGCCGCTTCCCGTGCCCGTCCTCCCGGAGGGCGTGGACCCGGCCTGGCTGCCGCCCGCCGCGTTCCGGGCGGTCGGCAGCCGGCGGACCCTGATCCAGGGCTCGGGCCCACGGGTGGAGACCGCGCACGGGAGGTGGCCGAGGCCCGCCGGCGCTTCGGGGCCGAGGGCCAGGTCGTACGAGCCGTCCGGCCCGGCCCCTGTACGCCCTACGTTCAACGGGCACGAGTGCGGCGACGCGGTGGAGGTGCGGCGCCAACCGGACTGGTTGCTGGCGGTGTCGGGCTGACGACCGGACACGGGGGTCAGCGGCAAACGCGAGGCCTCCACCGGACCGACGGCGAGTGTGCCTCGGGCTGGCCGGAACCACACGGGATCAGCGGTACGCGGGAGGCATCAACCGGCTGCGTGCGAAGCGTCGTTGGGCGCACGGACATGCCCAGCAGCGGTGGCGCACCCGCAGGCCGCCTCCCCTGCCGCGCCCTCTACGTCACCCCGTGACCGGGGACTCCGCGGTGCAGCCGCCTGCGCTCACCAGTCCCTTCGCGCTCTGCTCCTCGATCACCTTGCCCTTGTAGACGATCTTGCAGCTGACCTCTGCGCCTTCGGGGTCGGCGGCAACCGGCATGACCGCCGCCGGCATGATGCCGCGCAGCGTCACCGTTTTCTTCCAGGGCAGCTCGGGCTTCGAGACCGACTCGATCTTCGGGTCCATGGCCTTGCCCCCGCCACCGTGGAACTCGATCGAGTCGACGTTCTTCCCCGTGACCTCGTACGTGACTTCGTAGGTCTCGTCCACCGCCTTGTCGACCTGGTCCACCGCTTCGGAGCATGCGGTGAGGCCGAAGGCGAGGCCTGCGGCGGCGACGGAACAGACGGCTGCACGGACAACGCGCGTCAAAGGATCCCCCCGGATCATGATGGTCGAGCCCGCAGCCAATCGCAAAGGGAGGGTCAAGTCAACTTCCTTTGTGGGCCGATCTGTTGGGCAACCCCGGTCATCGACATAGGCGACGACGTGACGTGCGGGGCCGCCCTCGGCACCGCATCTACGAGGGAGCCCGCCCGGGTCCTCGCACGGGAGCCGTTTACATCTGCGCCGCCGGGCGCTAACTTCCGCAACAGGCGGGGTGGGAGCGCTCCCATCAACGGTGGACCGGAACCCGCCCGCGAGTCGCTCCCATCCCGCGCATCCGTGCACCCACATCCGCAGGCCCGTACCCCCACGAAACGGATGACACTGTCATGATCCTGACAAGAATGCCCGGAGGATCCACGCTGCCCCGACCGGCGCTCCCCGCCCGGGCCAGAGCCCTCTTCCTCGTGCTGCTCTCCCTCCTGGTCACCGTCCCGGCCATCGGCCTGGTCATGACGGCCGGTGGTGAGGCGGAGGCGCACGGCACCCCCATGAAGCCCGGCAGCCGCACCTTCCTGTGCTGGCAGGACGGGCTGACCGGCACCGGTGAGATCAAGCCGGTCAATCCCGCCTGCCGGGCCGCGCAGCAGGTCAGCGGCACCACGCCGTTCTACAACTGGTTCTCCGTGCTCCGTTCCGACGGCGCCGGCCGCACGCGGGGCTTCGTGCCGGACGGCGAGCTGTGCAGCGGCGGCAACACCAACTTCACCGGGTTCAACACGCCCGGCAAGGACTGGCCGCTCACCCATCTCACCTCGGGCGCGACCGTCGACTTCTCGTACAACGCCTGGGCGGCGCACCCGGGTTGGTTCCACGTCTACATCACGAAGGACGGCTTCGACCCGACCAAGGCGCTCACCTGGAACGACATGGAGGAGCGGCCGTTCCTGAGTGTCGACCACCCGCCGCTGAAGGGCTCCCCGGGCACGGTCGAGGCCAACTACTCCTGGACGGGCAGGCTCCCCGAGAACAAGTCGGGGCGCCACATCATCTACATGGTCTGGCAGCGCTCCGACAGCCAGGAAACCTTCTACTCCTGCTCCGACGTGGTCTTCGACGGCGGCAAGGGCGAGGTGACCGGGATCAAGGAGCCGGGCAACCCGTCCGAGCCGGTGCCCGGCACCTGCACGGCCACCCGCAGGACCACGGGCACCTGGAACGGCGGCCACCAGTCCGAGGTGACCGTCACCAACACCGGCACGGTGCCGATGCTCGGCTGGATGGTCGACTGGACGCTCCCGGCGGGCCAGAGGGTCGAGAGCCTGTGGAGCGGCAGCGCGACCTACAACGGCCAGGCGGTGATGGTCCACAACGCCAACTGGAACGGTTCCCTTGCGCCGGGCGGGAGCACGACGTTCGGCTACACCGTCTCCGGTTCGGGAGGTGACAGTACGAGCAGTCTGCCCTGCCGGGTGGGCTGAACCTCCAACCTCCGTGCGGGGCGGGCCCGGGCGACCGCCCGGGCCCGTATCGCGTCACCGGGCACCGGCACCTGGTCCGCCGCGGTGCGTCTCACGGCCGGGACGGTCGCCATGGCGGCGGCGTACCTCGCCGTGGCCCGGCTGATGGGGATCGACGACGTGCGCGGCCTCGTCGGCCGACGGTGACGGCGCCCGGCCGCCGGTGAGAGCGCCGGCCGCCCGAGGGGTCCGGCCGGCTCCCTCGGGGGCGTCCGGCCCGGGAACGGAGGCCGGGTGCCCCATGTGTCCGAGATATCCAGGTATGCGATTCTGTTGTGTGGGTGCCCTGCCGCTCATGTGCGGCGTGGATCCGCCATGGGAGGCGCGACCCCCGCGCCGCCGGTCCCGTGCCCGCGTCGTCGTCGCCTGAGTCCCGGGGACTCCCACCTGCCGGTGGCTGCGGGATGGACGGGAGGTGGATGCGGACATGCCCCATGACGGCGATGCCCGGGCCGCGATCCCCGGTCTTCGGGCGCCCGGGGACGGGGGCACCGGTCCGTCTCGTCCCGCCCCGGAGCAGGCCGCCCGGGCGCGGCTGCTGGCGTTCGCCGGGGTGGCGCTGGCAGCGGTGTACGTACGCGGCGAGGACGGGGCCGAACTCCGGCTGGTGGAGTCCGCCGGTGCCGAGGCCGAACAGTGGTACCGGTTGCCGGAACGGGTGACGCTGCCCGCTCCCGGGAAATCTCCCGGAGCGGGATCCGGCAGTTCCCCCGGGCCGGTGCCGGAGGCCGCTGCCCAAGGTGGTCCCTCCCACGGGGCCCGTCCCCGCGAAGCATCCGCCCCCGGTGGCCGCTCCCCCGGGCCGACGCCGGAAGCGACACCATCCGCTGCCCGCGGTCACCCGTCCCACGACCCGGCTTCGCGGGCCCCTGCCCACGGTGGTCCCTCCCCCGGTGCCCGTCCCCGCCAAGTTCCCGTCGGCCCGGGCGCGGGCGGCGGTGCTCCTGCCGTCGCCGAGGCCTATCTGCGGGGGCGGCCCGTGTGGCTCCCGAGCGTGGTGCTCGCCGGGGCGGAGGGAGGCGTGGCCGCCTCCGCCCCGTTCGGGGTTGTGCCGCTGGGGGCTGCGGGCGGGTGGCTGGGGTGTCTCGTCGTGGTGGGAGAGACCGGGGAGGGGTTCGGGGCCGAGCAGCGGGAGTTCCTGGAGCGCTATGCCGAGGCCGTGGCCGCGCGGCTGCGGGGCGAGGCCGACCGCTCGGCGCCCTCGCCACTGCTGGACTCGGCCATGCGCGCCATGGGGGTGGGCTCCTTCGCCCTGTCGCCCGGCACCGGGCTGGTCGAGACGGACCCGGCCCTGCTAGAACTCGTCGGCATCCCCGAGGGCGGTTTCGACGGCAAGACCGACACGCTGCTGTCGGTGAGCGTCCCGGAGGACGTCCCCGCGCTGATGTCGGTCATCGAGCCGTCCGCGCAGACCCCGGGCCGGCGTGAGCTGGAGTTCCGCATCAGGCGGCCCACCGGTGAACTGTGCTGGCTGCGGCTGAACTGCCGGGTGCTGAAGGGGTCCGACGGCGCACCGGAGCGGGTGCTGGGCGTGGTCAGCGCGGCGCCCGTGCTGCGCCGCAGCGCCAGCGACGTGGCCCGGATCCAGTGGCTGACGGCCGCGCTCGACGACGCCACGACCGTCCGGGACGTCAGCCGTGTCGTGGTCGCCGCGTTGCGCGAGCCGCTGGGCGCCGACCGGGTGGCGCTCGCCGAACTGCTGGAGGACCGGCTGGCGGTCACCGTGCTCGATCCGCCGGGTGCCGGCGCCTGGCCGGAGCTGTGGCGCCGGGAGTGGCGCTCGGAGTGGCCCGACGCGCCGGTCACCGCCCTGCCCACGCTCCAGGCGGCGCTGCGGGACGGGCGGATGAGTCTGTGGCCGGCGGGTTCGGAGCTGGAACCGGGGCTCGCGGGGATCGGCCCCGGCGGGGTCGCGGTGCTGCCGCTGCCGGCCAGGAGCGGGGTGGCCGGGGTGTGTCTGGTCGGCTGGGACACCCCCCACGAGTTCGCCCCCGAGGAGCGGGCCCTGCTGACCGCGACCGCGGGCCTGGTCGGTCAGGCCCTGAAGCGTGCGCACGCCTACGACGCCGAGCAGGAGCTCGCGACGATGCTCCAGCGCAGTCTGCTGCCGCGCCGGCTCCCCCGGCTGCCCGGCGGCACGGCCGTGGCCCGCTATCTGCCCGCCCGGCGGGGACTCCAGGTGGGCGGCGACTGGTACGACGTGATCGCACTGTCGGAGAACAAGGTCGCCCTGGTCATCGGGGACGTGCAGGGCCACAGCGCGGGGGCCGCGACGATCATGGGCCAGATGCGTACGGCGGTCCGTGCCTACGCCGTGGAGGGGCATCCGCCGGACGTGGTCGTCGCGCACGCCAACCGGCTGCTCGTCGGCATGGAGACCGACCTGTTCGCCACCTGCTGCTACGCCGAACTGGACATGGAGGAGGGCAACGCGCTGTTCGTCCGGGCCGGGCACCTGGCCCCGCTGGTGCGGCACCCCGACGGCAGCACCGAGGAGATCGCCGTCGAGGGCGGACTCCCGTTGGGTGTCCTCGCGGAGGCCGAGTTCCCGCTGACGGCCCTCGCGCTCGCCCCGGGGTCGGTGCTCGCGCTCGTGACGGACGGTCTGGTCGAGTCGGCGGACCTCCAGGTGGACGAGGGGATGCGGATCGTGCGCCGGGCGCTCGCGGCGGCGGATCCCGCCGACCCGGGCCGGATGGCCGACGCCCTGCTCGGCGAGGCCGGGCGGCGCGAGGACGACGTGGCGGTACTGCTGCTGCGTTACGACGGGATGCGGGTACGGCCGGTACGGGCGGGCTGGGTGGTGTGGCGGCTGCCGGACGCGGTGATGCACGCCCGCCGGTTCAGTGCGCGCACCCTGCGTTCGTGGGGCATCACCGAGGAGGCCGACACCGTCCTGCTGGTGGTGTCGGAGCTGGTCACGAACGCCCTGGTGCACACGCAGGGCGCGGTCCGGGTGGAGCTGACCCTGGCGGCGGACCGGCTGCGGGTGACGGTGGGCGACTCCTCACCGCGGGCGCCGGCCAAGCCGGTGGTCGTGGACTGGGAGTCGACGGGCGGGCGGGGGCTCTTCCTGGTCGAGGCCGTGTCGGCGGCCTGGGGTTCGGTGCCGGTGGGCGGCGGCAAGCAGGTGTGGAGCGAGATCGTGGTCACCCGCCGGGGGCCGGAGCCCGGTGAGGAGCCCGAAGAGGAGCCGGAGACCGAGCCGGAGGAGGAGCGCAGACCGGGCCGCGGCTGGGGTCTGGGCCGCGACCGGACCTGGGGCCTGGGCCGCAACCGGGACCGCCGCAGGACCCGCGAGCAGGGCCGGAGCCATGACGACGACCGGACGGGGGGACGCGAGGGCGAGCAGGCCGTCGGTCTCGACCGGGCCATGGAGCACATCGGTGACGGGGCCGCGGAGCCATCCGCGCCCCCGCACCGGGACCGGTCCCCCGAGGGAGGTCCCTGATGCGCGGTCTGGGTCTGCGCGGTGCCGCCGGGCTGCTGGCGGTCCTCCTCGCCGTGTCCCTCACCGCGTGCGCGGACGGCGGCGGGGAGGGCGAGGGCGAACCGACCGTCGGGCTGCTGCTGCCGAGCCGGGCCGTGCCCCGGTGGGAGAAGTCCGACCGGCCCCTGATCGAGAAGCGGCTCGAGGAGCTCTGCCCGGAGTGCCGGCTCCTGTACGCCAACGCCGAGAACGACGCGGCGAGCCAGCGGCAGCAGATGACCTCCATGATCACCCAGGGTGTCTCGGTCCTGCTGCTGGACGTCGTCGACCCCAAGGCCCTGCGCTCCTCGGTCCACGCGGCACAGCGCGAGGGCATCCCCGTCGTCGCCTACGACCGGCTCGCCGAGGGCCCGATCTCCGGTTTCGTCAGTTTCGACGGCGCCCGGGTCGGCAGGCTCCAGGGCCGGGCGCTCCTGGCGGGCATGAGCGCAAGGGCCGACGGCGGCGGTGTCGTCATGATGAACGGCGACCCGTCCAGCCCCAACGCCGCCTGGTACGAGGGCGGAGCGCGGTCCGTCCTCCAGGGCAAGGTCCGGATCCTGAAGTCGTACGACACCCTCGGGTGGCGTACGGAGAACGCGCACGACCACATGTCCGCCGCGATCAACGACCTCGGTCCGGCCGCGATCGACGGGGTGCTCGCGGCGAACGACTCCATCGCGGCCGGTGTCATCTCGGCTCTCAAGAGCGCCCGGGTCTCACCGCTGCCGCCGGTGACCGGTCAGGACGCGGATCTCGACGCCGTGCGGCGGATCGTCGAGGGCGAGCAGTACATGACCGTCTACAAGCCGTTCCGGCTGGAGGCCGAGGCGGCGGCCGCGATGGCGGTCGCCCTGGCGCGCGGCGACGACATCGACCCCCTGGTCACGACGAAGGTGGACAGCCCCACGACGAAGGACGTCCCGGCGATCCTGCTCACCCCGACCGCGGTCACGCGCGAGACGATCGGGCGGACACTCGTCCGGGGCGGTGTCTACACGCTCGACCAGATCTGCACCCCGACGCTCCGCCCGGCCTGTGCCCGGGCCGGACTCACCCGGTGAGCGAGGTGGTCCCCGTGGCCCATCCCCCCGTCCTGGCGTTGCGCGGCATCACCAAACGGTTCGGCGGTGTGCAGGCGCTGGTGGACGTCGATCTGCAGGTGCGGGCCGGTGAGGTGGTGGCCCTGGCGGGCGACAACGGGGCGGGCAAGTCCACGCTGATCAAGGTGATCTCCGGGGTCAGCCCCGCCGACCGGGGTGTCATCGAGTGGGAGGGGCGTCTGGTCCAGATCAAACGCCCGCACGACGCCCACGCCCTGGGCATCGCGACCGTCTACCAGGACCTCGCCATGTGCGACAACCTGGACGTCGTCGGCAATCTCTTCCTCGGCCGCGAGATCGACCGGGTGGGCGTCCTGGACGAGGTGGAGATGGAGCGCCGCGCCCGTGACCTGATGCGCGCGCTGTCGATCCGCATCCCCGACGTGCGGATGCCGGTCGCCGCGCTGTCGGCCGGGCAGCGGCAGGCCGTCGCGATCTCCCGCTCGCTGATGGGCTCCCCCAAGGTGCTGCTGCTCGACGAACCGACCGCCGCCCTCGGCGTGGAGCAGACCAGCCATCTGCTCGACCTGATCGAGGAGGTCCGCGACCGCGGCATGGCGATCATCCTCATCAGTCACAACATGGGCGACATCAAGGCCGTGGCGGACCGGGTCGCCGTGCTGCGCCTGGGTCGCAACAACGGTCTGTTCGACGTGAGCACCGTGACCCAGGAGCAGATCATCTCGTCCGTGACCGGGGCCGCCGACAACGCCGTGGCCCATCGTGCGAAGGGGGACGAGGAGGCGTGGCCGTGAGCCGCGGCGGACCGCACCGGGACGGCGGACCGGCGGGGCCGGGCAGCGCCGGGCCGGTGGCCGCCGGCGGCGAGCAGCGGGCCACCGCCCGCGGCTGGCGGGACAGCGTGCGGGAGTACGCTCGGGCGGTCAGCGGGGGTGTGCGCGACGGTGAGCGGGGGCCGCTCCTGGTAGTCGCCGGGCTGATCGTGATCTGGATCGTCTTCCAGGGGCTGGACGACAAGTTCCTCTCGCCGCGCAACCTGTCCAATCTGAGCGTGGACATCGTCGGCACCGGGCTGGTGGCCGTCGGAATCGTGTTCGTGCTGCTGATCCGGGAGATCGATCTGTCGGTCGGCTCGGTGAGCGGTCTGGCGGGCGCGGCGTTCGCCGTGCTGAACGTGAACCAGGGGGTGCCGGAGTGGCTGGCGGTGATCGTGGCCGTGGCCGCCGGGACGGCCGTGGGCGCCTTCCACGGGTTCTTCCACGCCTGGCTCGGCGTGCCCGCGTTCGTGGTGACGCTGGCCGGGCTGCTGATCTGGAACGGTCTGACGCTCTACCTGCTGGGGGCGAGCGGCACCATCAACATCGACGAGGAGGGCCTGGTCGCCTCCCTCACCAGCCGGCACTTCGGCAACCACCTGGTGGCGTACGCGGTCGCCGCGCTCGGCACGGCCGGGTACGCCCTGGCCTCCCGCCGCAGGCGCAGCCGCCACCGGGCGGCGGGCATGCCCTACCGGCACGGCGGCGACATCTGGCTGCGCACCGGTCTGCTCGCGGTGGTGGCCTTCGCCGGTGCGTACACCCTCAACCGGTTCCAGGGGCTGCCGCTGGCGCTGCTGATCTTCCTGGTGGTCCTGGTCGTCTCCGACTACGTGCTGCGCCGCACCCGCTACGGCCGGCGGGTGTACGCGCTGGGCGGAGGGGTGGAGGCGGCGCGGCGGGCCGGCATCGGGGTGGAACGGGTGCGGATCGCGATGTTCATGGTGTCGGGGACGCTGGCCGCGTTCGGCGGGCTGTTCGTGGCGTCGGGACTGACCTCGGCGAGCCCGACGACGGCCCGTGCCGCCGGTTCGGGGATGCTGCTGATCAACGCGATCGCGGCGGCCGTCATCGGCGGGACGAGCCTGTTCGGCGGGCGGGGCTCGCCCTGGTCGGTGCTGCTGGGTGTCGTGGTCATCCAGTCGATCGCCTCGGGGATGGGGCTGCTGGGCGTCCAGGACGCGGTGCAGTTCATGATCACCGGCGGGGTGCTGCTGGCCGCCGTGGCCGCCGACGCGCTGTCCAGACGCGCCCAGGCCGGACGCGGCCGACCCTGACGGCACCGGAAATCTGCTGACCATCCCCTGTTGCGATGAATGCCTAAGGAACGGAAAGCCGGGTATGCGGCGAGATGTCATGAAACGCAGCCGCCTCACTCAGGTGGCCGTGGCCGTCGCGGTCACCGCCGGTCTGGTACTCGCCGGGTGCGGTGACACCGATCTGCCCGGCGGCGGGAAGCAGGCCGATCTCAGTGTGCTCGCGACGGACGTGCCGCAGATCCAGACCCTGAAGAAGCTCACCAAGCGGCACTTCACGGCGCAGACCGGCATCACCGTCGACTACACGCTGCTGCCGGAGAACGAGGCGCGGGAGAAGATGAACCGCGAGTTCGCGACCCAGGCCGGCACCTACGACGTGGCGAGCGTCAGCGCGTACGAGGTGCCGATCTACGCGGACAACGGCTGGCTCGCCCCGCTGGACTCCTATGTGAAGGCCGACGCGGACTTCGACCAGGACGACGTCTTTCCGAACCTGGTGTCCTCGCTGACCGGCGAGGACGGCAGGCTGTACGCCGAGCCGTTCTACGGCGAGGGGTCCTTCCTGATGTACCGCAAGGACCTGTTCCGCAAGAGCGGGCTGACGATGCCGGCGAACCCGACCTGGAAGCAGGTCGCCGACCTCGCCGCCCGGGTCGACGGCTCCGAGGGCGCGAGCGGCATCTGTCTGCGCGGCCTGCCCGGCTGGGGGCAGAACCTGGCCCCGATCAACACGGTCGTCAACACCTTCGGCGGCGCCTGGTACGACATGGACTGGAACGCCCGCCTGACCTCACCGGAGTTCAAGCAGGCCGTCCGGTTCTACGTCGACCTGCTGCGCTCCCACGGCCAGCCCCGCGCCGAGAGGATGGGCGTGCTGGAGATCCTCGACAGCTTCGTCGAGGGCAAGTGCGCGATGATGTACGACGCCACGTCGCTGGCCTCGTCGGTCGAGGCCGACAGTTCCCCGGTCAAGGGCAAGGTGGGCTATGTCCCCGCCCCGCACGAGAAGACCGAGAAGGCCGGGTGGGTGTGGACCTGGGCGTGGGGCGTCCAGCAGGCCTCCGAGAAGAAGGACGCCGCCTGGGAGTTCATCTCCTGGGCCTCCTCCAAGCAGTTCCAGGAACTGGTCGGACGGGAGATGGGCTGGACCTCGGCACCCGCCGGGAACCGCAGATCGCTCTACGAGAAGCCCGAGTACCGGCAGGCGGCCGGTGCCTGGTACCGGCAGGAGTACACGGCGGCGACGGACTCCGCCGACCCGAAGGACCCGGGCGTCGGTCCCCGCCCCTACACCGGCATCGGCTTCCTGGGCATCCCCGAGTTCGCCGTGCTGGGAACGGCGGTGTCCGAGCAGATCGCCGTGGCCATCGCCGGCCGGCAGTCCGTGGACGCGGCCCTTGACAAGGCGCAGGACCTCGCCCAGGCCGCGGCGGCGAAGTACCGCGGCGAGTGACCCGGCCGCCGGCCCCTGTGCCCGACCGCCGCGCACCGGGCCCGCCTGTGAACGGCGCGGGCCGCGCCCCCGGTCACCCGGGGACGCGGCCCGCGAACTGCCTTACCCGTCCGCTTGCCCGTTACTTGCGGATCAGGCTGCGCAGCACGTACTGCATGATGCCGCCGTTGCGGTAGTAGTCCGCCTCGCCGGGGGTGTCGATGCGGACGACCGCGTCGAACTCGACGCCGGTGTCGGTGGTGACCTTCACCGTGCGCGGGGTGGTGCCGTTGTTGAGCTCCTCGACGCCGGTGAAGTCGAAGGTCTCCTCACCGGTGAGGCCGAGGGACGCCGCGGACTGGCCCTCGGGGAACTGCAGCGGCAGGACGCCCATGCCGATGAGGTTCGAGCGGTGGATGCGCTCGTACGACTCGGCGATGACGGCCTTGACGCCGAGGAGCGCGGTGCCCTTGGCGGCCCAGTCGCGGGACGAGCCGGAGCCGTACTCCTTGCCGGCCAGGACGACCAGCGGGATGCCCTGCTCGATGTAGTTGCGGGAGGCGTCGTAGATGAACGACACCGGCCCGCCGTCCTGCGTGAAGTCGCGGGTGTAGCCGCCCTCGGTGCCCGGCGCGATCTGGTTGCGCAGGCGGATGTTGGCGAACGTACCGCGGATCATGACCTCGTGGTTGCCGCGGCGGGAGCCGTAGCTGTTGAAGTCGCGGCGCTCCACACCGTGCTCGGTGAGGTACTGGCCGGCCGGGGTGTCGGCCTTGATGGCGCCGGCCGGGGAGATGTGGTCCGTGGTGACCGAGTCGCCCAGCTTGGCGAGCACGCGGGCGCCGGAGATGTTCTCCACCGGGGCCGGCTCGTGGGCCATGCCCTCGAAGTACGGGGGCTTGCGCACGTAGGTGGACTCGGCGTCCCACTCGAAGGTGTTGCCGGTCGGGATGGGCAGGGCCTGCCACTGGGCGTCGCCGGCGAAGACGTCGCTGTAGGACTTGGAGAACATGTCCTCGCCGATGGCGTTGGCGACGACGTCGTTCACCTCGGCCTCGGAGGGCCAGATGTCCTTCAGGAAGACCGGGTTGCCGTCCTGGTCGGTGCCCAGGGCGTCACGGGTGATGTCGACCTTCATCGAGCCGGCGAGCGCGTAGGCGACGACCAGCGGCGGGGACGCCAGGTAGTTCATCTTGACGTCGGGGTTGATACGGCCCTCGAAGTTCCGGTTGCCGGAGAGGACCGAGGTGACCGCGAGGTCGTGGTCGTTGACGGCCTTGGAGACCTCCTCCGGCAGCGGGCCGGAGTTGCCGATGCAGGTGGTGCAGCCGTAGCCGACGAGGTTGAAGCCGACCTTGTCGAGGTACGGGGTCAGGCCCGCCTTCTCGAAGTAGTCGGTGACGACCTTGGAGCCCGGGGCGAGGGTGGTCTTGACCCACGGCTTGCGGGTCAGGCCCTTCTCCACCGCCTTCTTGGCCACCAGCGCGGCGGCGACCATGACGTACGGGTTGGAGGTGTTGGTGCAGGAGGTGATGGCCGCGACCGTCACCGCGCCGTGGTCGATCTCGTACGACGTGCCGTCGGGGGCCGTCACGGTGACCGGGTTGGACGGAACCGCGGCGCCGGTGCCCTCACCGTGCTGCGGCGCGCCGGCGCCGTTCTCCTGGCTGCCGTAGGCCGGGGCGTCGGAGGCCGGGAAGGACTCGGCGCTGGCCTCGTCGACCGGGGAGGCGGCCGCGGCCGGGCTCTGCGCGACGGGGGCCTCGACGTAGTTGAGGACGTCCTTGGCGAACTGCTGGGCGGCCTCGGCGAGGACGATGCGGTCCTGCGGGCGCTTCGGGCCGGCGATGGACGGCACGACGGTCGACAGGTCGAGCTCGAGCTTCTCGGAGAAGTCGGGCTCGGCGGCCGGGTCGAGCCAGAGGCCCTGCTCCTTGGCGTACGCCTCGACCAGCGCGAGCTGCTGCTCGCTGCGGCCGGTGAGCCGCATGTAGTTGATGGTCTCGTCGTCGATCGGGAAGATCGCCGCGGTGGAGCCGAACTCCGGCGACATGTTGCCGATGGTGGCGCGGTTCGCGAGGGAGGTGGCGGCGACGCCCTCGCCGTAGAACTCGACGAACTTGCCGACGACACCGTGCTTGCGGAGCATCTCGGTGATGGTCAGCACGAGGTCCGTGGCGGTCGTGCCGGCCTGCAGCTCACCGGTCAGCTTGAAGCCGACGACGCGCGGGATGAGCATGGAGACCGGCTGGCCGAGCATGGCGGCCTCGGCCTCGATGCCGCCGACGCCCCAGCCGAGCACGCCGAGGCCGTTGACCATGGTGGTGTGCGAGTCGGTGCCGACCAGGGTGTCCGGGTAGGCCTTGCCGTCGCGGACCATCACGACACGGGCCAGGTGCTCGATGTTCACCTGGTGGACGATGCCGGTGCCGGGCGGGACGACCTTGAACTCGTCGAAGGCGGTCTGGCCCCAGCGCAGGAACTGGTAGCGCTCCTTGTTGCGGCCGTACTCCAGGTCGACGTTCTGCTTGAAGGCGTCGTTCGTGCCGAACTTGTCGGCGATGACGGAGTGGTCGATGACCAGCTCGGCCGGCGCCAGCGGGTTGATCTTCGCCGGGTCGCCGCCCAGCTCCTTCACGGCCTCACGCATGGTCGCGAGGTCCACGACGCAGGGAACGCCGGTGAAGTCCTGCATGATCACGCGGGCCGGCGTGAACTGGATCTCCTGGCTGGGCTGGGCCTGCGAGTCCCACCCGCCGAGGGCACGGATGTGGTCGGCGGTGATGTTCGCGCCGTCCTCGGTGCGGAGCAGGTTCTCCAGCAGGACCTTGAGGCTGTAGGGAAGGCGGGCCGAGCCCTCCACCTTGTCCAGCCGGAAGATCTCGTACGACTCGTCGCCCACCTGCAGCGTGCTGCGGGCGTCGAAGCTGTTCGCCGACACGACAGTCTCCTTCATTGATGTGCGCGTACCACCACGATCCTGCCGCCACGGCATCTTGGCCGATCCGCTAAGGTAAGGCTAAGTTAGGTAACCCTTACCGCCGGACTCGATGGCGGCGTGCGGCTGCGGTGCTCTCTCGGCAGATATCTCGATGTCGAGATAACTCTAGTACACGAGCGCCGGATGGTCATGCCCCGGCGCCCCCCGGCGGCCATGTACGCCCTATTCCCGGGTATCCGAACCAGACATCCACGCACCACACAGACAGACGGCCACGCACACACAGGAGAGGAGACAGGCATGCCGCTCACGTTCCGCAAGAGTTTCCGGATCCTTCCGGGGGTGCGACTGAACATCAACAAGCACTCCTGGTCCATCACCACCGGCGGCGGAAAGAACGGCCCGCGATACACCCGCAGCAGCACGGGACGCCGTACGACGTCGATGGACCTGCCCGGACCCTTCGGCTGGCGGCGCACCACCAAGGCGCGTCGACACTGAGCCGGCCGGGCGGGATTGACGTCCCGTCACCCGTTCGGACCCCCCGGCCGAGCCTCATCTCATATCTGAGATAACCTCAGCCTCATGGCAGACGACTACCTCGTACGCATCGGCAAGCTCATCCGTGACGCCCGGCAGCACCGTGGCTGGACTCAGTCGCAGCTGGCCGAGGCGCTCGGCACCAGCCAGAGCGCCGTCAACCGGATCGAGCGCGGCAACCAGAACATCAGCCTTGAGATGATCGCGCGCATCGGGGAGGCCCTCGACAGCGAGATCGTGTCCCTCGGCTACGCCGGTCCGATGCATCTGCGGGTGGTCGGCGGGCGCCGGCTGTCCGGTGCCATCGACGTGAAGACGAGCAAGAACGCCTGCGTGGCATTGCTGTGCGCCTCGCTGCTCAACGAGGGGCGCACGGTGCTGCGCCGCGTCGCCCGTATCGAGGAGGTGTACCGCCTCCTGGAGGTGCTGGGCTCCATCGGCGTGCGCACCCGGTGGATCAACGACGGCGTCGACCTGGAGATCGTGCCGTCGGCCGAGCTGAACCTGGCGGCGATCGACGCGGACGCGGCCCGCCGCACCCGCTCCATCATCATGTTCCTCGGCCCGCTGCTGCACCGCGTGGACCAGTTCAAGCTGCCGTACGCCGGCGGCTGCGACCTCGGCACGCGCACGATCGAGCCGCACATGATCGCACTGCGCCGGTTCGGCCTGGACATCGCCGCCACCGAGGGCCTGTACCACGCCCGGGTGGACCGCGAGATCAGCCCCGACCGCCCGATCGTCCTGACCGAACGCGGCGACACGGTCACCGAGAACGCCCTGCTCGCGGCCGCCCGGCACGACGGCATCACCGTCATCCGCAACGCCTCGTCCAACTACATGGTCCAGGACCTGTGCTTCTTCCTGGAGGCCCTCGGCGTCAAGGTCGACGGCATCGGCACGACCACGCTCACGGTGCACGGCGTGCCCATCATCGACGTCGACGTGGACTACTCACCCTCCGAGGACCCGGTCGAGGCGATGAGCCTGGTGGCCGCGGCCGTGGTGACGGAGTCGGAACTGACGGTCCGCCGCGTGCCCATCGAGTTCCTCGAGATCGAGCTGGCGGTCCTGGAGGAGATGGGCCTCGACCACGACCGCACACCCGAGTACTTCGCCGACAACGGCCGTACCCGGCTGGTGGACCTCACCGTCCGGCCCTCCAAGCTGGAGGCGCCGATCGACAAGATCCACCCCATGCCGTTCCCGGGCCTGAACATCGACAACGTTCCGTTCTTCGCGGCCATCGCGGCGGTCGCCCAGGGCAAGACCCTCATCCACGACTGGGTCTACGACAACCGCGCCATCTACCTGACCGACCTGAACCGCCTCGGCGGCCGCCTCCAGCTCCTGGACCCCCACCGCGTCCTGGTCGAGGGCCCGACCCGCTGGCGCGCCGCCGAGATGATGTGCCCGCCGGCCCTGCGCCCCGCGGTGGTCGTCCTGCTGGCGATGATGGCAGCGGAGGGCACGTCGGTGCTGCGCAACGTGTACGTCATCAACCGGGGTTACGAGGACCTGGCGGAGCGGCTGAACTCGATCGGGGCGCAGATCGAGACGTTCCGGGACATCTGAGGATGAGCACGTCCGCAGGTATGGCCCCTCCGAAACGGGATAGTCCGCACCTGTGGACACGCTCCTGCTGACCTTCGGCCACAGCACCGCCGGACGGGAACGGATCGGCGGGCTGCTGCGGGATGCCGGTGTGGCGGCCGTCGTGGACGTGCGGACCGCGCCCGGCAGCCGCCGCGATCCCGATCTGCTGCGGGAGCGGCTCGCCGAGTGGATGCCGGACGCCGGTATCGCCTACCGGTGGGAACCGGCCCTCGGCGGGTTCCGCCCGCTGCCCGCGGACAGCCCGGACGTCGTGTGGAGCAACGCGTCCTTCCGTGGGTACGCCGCGCACACCCGCTCACCCGAGTTCGTCTCTGCGATGGACCGCCTGCTGCGCGAGGCGGCGGACGCCCGCACCGCCGTGATGTGCAGCGAGGCGGTCTGGTGGCGCTGTCACCGCCGTCTGATCGCCGACTTTGCGGTGCTGGCCCGCGGTGTGCCCGCCCGGCACCTCATGCACGACGGTCGCCTGAGTGCCCATGCGCCGACACCGGGAGCCCGTCTGCGGGAGGACGGGCTCCTCGTGTACGACGCCCCTACCGAGCCGACCCGGGCGTGATCCGTCAGTACAGCTTGTTCACCGCCGTGACGGTCGTGGCCTTGAAGTCGGCCACCCTGGCGTGCTGGAAGGTGCCCATGTGTCCCCAGCGGACGATCGTGACGGTCGCGCCGTCTCGTCCGACCGAGAAGAGGCCGATGTCGGAGGAGCCCCCGGCGGAAGCGGTGTGGATGCCGTAGACGTCGGCGCCCTCCTCGACGTTCAGCCTGCCGTAGTACCTCTGCGTCACGGTGAGGTCGGGGTCCTGCTGCATCAGCTTCTTCGCGCAGCCGGCCAGGTCCTTGCGCAGCAGCGCCGCGAACTCCTTCGCCCACTGCTCGCTGCGCCCCTCGACGGTGAGCTGCTGGGCGTTCGTGTCGAACTCCGTCCAGTACTCGCGGTGCGTGGTGATGGACGGCAGCGCGTCGCCCACGCACATCGGCAGCGGGTCGGGCTGGCCGGCCGTGACCGCTCCGGCGTACCAGGGCGAGGACGGGTGCGGCGGCAGGTCGGCCGGCTCCAGGAACCGCGGGGTGTCGGAGGCCGGCGTGGTGGCGGCTGCGGCCGGGACGGCGGCTGCGGCGACACCGGCGACGGCAGCCAGTGCGGCCACGGTGGTACGGATGCCTCGGGCACGGATCTGCATGGTCTCCCCCATTGTTTTCCCGGGACCCCTGTTCGCTTTCCGGTATCCCGGGCCGAGCGCGCGGGCTTCTGCCCTTGCCCCCCGTACGACCCGCCACCGGCCGCATCCGTTGCCCCGCGGGCCTGCTACGGGTCCGTCCCGAATGTCACCGCCGTGCAACCGCGACCGGAGCCCCTCGCCCGGAGCGGCGACAGCGGCCGGACCGTGGCCGGCGCTGAGGAGCGGGCCTTACTGGGCGTAAAGCCACCGAAGAATGGATAGGGGTCATACGGCGTAACGCGGGGAGTGTCCGACGTGCCCGGATGCCGGGTGCTGCGGCTTCAGGAGGGGGAGCGCGCATGGACGGCCGGCCCTTGTACCTCGCACCGCGGCTGGAGCCACGGCTGAGGTCGCTCACGGCGGCACACGGCACGCTGCACTCGCTCGTCGACGCGCTCGGCTCACCTCTGCACGTCGTGGTGCCGGACCAGATCGCCGAGAACCTGGAGCGGTTCCGGTCGGTGTACCGGGCGCACCGTCTGTCGGGCCAGGTCTTCTACGCCCACAAGGCCAACCGGTCCAGTGCCCTGTTGAGGCGGCTCGCCGCGACGGACGCGGGCGTGGACGTCGCGTCGCTGGGCGAGTTGCAGCACGCGCTGGGGGCCGGTTTCGGCGCCGGCCGGATCATGGCCACGGGGCCGAAGAACCCCGAGTTCCTGTGGCTGGCGGCCCGCGCGGGCGTCACGGTCGGCGTCGACGCCGTCGCCGAGCTGGACCAGCTCGCGGCCCTGGTGCGCAAGCACGCCCTCGCACCGGTGCGGGTGCTGCTGCGGCTGTCGGGCTTCGAGGCGTCGGGCGTGAAGGTGCTGAGCCGGCGCAGCCGGTTCGGCACCCCCGTCGGGGAGTCGGAGCTGCTGCTGGAGGCGGTGGAGCGGCACGCCGACGCGGTCGACGCGGCGGGGGTGGCCTTCCACCTGGACACGACGAGCGTCAGTGAGAAAGCGACCGCCCTCGAAGGATGCCTGGGCGCGCTGGAGTTGTGCCGTGCCCGGGGGTTACGGCCGCGGGCGGTGGACATCGGCGGCGGGTTCGGCGTCAGCTATCTCGCCGAGCGGGAGCAGTGGGAGGCGTACACGAGCGGGCTGACCGAGGCCGTCCTCGGCCGGCGCCCACCACTGACGTGGGGCGGGCACGGCTACGGGCTGCGCAGCGAGTCGGGCACCCTGCGCGGCACGCTGGGTGTGTACCCCGCCCACCGGCCCGTCGCCGGCGCCGCCTATCTGGACGAGCTGCTGGGCCGGCCCGCCGCCTCCATGGGCGGGCGCCCGCTGGCCGCGCTGCTGCTTGAGCACCTGTACGACCTGTACAGCGAGCCCGGCCGGGCGCTGCTGGACCAGTGCGGACTCTCGCTGGCGCGGGTCCTGGAGGTGCGTGACCCGATGGCCGGGGGGCCACTTCGGGTACGGCTGGCCGCGAAGGCGGACGACATCGCCCTGGAGGACCACGGGGTGCTGATGGACCCGGTCGTCGTCCCCCGCGGCCGGGCCGGGCCGGGCGGCGGGCCCGTCGCCGTGCACCTCTTCGGCAGCCTCTGTCTGGAGAGCGACCTGATCACCCGGCGCACGGTGTTCCTGCCCCGCCGCCCCGAACCCGGTGACCTGCTGGCCTTCGCCAACACCGCGGGCTACGCCATGGACTTCCACGCCACGCGCGCCCAGCACCAGCCCGCCGCCCGCAAGGTCGCCGCCTGGGAGGACGGCGACGCCTGGCGCTGGTGCCTCGACGACCAGTACTGGCCGATCACGCCCTCGAGGGGAGCCCCGTGAGGTACGACAGCATCACCGAGGCGATAGGCAACACCCCTCTGGTGCGGATAGACCCGGCCGTGCACGGCCTGCGCACCATCGACCTGTACGCCAAGCTGGAGATGCTCAACCCCTTCGGCTCGGTCAAGGACCGGGCCGCCTGGAGCATGGCGGGACCACTGCTGGCGGAGGCGGTGGAACACGGCAGCCAGGTGGTCGAGTTGTCCAGCGGCAACACGGCCAAGGCCCTCGCGGTCATCGCGGGCATGCACGGCCTGGGCTTCAGGAGCGTCACCAACCGGATGCGGGTGCCGGAGATCAAGGACCTTCTGCTGCTGCTCGGCGCGGAGATCGAGGAGCTGCCGGGGCAGAGCGAGTGCCTCGACCCGACCGCCACGGACGATCCGCTGACCCTGTTCCACCGGACGCTGGCCGCCTCCGGCAGCGCCTGTCTGCACACCGACCAGTACTTCAACCCGCGCAACACCGAGGCTCATCTCACCGGTACCGGGCCGGAGATCGTCAAGGATCTGGACGGCCGGGTCCCGGACTGGTTCGTCGCCTGTGTGGGCACCGCCGGTTCGTCCACGGGTGTGGCGCGCGCCCTGCGCGAGGAGGATCCGTCGGTACGGGTGGTCGGGCTGGTCTCGGCCAAGTCCGACTTCATCCCGGGGATCCGCACCATCGACGAGGTGCAGGAGGTCGGCCTGTTCGACCCGGAGACGTACGACACGATGGAGACGGTCGGCTCCGACGAGGCGATCGAGGGGATGCTGACCCTGAACCGCCGCTGCGGCATCCTCTGCGGGCCCACCGGCGGGGCCGCCTACTTCGGCGCGGTCCGTCACCTGCGCGCCGTCGACGAGGAGTCGGCCGAGCGGCGGACGGCGGTGTTCATCGTCTGCGACCGGGTGGAGAGCTATCTGAGCTACGTCCGGCAGCGGCGCCCCGATCTGCTGGGCCGGCCGCCGCGGAAGAACGCGCCGGCCGACGTGACCGACGCCGAGGTCCGCGGGGCGCCGTCGGTCACCGTGGCCGAGGCCCGGCGCTGGATCGACACCGACGGGCCGCTCGTGGTGGACCTGCGCAGCCCTTACGCGTATGCGGCGCTGCACATCGACGGGTCGGTCAACATCGTCGACGAGCTGTTCGCCGAACTCGTCCGGGGCGGACTGCCGTTCAGCCGGAGCCGGCCGGTGCTGCTGGCCTGTCCGGTCGGCGAGCAGTCGGCGCGCTACGCGGCGCTGCTGACGCGGATGGGCCACCCGGACGTGCGCAGCCTGGCCGGGGGCATCATCGCCTGGCGGGACGCGGGCGCGCCCCTGGTGCGGGACTGAACGGCATGACCGCACCGATACCGCCCCAGGAACCGATCCCGCCCGAGGATGGGCACGCGTGGCAGCGGGCGCTGCGCGCCCAGTTCCCCATCGTCACCGGGCACCCCGAGCTGGCGTACCTCGACAGCGCGGCCACGGCGCAGAAACCGCGGGCCGTGCTGTACGCCGTGCAGTCGTACCTGACCACGTCCAACGCCAACGCCGCGCGCGGCACCTACACCTGGGCCAACCGGACCACGGAGCTGGTCGAGCGGACCCGTGAGCGCGTCGCGCGGTTCCTCGGCGACCCCCGGCCGGAAAGCTCCGCCGTCCACTTCACGGGCGGCACCACCGAGGGGCTGCGGACCGTCGCCCGTGACTGGCTGCCGGGCTTCCTGCGCGACGGGGACGAGATCGTCGTCCCGGACGCCGACCACCAGGCCAACATCGCGCCGTGGCGGGAGGCCCAGCGGCTGCTGGCCCGCGAGGGCGTGCGCATCCGGCTGGTGCCGATGCCGTACCAGAGCGGCTCCGGGGACTACGACCACCGGGTGCTGGCCGAACGGGCGAGCGCGCGCACCCGGTTCGTCGCCACCACCCATGTGCACCATGTGTACGGCGGCGACATGAATGTGCGGCGGATCCGCGAGGCCGTCGGACCGGAGGCGGTCATCTGCCTGGACGCGGCGCAGAGCGTCGGCCATCTGCCCTTCTCGGTGGCCGAGTTGGACGTGGACTTCGTCGTGTTCTCCGGGCACAAGGCGCTGGCCCTGCCCGGTTCCGGGGCGGTGTGGGCCCGGCAGGCGCGGGGGCCGGCGTTCGTGCCCGGGGGCTGGAGCGGCACCCCGAACACGGTGGGCATCGTCTCGCTGGAAGCGGCGCTGGACTGGCTGGAGGGGGCCGGCCTCGACCGGATCGAGCGCTGGACGGCCGACCTCGCGACCCGGCTCACGGAGGGACTGCGCCGGCTGGACGCCTATGAGATCCTCGGCTGCCCGCTCAGCCTGGCCGCGGACACGGCCGTCCAGCGCCGCCTGGGCATCGTGACCCTGCGGCACCGTGCCATCGACTCGGGCGATCTGGGGTTCATCCTGTTCAGCCACGGCTTCATGGTCCGCTCCGACCATCACTGCCAGGGGGACGCGGGCGAGAAGACCGGTTCGGTGCGGGTGAGTCTGCATGTGTACAACACCGTTGAGGAGATCGACCGGCTGCTGTCGGTTCTCGCCTCACTTCCGTGACACGGTCCACTACGCGTAATGGGAACCGTTTCCACCTGTAGGCTCGGCCCGGCAGGAGTCAGGGCGATACGGCGAGGTGGCGCGACCGGATGGGGCTGAGTCTGGCGACGGCGGAGCGATGGGTGGAGCGCTGGGAGCTCCAGCAGCAGCGGTACGCCGTCGACCGCGAGGAGCGGTTCACGGTGATCGCCGATGTCGTCGAGCACGCCACGGCGGGGTGTGCCGCCCGCCCCCTCGTCGTGGACCTCGGCTGCGGGCCCGGCTCCCTCGCGGCCCGGCTGGTCCGGCGGCTGCCGGACGCGGAGATCGTGGCCGTGGACCGGGACCCCCTCCTGCTGGAGCTGGGACGCACCCACCACCCGGACGCGGCCCGCTACGTCGACGCCGAGATCGGCGCGCCCGGCTGGACGTGGGCCCTGGACCTGGACCGGCCCCTGGACGCGGCGGTCTCCACCACGGCCCTGCACTACCTCGACCGCGACACCCTGCTCGCCACCTACCGGCAGCTGGCCGTGCTGCTGCGCCCCGGGGGCGTTCTCGTCAACGGCGACCACCTCCCGCCGGGCGAGGCGGGCCCCGCCCGGATCACCGCCCACGTCGGGCGGTGCCGGGCCGACCGGCAGCGCGTGTTCGCCCAGGAGGACTGGGACTCCTGGTGGGCCGGGGTCGGCGACGACCCGGAGCTGACCGACCTGCTCGCGGAGCGCCGCCGCCGCGCGGCGTCCGGCACCGGCCGCCCCGCGGAGCTCCCCCTCCCCACCCATGTGGAGCTGCTCCGGCAGGCGGGCTTCGCCCAGGCCGGCCCGGTGTGGCAGTACGGCGACAGCTGCGTGGTCGTCGCGGTGCGCTAGCAGCGCTTCACTCGCACGCCCCGCACCGGGTGCGGCCGGGGGCGGATGCTCCGACACTGCATGCGGAGACCGCTCCACGTCGACATCGCCCCACCGGTCCCGGCGCGAGCCCCGCGAGCGGTCACGCGTCCACGCGAGGAGCCCCCATGACCACCGCCGAGCACGCCACCCACGACGACCACGGGCACACCCACGGCGACGACTGCGGTCATCTCGCCTTCCCCCACGGCGACCACACCGACTACGCCCACGACGGCCACATCCACCGGATGCACGAGGGACACGCCGACGAGTGCGCGAACACCGGCCACACGGTGCACCGCAATCACGACCACGAGCACGGCGACACCTGCGGTCACCAGGCCGTGCGGCACGGCGACCACACGGACTACGTGCACGACGGCCACCGCCACGCGGCCCACGACGGCCACTGGGACGACCACTGACCTTCCGGGGTCGTCGACGGACGCGCCCCGGGCGGCGGCGGTGGAGGCGGCGAGCGTCGCGGTCACCTCGTCGCACACCAGCAGGCGCGCATGCCCACGGCGTCGACCGTGACGGAGCCGGTCGGGTCGGGGACGGAGGCGGGGGCGGGCGCCACACCCGCCTCCGTGAGCGGGAGCAGCGCGGCCCCGGCCGCCGTGCCGAGAAGAGGTCGCACAGGCATGAGGGGAACCTCGCGAAGGGGTGGGATTGCGGCTTCCCCTCGTACCGGCCCGGTGGGTCGGCACCCGTCATCCTCACCCCTTCGCGGTGGCGAGTCCGCACCGGCCGTCGTGGAACCGTCCCGGGTATGTCCGGGGCGTGTCACGCTTCCCGCCGGGCCGTTCCGATCATTGGGGGACGGCGGGATGGTCGGTCCGTACGAGTCATACGAACCCTTCGGATGGCCCTACCGACGTGGAGGTGCGCCATGTGTGCCCACCAGCCCCAGTGCCCCGCGACCGACTCCCCCGCCGCGCACGTCGTCGCGGCCCACCCCGAGCAGGGCTGGAACCTGCTGTGCGACGGGACGGTCGTCTTCGACGACACCGGCGAACTGCTTCCGGACGGGCGCGTGGTGCAGCCCCGCCGGATGGCGGCGGTCCACCTGGCCGTCGCGGCCTGACCGGAGCCTCGGCCCGGGCCGCCCGAGGCCCTACGGCAGGACCGCGAAGCCGTCCAGCTCCACCATCGCCTCGCTGTCCCACAGCCGGACGACCTGGACGACCGCCATGGCGGGGTAGTCCCGGCCGGCCGACTCGCGCCACAGACGGCCCAGTTCGGACGCGTGCGCGCGGTACGCCTCGACGTCCGTGGCGTAGACGGTGACACGGGCCAGGTCGGACGGGGTGCCGCCGGCCGCCGCGAGGGCGGCCAGCAGGTTGGTCAGGGCCCGCTCGAACTGCTCGGGCAGAGTACGGCCGACCACCTTGCCGTCGGCGTCCAGGGCGGTCTGGCCCGCGAGGAACACCACCCTCGACCCGGAGGCCACCACGGCGTGGGAGAAGCCGGCCGGCGGGGACAGCTCGGGCGGGTTGACGCGCTCGGTGCTCACCGGGCCTCCTGACGGGCGTACAACTCCTTGGCGATGATGCCGCGTTGCACCTCGCTGGCCCCTTCGTAGATACGCGGGGCGCGCACCTCGCGGTAGAGGTGTTCGAGCAGATGGCCGCGCTGCAGGGCCCGGGCGCCGTGCAGCTGGACGGCCGTGTCGACGACGTACTGCGCGGTCTCGGTGGCTAGGAGTTTCGCCATGGCGGAGCGCCTGGGCACGTCCGGGGCGTCCGCGTCGTACGCCGACGCCGCCGCGTGGACCATCAGCCGGGCCGCCTCCGTGCGCACGGCCATCTCGGCGACCTGGTGCGCGACGGTTTGCAGGTCCTTGAGCTTGCCGCCGAAGGCGTCCCGCCCGGCGGTGTGGGCGAGGGTGGCGTCCAGGGCCGCCTGCGCCATGCCGACCGCGAACGCGCCGACGCTGGGCCGGAACAGGTTGAGCGTCCCCATGGCGACCCGGAAGCCCCGGTCGGTCTCGCCGAGCACGTCATCGGCCGTCACCGGTACGGCGTCGAAGTCGAGGGCTCCGATCGGGTGCGGCGAGAGCATGTCGAGACCGCGGCCGGTCAGGCCCGGACGGTCGGCGGGCACGAGGAAGGCGGTGACGCCCCGGGCCCCGGCGCCCGGGGTGGTGCGGGCGAAGACCGTGTAGAAGTCGGCCTCGGGGGCGTTGGAGATCCAGCACTTCTCCCCGCTGAGCCGCCAGCGTGCGGGGCCGTCGGGGGCGGCGGTGAGTGCCGGATCGGCGGCGGACGGTGGGGCGTCCGATACCCGGTCGTCCTGTGCGGCGGCGTCCGCCTCCGCCCGGAGCTCCAGCGCCGCCGCGTCCGAGCCCGCGCCCGGCTCGCTCAGGGCGAAGGCCGCGATCGCCGTGCCCGCTGTCACCCCGGGCAGCCACCGGTCGCGTTGGGCCCGGGTGCCGTACGCGTGGACCGGGTGGGCGCCGAGGCCCTGGAGGGCCAGGGCCGTCTCGGCCTCCGTGCAGGCGTAGGCCAGGGACTCCCGCATCAGGCACAGGTCGAGCGCGCCCGAGGTGAACAGGCGTCCGAGCAGTCCGAGGCTGCCGAGTTCGGCGACGAGCGCGCGGTTCACGCGCCCCGTTTCCCCCTTGTCGGCCAGCGGGCCGAGCCGCTCCGCTGCCAGGGCGCGCAGTTCCGCACACCAGGCGAGTTGTACCGGTTCGAGCGAGAATGCGGTCATTCGCCGGTCCCTTCTCCGCCACCCTGCGTTCCGGCCGGGCCACTCCGAGGCTATCGCGGACCGTTGACTGTCGTCACCAACACGATACGCTCCAGGGGCGAGCCCACCACGCCATAGGGGGCGAACCGTATGAATCCACGGGGCACGGCCCACGTCGACACCTTCGCCCGGGACCATCTCCCACCCCCGGACCAATGGCCCGAGCTCCGCTTCGACTTGCCGGAGCTGCACTACCCCGAACGGCTCAACTGCGCCGCCGAACTGCTGCACGGCCCGCCCGACGAGCGCCCGGCCTTCCTCACCAACACCGGCGAGCCGTGGACGTACGGCGACCTGCGCACCCGGGTGGACCGCATCGCCCATCTGCTCACCGGCGAACTCGGCGTCGTCCCCGGCAACCGGGTGCTGCTGCGCGGCCCCACCACCCCCTGGCTCGCGGCCTGCTGGCTGGCGGTGCTGAAGGCGGGGGCCGTGGCGGTCACGGTGCTCGCCCAGCAGCGCCCGCACGAACTGAGCACGATGTGCGAGATCGCCCGGGTGCGGCACGCCCTGTGCGACATCCGGGCCGTCGACGACCTCGCCAAGGCCGAGGTCCCGGGCCTGCGGATCACGGCCTACGGCGGGGACGCCCCGGACGACCTCCTCAGACGCCCGGCGCCCGGAACCCCGTACGAGGCCGTGGCGACGGCGGCCGACGACGTGGCACTGATCGCCTTCACCTCGGGCACCACCGGCCACCCCAAGGGCTGCATGCACCTCCACCGGGACGTCCTGGCGATCGCCGACACCTTCTCGCGGCACGTCCTGAAGCCCGTCCCCGACGACGTGTTCACGGGCAGCCCCCCACTGGGCTTCACCTTCGGCCTCGGCGGACTGGTGGTCTTCCCGCTGCGGGCCGGAGCGAGCGCACTGCTCCTCGAACAGGCAGGCCCCCGGCAGCTGCTGCCCGCCATCGCCCGGCACCGGGTCTCCGTGCTGTTCACCGCCCCGACGGCGTACCGTGCGATGCTCGACGAGCTCGACGGGCACGACCTGTCCTCCCTGCGCCGCTGCGTCTCGGCCGGCGAGAACCTGCCCGCGGCGACCTGGCAGGCCTGGCACGAGCGCACGGGTCTGCGCGTCATCAACGGCATCGGCGCCACCGAGCTGCTGCACATCTTCATCTCCGCCGCCGACGAGCGGATCCGCCCGGGGACCACGGGCGTTCCGGTGCCGGGCTGGCACGCGCGCGTGCAGGACGAGGACGGCGAACCCGTACCCGACGGACAGCCGGGGCTGCTCGCCGTGCGCGGGCCGGTCGGCTGCCGGTACCTCGCCGACCCGCGGCAGCGGGACTACGTGCGCGGCGGCTGGAACGTCACCGGCGACACCTACGTCCGCGACCCCGACGGCTACTTCCGCTATGTCGCCCGCGCCGACGACATGATCATCTCGGCCGGGTACAACATCGCCGGCCCCGAGGTGGAGGACGCGCTGCTGCGGCACCCGGACGTGGTGGAGGCGGCGGTCGTGGGCCGGCCCGACGAGGCCCGCGGTCAGGTCGTGCTGGCCTTCGCCGTCCTCAAGGAGGGCGCGCGGCGCGACGCCGAGGCGCTGCGTGCCTTCGTGAAGGGCGAACTGGCGCCCTACAAGTGCCCGCGGGAGATCGTCTTCCTGGACGCGCTGCCGCGCACGGCCACCGGCAAGCTCCAGCGGTTCAGACTGCGTGCACCGGGGGTACCGGAACGCGACCGCGAATGATCCGTACGACCTAAGATGATCAACGTGTCCGACCAGCATGCACCACGGTCTCTCATCGTCACGCTCTACGGCGCGTACGGCCGCTTCGTGCCGGGCCCCGTGCCGGTGGCCGAACTGATCCGGCTCCTGGCCGCCGCCGGCGTGGACGCCCCGTCCGTACGCTCCTCGGTGTCGCGGCTGAAGAGACGCGGACTGCTCGTACCGGCCCGCACCGCACAGGGCGCGGCCGGTTACGAACTGTCCCCGGACGCCCGTCAGTTGCTCGACGACGGTGACCGCCGCATCTATGCCGCCGCCCCGCCCGAGGACGAGGGCTGGGTGCTCGCGGTGTTCTCGGTGCCGGAGTCGGAGCGGCAGAAGCGGCACGTGCTGCGCTCCCGGCTGGCCGGGCTCGGCTTCGGCACGGCCGCTCCGGGGGTGTGGATCGCGCCCGCGCGGCTGTACGAGGAGACACGGCACACGCTGCAGCGGCTGCGGCTGGACGGGTACGTCGATTTCTTCCGCGGTGACCACCTGGGCTTCGCCCCGACCGCGGAGGCCGTCGCCCGGTGGTGGGACCTGGCGGCCATCGCCAAGGAGCACGAGGCGTTCCTCGACCGCCACGCGCGCGTCCTGCACGACTGGGAGAAGCGGGAGGACACCCCGGCCGAGGAGGCCTACCGGGACTACCTGCTGGCCCTGGACTCCTGGCGTCACCTCCCCTACACCGACCCGGGCCTGCCGTCCGAGCTGCTTCCCGCGGACTGGCCGGGGGCCCGCTCGTCGGCGGTGTTCCGGGGGCTGCACGAGCGGCTGCGGGACGCGGGGGCGGAGTTCGTCGGACTCTGATCCGGCGGGTGCCGCCCGGTTTGCGGCGTTTGCCCCGCCGCCGAACGGTCAACGATGTCCGCGAGCGGACGGAGCACGGAGCGGGAGGCGGGCCGAGGCATGACCGTCACCACACCACCGAGAGCGACGGGCGTTCGCGCGGGGCGGTTCCCGGAAGCGGCGGGCTCTCGCGCGGGGCGGTTCCCGGAAGCGGCGGGCGTTCGCATGGGTCGGATTCCGGAAGCTGCGGGCGTTCGCGTGGGTCGGATTCCGGGCGCGGCGGACGTCCGGATGGATCGGACTCCGGGCGCGGCGGGGGTTCGTGCGGGTCGGATTCCGGAAGCGGCGGGCGTTCGCGTGGGTCGGATTCCGGGCGCGGCGGACGTCCGGATGGATCGGACTCCGGGCCTGGCGGGGGTTCGTGCGGGTCGGGTACCGAGAGCGGCGGGCGTTCAAGCGGGTCGGCTGACGTGAGGCGGCTGGGGCGTTCGGTGCACGGCGGGTGGGAGCGGGCCGGTGCCCATACCCTCGTCCGGCGGGGCCGTGACGTGGAGTTGATGCACCGGGCCACCGGGTTCGCCACGCTCGCGCTGGTGACGCTGGCGCCGCTGCTGATCGTGGTCGCCGCCGCCGACCCCCTGGGACGCGGCGGCTTCGCCTCGTGGCTGGCCGACGGCATGGGGCTGTCGGGGCGGTCCGCGCGGGTGCTCACGGACATCATCAGCCCGCCGCGCAAGGTCATCGGCACCACGAGCGCGCTCGGCGGTGTGGCGCTCGCCGTCTTCGGCATCGCCTTCGGCGGGAGCGTGCAGAACGGTTACGAGCGGATCTGGGGCCTGCCCTCGGGGCCGTGGCACCGCGTCTGGCGGCAGGCGGTCTGGATGATCGCGATGACCGCGTACCTGTACCAGGAGGTGCAGACACGCAGCCTCGTCTCGGGGCCGGAGCGGATCGCGCTGAGCTCGGCGTCCGGTGTGCTGTTCTTCTGGTGGGGGCAGCGCTTCCTGCTGGGCGGGCAGGTCCGCTGGCGTGATCTGCTCCCGGGTGCGCTGGCCACCATGCTGGGGCTGGGCGGGCTGCGCATGTTCTCCTACTTCGTCTTCACCCCCCTCATCGTCACCAACGCGATCAGCTACGGGGCGATGGGCGTCGTCCTGGTCGTGGAGTCCTGGCTCATCGGCGTGGGCTACGTCGTCTACGGCGGGGCACTCCTCGGCCGCTGGGCCCTCGAACACCACTGGCGGCGCGACCGCACCGAGTAGGCACCCCGACCTGCTCCGCCAGAGCCCCGGCCCACACCTCCGTACGAACGCACATGCCACCCCTGGAGATCACAGTCCCGGCTCATGCGAACCCACAGGGACCTTTCCCCTTGCATCTGCGGCATTATCATCGGCGCATACTCACCCGAGGGAGAAGACCCGTGCCGACCCGTACCGTGCGCTCGCCCCGCCGCCCGCTCCAGGTGGCCGCGGTGGGAGCCGCCGCCCTGCTGGGGCTGAGTGCCTGCTCGTCGTCCGACTCGGACTCCTCGGCGAAGCCGGACCCCTCGGGGCCGGGCAGGCTCTCCGGCGAGGTGACCGTGTTCGCCGCGGCCTCGCTGAAGGAGAGCTTCACGACGCTGGGCAAGCAGTTCGAGAAGGAGCACCCCGGCACCGAGGTCACCTTCAGTTTCGGCGGCAGCGACTCCCTCGCCGCGAGCATCACCGGTGGCGCCCCGGCCGACGTCTTCGCCGCGGCCAGCCCCAGGACGATGAAGATCGTCACGGGCGCCGGTGACGCCTCGGGGACGCCCGCGACCTTCGTCCGCAACAAGCTGGAGATCGCCACCCTGCCGGGCAACCCCCACAAGGTCACCAGCCTCAAGGACCTCACCGGGCCGGACCTGAACGTCGTGCTCTGCGACAAGGAGGTGCCGTGCGGCGCCGCCGCCCAGAAGGCCCTGGACGCGAGCAGGCTGAAGCTCACGCCCGTCTCCTACGAGCAGGACGTCAAGGCCGCGCTGACCAAGGTCGAGCTGAGGGAGGCCGACGCCGCCGTCGTCTACCAGACCGATGTGCGCGCGGCGGGTGACAAGGTGGAGGGCGTGGAGTTCCCCGAGTCCGCCGACGCCGTCAACGACTACCCGATCGCCCTGCTCAAGGACGCGCGGAACGCCGAGGCCGCCAACGCGTTCATCGCCCTGGTGCGGTCCGCCGAGGGGCAGAAGGTCCTGAGCGGAGCGGGATTCCTCAAGCCGTGACGTCCCCGCTCGACAAGTCCCGCACCGCGGCCGACACCCTCCGGGGCGGTCCGCGGCGCCGGGGTGTCCGCACGGGCGTGCCGCTGCCCCTGCTGGTCCCCGCGCTGCTCGGCCTGGCCTTCCTGATGGTGCCGCTGGTCGCCCTGCTCGCCCGGGCCCCGTGGCAGGGCCTGCCCGAGCAGCTGACCAGTCCGGAGGTGTGGCAGGCCCTCAGGCTGTCCCTGCTGTGCGCCACGGCGGCGACCGCGGTGAGCCTGGTCCTCGGCGTGCCGCTGGCGTGGCTGCTGGCTCGCGTCGACTTCCCCGGCCGCGGCCTGGTGCGTGCCCTCGTCACCCTGCCGCTCGTCCTGCCGCCGGTCGTCGGCGGTGTCGCGCTGCTGATGGCGCTCGGCCGCAACGGCATCGTCGGGCGGTGGCTGGACGCGTGGTTCGGGATCACGCTGCCCTTCACCACGACCGGGGTCGTGATCGCGGAGGCGTTCGTGGCGATGCCGTTCCTCGTCATCAGTGTCGAGGGCACCCTGCGGGCCGCCGACCCGCGCTACGAGGAGGCGGCCACCACTTTGGGCGCGTCCCGCTTCACGGCGTTCCGCCGGGTCACATTGCCGCTGATCGCGCCGGGCATCGCCGCGGGCGCGGTTCTCGCCTGGGCGCGTGCCCTCGGCGAGTTCGGTGCGACGATCACCTTCGCCGGCAACTTCCCCGGCCGCACCCAGACGATGCCCCTGGCCGTCTACCTGGCCCTGCAGAGCGACCCGGAGGCCGCGATCGCCCTCAGCCTGGTGCTGCTGGCCGTGTCGATCGCGGTGCTGGCGGGGTTGCGCGACCGCTGGCTGCGTGCCGGATGACCGAGACCCACTGGATGCGTGCCGGATGACCGAGACCCACGAGCAGGACGCGCACACCCGTACCGCCGGGGACGGGCTCGACGCCCGCCTCGTCGTCGACCGCGGCGGCTTCCGTCTCGACGTGGCGCTGACCGTCGCACCCGGCGAGGTCGTCGCCCTGCTCGGGCCGAACGGCGCCGGCAAGACCACGGCGTTGCGGGCGCTGGCCGGTCTGACCCCGCTCACTGACGGCCATCTGCGGCTGGACGGCACGGAGCTGGACCGTACACCGCCGGAGGCCCGGCCGGTCGGGGTCGTCTTCCAGGACTACCTGCTCTTCCCCCACCTCACGGCCCTCGACAATGTCGCCTTCGGCCCCCGCTGCCAGGGCGCGACCAAGGCCGAGGCCCGTGCGCAGGCCGCGGAGTGGCTGGACCGGCTGGGCCTCACGGAGCACACCGCTGCCAGGCCGCGCAGGCTCTCCGGCGGGCAGGCCCAGCGCGTCGCCCTCGCCCGCGCCCTGGCGACCCGGCCCCGGCTGCTGCTGCTCGACGAGCCGCTGGCGGCCCTGGACGCCCGTACCCGCCTGGAGGTGCGCGCCCGGCTCCGGCGCCATCTGGCCGACTTCGAGGCGGTGGCCGTGCTCGTCACCCATGATCCGCTCGACGCCATGGTGCTGGCCGACCGGCTGGTGGTCGTGGAGCACGGCCGGGTCGTCCAGGAGGGCACCCCGGCCGACATCGCCCGTCACCCCCGCACGGACTACATCGCCCGGCTGGTCGGCCTGAACCTCTACCGGGGCGAGGCCGACGGGCACACCGTACGGCTCGCCGACGGCCCGGCCCTCACCACCACCGAGGTCCTGACCGGCCCGGTCCACGTGGCGTTCCCGCCGAGCGCGGTCACCCTGCACCGCGAGCGGCCCACCGGCTCCAGCGCCCGCAACCTGTGGCGCTGCGAGGTGGCCGGTCTGGAGACCCACGGCGACCAGATCCGGGCCGACCTCACCGGTGAACTGCCCCTCGCCGCCGACCTGACGACGGTCGCCGCGGCCGAACTCGGCCTGCACCCGGGTGCGGAGGTCTGGGCCACCGTGAAGGCGGCGCAGACCCACGCCTACCCGGTCTGAGACGGCCGGCGTCCCCACGGATCAGGCCGCCGTCCTGACGGGCGCGCCCTCCGGGACGACGGCGGTCTCCCGCACGACGCGGCGGCGCCGCACCGGCAGCACCGTCGGGTGGGCGACACCCCAGGCCGCGCCCTTGCAGATGATCTCCTTGTAGAGGGCGGCGAGCCGGCCGGTCAGGGCTGCGGACTTCGCACGGTCGTCGGCGGTGACGTACTGGATCAGGCCGTCCTTGCGGCCCAGCGAGATGCACTGGTTGAAGTAGCGCACCGGCACGTTCGGGACCTTGCCGCCGGTCAGCCGGGCCGCGATGGCGTCGGCGGCCTGCCAGGCGGTGGGGACGCCCGAGGCGCACGACATCCGCAGTGGCTTGTTCCCCGGGCCCATCGCCAGGGCCGCGTCGCCGACGGCGTACACGTCCGGGTGCGACACGGAGCGCATGGTCCGGTCGACCACGATCTGCCCGGTGCCGGAGACCTCCAGGGTGGTGGCCCGGGCGATCGGGTGGACGGCGAAGCCCGTGGTCCACACGGTGACCGCGGCCGGGAGGGCCGTGCCGTCGGCGGTGGTGACGCGGTCGGCGTCGACGGCGGTGACAGCGGTGTGCTCGTGGACGGTGATGCCGAGCCGGTCGAAGGTCTTGCGCAGGTGCGCGCCGCCCTTGGGCGAGAGCCAGTCGCCGAATCCGCCGCGGACGGCCAGGGCGACGTCGAGGTCCGGCCGGGCCTCGGCGATCTCGGTCGCCGCCTCCACCCCGGTGAGGCCGCCGCCGACCACGACCACGGACTCCCCGGCGGCCAGGCCGGAAAGGCGCTCGCGCAGCCGGAGCGCTCCGGGGCGGCCGGCGATGTCGTGGGCGTGCTCGGCGCTGCCGGGCACGCCCTGGTCGTTCCAGCCGCTGCCGAGGGCGTACACGAGCGTGTCGTACGGCAGGACCTCGTCCTCCCACCCTTCCGCGCTGTCCGGGGCGGCGACGGTGACGGTCCTGCGGTCCACGTCGACGGCGGTGACCTTCCCCTGCTTCAGCGCGACGCCGGTGCCCTCGAACATCTCGTCGAAGGGCCGGGGCGCGAGGTCCTGGCCGGCTGCGAGCTGATGCATCCGGACGCGCTCGACGAAGTCGGGCTCGGCGTTGACCAGGGTGATGGCGACGTCTTCTCGGTGCAGTCGCCGGGCGAGGCGCCCGGCGGCGGTGGCTCCGGTGTAGCCGGCTCCGAGGACGACGATGCGGTGCTGCATGGCGTGGCTCCTGTCATGACGGCTGTCTTCAGCGGGTTTCGCCTCTTGAACCGGGCGGCCCGCCGTTTCCTGACAGGAGCGCGATGTGATCCACGTCACATGGCGGTGAGTCGGGTCAGAAGACCCTGAGCAGGGGCTCTCCGCGGTCGTCCGCGGCCCACAGGCGGGTCGCGCGTTCGAGCTTGTCGGGGTTGACCTGGTTGCGGAACGCCATGATGCCGTCGTCGGCGACCTCCAGGCACATGACGCCGATGACCCGGCCGTCGAGGACCACCACGAGGGCGGGGTCGCCGTTGGCGCTCCAGGCGTACACGTCGGGCGAGCCGCCGACCAGGGCACGCTTGGCCTCGCTGGGCTTGAACAGACCCCGCATGAACTTCGCGACCGCGAGGGCTCCCTCGAACGCCCGGGCGCGCGCGGGGACCTTCCCGCCGCCGTCGCCGACCGCGACGGCGTCCCCGGTGAGCAGCTGCACGAGCGGCTCGGTCTTGCCGCTGGAGGCGGCAGCGAGGAACTCGTCGATGATCCGCCGGGCGGCGGCCTCGTCGATCTCGGTGCGGGTACGGGCCCTGCCGTCCGCGACGTGCTTCTTCGCGCGGTGGAAGATCTGCTGGCTGGAGGCCTCGGTGATGTCGAGGATCTCCGCGATCTCCCGGTGCGGATAGTCGAAGGCCTCGCGCAGGACGTACACGGCCCGCTCGTTCGGGGAGAGGCGCTCCAGCAGGACGAGCACCGCGTACGAGACCGACTCGCGCTGCTCGGCGGTGTCGGCCGGCCCCAGCATCGGGTCCCCGGCGAGCAGCGGCTCGGGCAGCCACTGCCCCACGTAGGTCTCACGCCGGGCACGGGCCGAGGTGAGCTGGTTGAGGCACAGGTTGGTGAGCACCTTCGTCAGCCAGGCCTCGGGGACCTCGATGCGGCCGGTGTCGGCGGCCTGCCAGCGCAGGAACGTCTCCTGGACGGCGTCCTCGGCCTCACTCGCCGACCCGAGCATCCGGTAGGCCACGGCCTCCAGGCGAGGTCGGGAGGCTTCGAACCGGTCCACGTCGTCCAGCGTCAGGGGCATGCCACGGATCCTAACGTCCGCGGGCGTCACCGCCTCCGAGATCCAGTCGCGGCTTCGGGGCGTCCAGGCGGCCCGTCTGGGGGCGCCGGCTGCCCGCGCGGTACGGGGCCGGCCAGGGCGCACCCGGCCCCGAGTAGCCCTGCTCGGCGGCCGCGTGCAGGGTCCAGTGGGGGTCGTAGAGGTGGGGGCGGGCGAGGGCGCAGAGGTCGGTGCGGCCCGCCAGAATCAGGGAGTTGACGTCGTCCCAGGAGGAGATCGCGCCGACCGCGATCACCGGGACGCCGGTGGTGTGGCGGATCCGGTCCGCGAACGGCGTCTGGTACGACCGCCCGAACTCCGGCCGCTCGTCGGCCACGACCTGGCCCGTCGACACGTCGATCGCGTCCGCGCCGTGCGCGGCGAAGGCCCGGGCGATCTCGACGGCCTCCTCCGGGGTCGTCCCGCCCTCGGCCCAGTCGGCGGCGGAGATGCGGACGGTCATGGGCCGCTCCCCCGGCCACACGTTCCGTACGGCGTCGAAGACCTCCAGCGGGAAGCGCAGCCGCTTCTCCAGGGAGCCGCCGTAGGCGTCGGTGCGCCGGTTCGTCAGCGGGGAGAGGAAGCCGGACAGCAGGTAGCCGTGCGCGCAGTGCAGTTCCAGCAGGTCGAAGCGGGCCCGGGCGGCGCGCACCGCGGACGCCGTGAACTGCTCCCGGATGTCGGTCAGCTGGGCACGGGACAGCTCACGCGGCGTCTGGCTGAACTCCTTGTACGGCAGCGCGGAGGGAGCCACGAGCGGCCAGTTGCCCTCCTCCAGCGGCTCGTCCATGCCCTCCCACATCAGTTTCGTGGAGCCCTTGCGGCCGCTGTGGCCGAGCTGCACGCCGATGGCGGTGCCGGGTGCCTGGGCGTGCACGAAGTTCGTGATCCGCTTCCAGGCCTCGGCCTGCCGGCCGGTGTAGAGGCCGGCGCAGCCGGGCGTGATCCGGCCCTGCTCGCTGACGCACACCATCTCGGTCATCACCAGCCCGGCCCCGCCCAGCGCCCGGGCGCCCAGGTGGACGAGGTGGAAGTCGCCCGGGACGCCGTCGACCGCCGAGTACATGTCCATGGGCGAGACGACGACCCGGTTGCGCAGGGTCAGTCCGCGCAGCCGGAACGGCGTGAACATCGGGGGCGTGCCGGGCGGGCAGCCGAACTCGCGCTCCACCCGCTGCGTGAAGCGGGCGTCGCGCAGCCGCAGGTTGTCGTGCGTGACGCGGCGGCTGCGGGTGAGCAGGTTGAAGGCGAACTGGCGGGGCGGCTGGTCCACGTACAGGGGGAGGTTCTCGAACCACTCCAGGCTGGCCCGGGCCGCGCGCTGCGTGGAGGCGACGACGGGGCGCCGCTCCGTCTCGTAGGCGGCCAGGGCCTCGGACAGCGAGCCCTGTTCCTCCAGGCAGGCGGCCAGGGCCAGCGCGTCCTCCACGGCGAGCTTGGTGCCGGAGCCGATGGAGAAGTGGGCGGTGTGGGCGGCGTCCCCGAGGAGGACGAGATTGCCGTGCGACCAGCGGTCGTTGACCACCGTGCGGAACGTCGTCCACGTGGAGTTGTTCGACTGCAGGGGGCGACCGCGGAGCGCCTCCGCGAAGATCTTGGCGCAGCGCTCGATCGACTCCGCCGTGCCCAGCTCGTCGAAACCGGCGGCGTGCCAGACCTCTTCGCGCATCTCGACGATCACCGTCGAGGCGTCCGGGGCGTAGGGGTAGCCGTGGAGCTGCATGACGCCGTGTTCGGTCTCGGCGATCTCGAAGCGGAAGGAGTCGAAGGGGAAGTCGGCGGCGAGCCAGATGTAGCGGCAGCGGTGGGACGTCACCCGGGGGCGGAAGACGTCCGCATGGGTCTCGCGGGTGGTGCTGTGGACACCGTCGGCGGCGATGACCAGGTCGTGGGTGTGCGGGAGGTCGTCCGGGGCCTCGGTGCAAAAGCGCAGGTCGACGCCGAGGTCGCGGCAGCGGGTGTGGAGGATCTCGAGCAGCCGCTTGCGGCCCAGGGCCGCGAAACCGTGTCCGCCGGAGGTGTGCCGGCTGCCGCGGTGGACGATGTCGATGTCGTCCCAGCGGGTGAAGTGCTGCTGGAGGGCCTGGTAGACCTCCGGGTCGGCGTGTTCGATGCCGCCGAGGGTTTCGTCGGAGAGGACGACGCCGAAGCCGAAGGTGTCGTCGGGGGCGTTGCGTTCCCAGACGGTGATGTGCCGGTTCGGGTCGAGGCGTTTGAGGAGGGCGGCGGCGTAGAGGCCGCCGGGGCCGCCGCCGACGATCGCGACGCGCAGGGGGTGGCTCGTGTCGTGGTGCGGGCGCGGGTGCGTTGCGGCCTGTCGCGCAGTTTCCCGCGCCCCTGTGGGGGCGTCCACTATCGTCCGCTCCATTTCGGGGGGCGCTTCTCCGTGAACGCCGCGTGGAACTCGGCGTAGTCCTCTCCCGTCATCAGCAGGGCCTGGGTCGAGGCGTCGAGTTCGATCGAGGCCGCCAAGGGCATGTCCAGCTCGGCCGTCAGGAGTGCCTTGGTCTGGGCGTACGCCAAGGCCGGGCCTTCTGCCAGGCGGTGGGCCAGTTGCCGGGACGTCTCGTCCGCCCGGCCCTCCTCCGTCAGTTCGCTGATCAGGCCGATGCGCTCGGCCTCCAGGGCGCGGACGGGGTCGCCCAGCATCAGCAGGCGGGTCGCGTGGCCCAGGCCGACGACCCGGGGCAGGAGGTAGGCCGCGCCCATGTCACCGCCGGAGAGGCCGACGCGGGTGAAGAGGAAAGCGAAGCGGGTGGTCGGGTCGGCGACGCGGAAGTCCGCGGCCAGGGCGAGGACAGCTCCGGCACCCGCCGCCACGCCGTGCAGCGACGCGATCACCGGGAACGGGCACTCCCGGACTGCGCGGACCACCTGCCCGGTCATCCGGTTGAAGTCCAGCAGCCGGGCGGTGTCCATGCCGAGGGTGGCGCCGATGATCTCGTCGACGTCGCCGCCGGAGCAGAAGCCGCGGCCCTCGCCGGCCAGCACCAGGGCCCGTACGGACCGCTCCCGGGACAGCTCCGCGAGCAGGTCGCGCAGATCGGCGTAGGCGCCGAAGGTGAGCGCGTTGAGTTTCTCGGGCCGGGCCAGGGTGACGGTCGCGACGCCGTCGGCGACGTCGACGCGCAGATGCTCCCAGCCGGGGGTGCGGGCGGCGGAGCCGGTGAAGGGACTCATGACGTGCGGCCTCCTCGGGCGGGCACTGCCTCACTGAGCTCTACCCCTCGAAGCTATCACTCATCCGTGACTGTCGTCATGAGTGCGCGATAGACCGTACGGGTAGGACTTCGGTGAGGGCCAGGCGCGACCCGGCCCGGTCACATTCGTCACAGATCGTCCACACCGGCGTAACGGCGGGAGCAGCGGTGCGCGGCGGCGCGTTCACCTGGGTAAGCCGTCCGGCATGGAGGCAAGGGCGCCTCCGACGGTGCCCCTCGGACGTCTGCGAAGAGCGGCGCCGTACCATTCATCAGGTTGAAAGCAGGATCTCCTGCTCCATGAACGGACCCGCCTTGTACGAACTCCCCTCCGCCCCCGCCTCGTGGCGCATCGCGCTGCCGCACACCACAGCGGCGGTGCCCGTGGCCCGCGCCCTGGTCCGTACGGCGCTGGCCGAGCTGGAGCACGGGGCGGACTGCGACACCGCGGAGCTGCTGACGGCCGAGCTGGTGGCGAACGCCGTGGAGCACACCACGGGCGAGACGCCGATAGAGCTGGTCGTGGAGCTGATGCCGTCGGGCTGCCAGGTGGAGGTGCACGACACCGACCCCTCCCCGCCCGGTGACCTCACCTGTCCGCTCGGCGGTCCGCCCGACCCCTGGCAGGAGCACGGGCGTGGGCTGCTGCTGATCCGCACCCTGAGCTCCTCCTGCGGGCACCGGCCGACCGAGTCCGGCAAGGCGGTCTGGTTCCGGCTGGCCGCGGTACCGGCTCAACGGCGCCGGTCGGCGTGAGGGCCGGCCCGGGGCCCGTTCAGGCCGGGCGCCGGTCGGCGTGAGGGCCGGCCCGGGGCCCGTTCAGGCCGGGCGCCGGTCGGGGTGAGCGTCGGTGCGCGGCCCGTTTTCAGGCCAGGGTCGCCACCATGACCGCCTTGATGGTGTGCATCCGGTTCTCCGCCTCGTCGAAGACGACCGAGTGGGCCGACTCGAAGACCTCGTCGGAGACCTCCAGGTACTCCAGGCCGTAGGCCGCGTGGATCTCCTGGCCGACCCTGGTGCCGAGGTCGTGGAAGGCCGGGAGGCAGTGCAGGAACTTCACGTCCGGGTTGCCGGTGGCGCGCAGGACGTCCATGGTCACCGCGTACGGCGTGAGGGCCGTGATGCGCTCGGCCCAGACCTCCTTCGGCTCGCCCATGGAGACCCAGACGTCCGTGGCGACGAAGTCGGCGCCGCGGACGCCCTCGTCCACGGTCTCGGTGAGCGTGATGCGGGCACCGCTGGCCTCGGCGAGCGCGCGGGCCCGGTCGACGATCTCCTCGGCCGGCCAGTACTCCTTCGGTGCGACCAGCCGCACGTCCATGCCGAGCAGGGCGCCGGTGACCAGGTAGGAGTTGCCCATGTTGAAGCGGGCGTCGCCGAGGTAGGCGAAGGAGACCTCGCGCAGCGGTTTGGCGCAGTGCTCGGTCATGGTCAGCACGTCGGCGAGCATCTGGGTGGGATGCCAGTCGTCGGTGAGCCCGTTGTAGACGGGGACACCCGCGTGCGCCGCCAGCTCCTCCACCTTCTGCTGGCTGTCACCCCGGTACTCGATGGCGTCGTACATCCGGCCCAGCACCCGCGCGGTGTCCTTGACCGACTCCTTGTGCCCGATCTGGGAGCCGAAGGGGTCGAGGTACGTGGTCGAGGCGCCCTGGTCGGCGGCCGCGACCTCGAACGCGCAGCGGGTGCGGGTGGAGGTCTTCTCGAAGATCAACGCGATGTTCCGGCCCTGGAGGTACCGGGGCTCGATCCCGCCCTTCTTGGCGGCCTTGAGGTCGGCGGCCAGCTCGACCAGTCCGCGGAACTCCTCCGCGGTGAAGTCCAGCTCTTTGAGCAGATGGCGGCCCGCGAGGGCGGTCGGGACAGTCGCCATGGGGCGCTCCAGGGATACGGGGGACACAGACTGCTGGAATACTATACGAAAGACAGCATGCCTATACGAGGGCTTCTCGGGGCCGGGCTGCCTCCTAGACCGGATCACGTTCGACCGGGCAGCTCATGCACCGCGGCCCGCCCCGGCCGCGGCCCAGCTCGCTCCCCGGGATCTCTATCACCTCGATGCCCTGTTTGCGCAGGTGGGTGTTGGTGGTGGAGTTCCGCTCGTAGGCGACCACGACCCCCGGTTCGACGGCGAGGACGTTGCAGCCGTCGTCCCACTGCTCGCGCTCGGCCGCGTGCACGTCCTGGGTGGCGGTCAGCACACGGATCCTGTCCAGGCCGAGGGCGGCGGCGATCGCGCGGTGCATGTGCTCCGGCGGATGGTCGGTGACCTTCAGCTCCTTCTCGCCGACGCCCGGCTCGATGGTGTACGAGCGGAGCATGCCGAGGCCCGCGTACTGGGTGAAGGTGTCGCCGTCGACCATCGTCATCACGGTGTCGAGGTGCATGAAGGCCCGCCGCTTGGGCATGTCGAGGGCCACGATCGTCTCGGCGGAACCGGCGGCGAACAGCTTGTGCGCGAGCATCTCCACGGCCTGCGGGGTGGTGCGCTCGCTCATGCCGATGAGCACCGCCCCGTTGCCGATGACCAGCACGTCCCCGCCCTCGATGGTCGACGGGTAGTCGGCCTGCCCCTCGGACCACTCGTGGAAGGTCTCGTCGCGGAACAGCGGATGGTGCCGGTAGATCGCCTCGAAGTGCACGGTCTCGCGCTGCCGGGCGGGCCAGCGCATGGCGTTGATGGACACGCCGTCGTAGATCCAGGCGGAGGTGTCGCGGGTGAAGAGGTGGTTGGGCAGCGGGCCCAGCAGGAAGTCGTCCAGCTCCATGACGTGGAAGCGCACCGAGGAGGGCTCCGGGTTCACGTCGAGGAACTCGCGTTTGGTCATGCCGCCGACCAGGACCTCGGCCAGCTCCCGGGCGGGCATGTTCTCGAAGGCGGCTCTGAGCGGGTCGGTGGCCAGCGGGCCGTACTCCTTCTCGTCGAAGACCCGGTCCAGGACGAGGGATCTGGCCGCCGGGACCTCGAGCGTCTCGGCCAGCAGGTCGCCGAAGAGGTGGACGGCGACACCGCGGTCGCGCAGCACGTCGGCGAACCCGTCGTGCTCGGCGCGGGCCCTGCGCACCCACAGCACGTCGTCGAAGAGCAGCGAGGTCTTGTTGCTGGGGGTGAGCCTTTTGAGCTCGAGATCGGGCCGGTGCAGGATGACACGGCGCAGGCGCCCGGCCTCGGAGTGGACGTGGTATGCCATGCCTCCATCCTGACCGCCAAGGCCCGGGTTGACGCGCGTCCCGCACGTTTCGACGCGCTTCTGTTCGCGTCGGGGTGACGACAACGGGGCCCGCGGCGACGCGGCTCCGCAGGTGGCGCACGGTGAAGACGCCACGGTCCTCCTCCACCCCGCCCAGCCGAGCACCCGGTGTCCGGGTGCTCGGCCGGGCTTTGGCTACAGCCTCGGGTCCACCGGCTCCGACTCCAGTGCCAGCACCCCGAACACCGCCTCGTGCACCCGCCACAGCGGCTCGCCCTCGGCCAGCCGGTCCAGGGCCTCCAGGCCCAGGGCGTACTCGCGGATCGCCAGGGACCGCTTGTGGTTGAGGAAGCGCGACCGCAGCCGGGCGAGGTTCTCCGGCCGCGTGTACTCGGGGCCGTAGATGATCCGCAGGTACTCGCGGCCGCGGCACTTGATGCCGGGCTGCACCAGGCGGCCCTGCCCGTCGCGGACCACCGCGCCGACCGGCTTGACGACCATGCCCTCACCGCCGCGGCCGGTCATCTCCAGCCACCAGTCGACACCGGCCCGCACCGACTCCGGGTCGGCGGTGTCGACGTAGAGCCTGCGGGTGGTCTGCAGCAGGCCGCTGCCGTCGTGCTCGACGAGCCGGTCGAGCAGCGCGAGCTGCTCGTCGTGCGGCAGGCCGGCGAGGCTGCGCCCCTGGACCGCGAGGATCTGGAACGGCGCCAGACGCACGCCCTCGAGCCCGTCCGTGGTCCAGCAGTAGCGGCGGTACGCCTCGGTGAACGCGGCGGCGTCCGTGGCGCGTTCACCGGTACGGGTGAGCAGGCCGGCCACGTCCACGCCCCGGTCCGCCGCGCTCCGCAGCGCGCTCAGCGCCTGCGGGAGCACCGCGCCGGACGCGGCGCCCACGGCGGCGTACTGGGAGCGCAGGAGCCCGGACGCCTTCAGCGACCAGGGCATCAACTCGGCGTCCAGCAGCAGCCAGTCCGTCTCCAGTTCGTCCCAGAGGCCGGCCTCGCCGATCGCGGTGCGCAGTCGGTCCAGGATCTCCTCGGTCAGGGCGGCGTCGTCGAGGAAGGGGCGGCCGGTGCGGGTGTAGAGGGACCCGGTGGTCCCTCCCCCGACGCCGAAGCGCTTGCGTGCGGCCTCGGCGTCGCGGCACACCAGGGCCACCGCCCGCGAACCCATGTGCTTCTCCTCGCACACGACCCGCGCGACACCGTCGTCCTTGTACTGGGCGAACGCCTCCGCCGGGTGCTCCAGGTAGCCCTCGACGTGGCTCGTGGCCGTCGGGGCCATGGTCGGCGGGAGGTACGGCAGCAGGCGCGGGTCCACCGCGAAGCGGCTCATGACCTCCAGGGCCGCCGCCGCGTTCTCCTCGCGGATCGCCACGCGTCCCTGGTGCCGGGTCTCCACGACCCTGCGGCCCCGCACGTCCGCCAGGTCCAGCGGACGGCCGTCCTGCCCGCCGGGCGCCTCGCTGCGCAGCGGCTTCGTCGGCTCGTACCAGACCCGCTCCGCAGGGACTTCGGCCAGCTCGCGCTCCGGCCAGCGCAGCGCGGTGAGCTTGCCGCCGAAGACGGCTCCGGTGTCCAGGCAGATGGTGTTGTTCAGCCAGGTCGCCTCCGGCACCGGGGTGTGGCCGTAGACGACCGCGGCCCGGCCCCGGTAGTCCTCCGCCCACGGGTAGCGCACCGGCAGGCCGAACTCGTCGGTCTCCCCGGTGGTGTCGCCGTACAGGGCGTGGCTGCGGACCCGGCCGGAGGTGCGGCCGTGGTACTTCTCGGGCAGACCGGCGTGGCAGACGACCAGCCGGCCGCCGTCGAGGACGTAGTGGCTGACGAGGCCGTCGAGGAACTCCCTTACCTCGGCGAGGAACTCCTCGCTCTCACCGGCCATCTGCTCGATGGTCTCGGCGAGGCCGTGGGTGTGCTGGACCTTGCGGCCGCGCAGGTAACGGCCGTACTTGTTCTCGTGGTTGCCGGGCACGCACAGGGCGTTGCCGGACTTCACCATCGCCATCACGCGGCGCAGCACGCCGGGGCTGTCCGGGCCGCGGTCGACCAGGTCGCCGACGAAGACGGCCGTGCGGCCCTCCGGGTGGACGCCGTCGACGTAGCCCAGCTTGGCAAGCAGCGACTCCAGTTCGGCCGAGCAGCCGTGGATGTCGCCGATGATGTCGAACGGGCCGGTCAGGTGGGTCAGGTCGTTGAAGCGCTTCTCGGTGACGACCGTGGCGTGCTCGACCTCGTCGACGCCGCGCAGGACGTGCACCTTGCGGAAGCCCTCGCGCTCCAGGTGCCGCAGGGAACGGCGCAGTTCACGGGTGTGGCGGTGGATGACCCGGCGGGGCATGTCGGCGCGGTCGGTGCGGGCCGCGTTGCGCTCGGCGCACACCTCCTCGGGCACGTCGAGCACGATCGCGATCGGCAGCACGTCGTACTGCCTGGCCAGGTCGATCAGCTGACGGCGGGCGTCGGACTGCACGCTGGTCGCGTCCACGACCGTACGGCGGCCTGCGGCCAGGCGCTTGCCCGCGATGTAGTGCAGGACGTCGAAGGCGTCCCTGGTGGCGCCCTGGTCGTTCTCGTCGTCGGAGACGAGGCCGCGGCAGAAGTCGGAGGAGATGACCTCGGTGGGCTTGAAGTGCCGGCGGGCGAAGGTGGATTTGCCGGAGCCGGACGCCCCGATCAGAACCACCAGAGACAGGTCGGTGACGGGCAGCACGCGCCCCTGCGTCTCGTCGGTCATGCCGCCTTCGCCTCCTTCGGGGTGGTCATCGTGAACACGGCCATCTGGGTGGGCGGACCCACCTCGGGGTCGTCGGGGCCCACGGCGACGAACTCCACTGCGTAGCCGTGCCGTTCCGCCACCGCCTCGGCCCACGCGCGGAACTCGGCGCGGGTCCACTCGAAACGGTGGTCACCGTGCCGGACGTGCCCGGCGGGGAGGGACTCCCAGCGCACGTTGTACTCGACGTTCGGGGTGGTCACGAGGACCGTCCTCGGACGCGCCGAGCCGAACACCGCGTACTCCAGGGCGGGCAGCCGGGGCAGGTCGAGGTGCTCGATCACTTCGCTGAGCACGGCGGCGTCGTAGCCCTTGAGCCGCGCGTCGGTGTACGCGAGCGAGCCCTGGAAGAGCTGGACGCGGGAGGCCTGCCGCTCGCCCATGCGGTCCAGTTTCAGCCGCCGGGAGGCGATGGTGAGCGCCCGCATGGACACGTCCACGCCGACGATCTCGGTGAACGCCGGGTCCTTGAGCAGGGCCTGCACCAACTGGCCCTGACCGCAGCCCAGATCGAGCACCCGGGCGGCACCGGCCTGCCGCAGTGCCGTGACGATCGCCTCGCGGCGCTGCACGGCCAGCGGGGTCGGCTTCTCCTCGGCCTCGGTCTCCGCCTCGACGGCGTTGTCGATCTCCTCGACCTCGCTGTCGTCGGTCTCGGCGAGCCGCACCAGTTCCAGGCGCTCGGTGGCCTGCCGGGTCAGCGACCAGCGGCGCGAGAGGTAGCGGCTGGTGATCAGCCGCTGCTCCGGGTGGCCGGGCAGCCAGCCCTCACCGACGCGCAGCAGCTTGTCGACCTCGTCGGGGGCGACCCAGTAGTGCTTGGCGTCGTCGAGGACCGGGAGCAGGACGTAGAGGTGGCGCAGGGCCTCGGCGACGGTGAGCGTGTCCGACTCCAGGACGAGGCTCACGTACCGCGAGTCGCCCCACTCGGGGAACGCGGTGTCCAGCGGCACGGGTTCCGCCGTGACGGCCCATCCGAGCGGCTCGAAGAGGCCCCGCACGAGGTCGGGGCCGCCGCGGGCGGGCAGCGCGGGCACCTCGACACGCAGCGGCCTGGCCTGTCCGGGCAGCTCCGGCCGGGCGTTGCAGACGCCCTTCATCGCACTGGAGAAGACGTTGCTCAGCGCCACGGCGAGCAGGGAGGAGGCCGCGTAGGGGCGGTCGTTGACGTACTGCGCGAGGACCGCGTCCGGGGCGCCGCCGCGTCCCTTGCCCTTGCCACGCCTGACCAGTGCCACCGCGTCCACCTCCAGCAACAGCGCCGCCGTGCAGCGCTGGGCTTCCGCCTCGGGGTAGAGGACGTGGGCCGTGCCGTAGGAGGTGGAGAACGCCTGCGCCTTGCCGGGATGCTTGTGCAGCAGATAGCCGAGGTCGGTGGCGGGACGTTCCGGCGTGCCGGTGGTCGTGATCGTCAGGAACATGCGGAGGGCCTCTCCGGCTGGGTGGATGTTTCGGTGCCGTACGCGCGAGAGCCCCCAGGAAGGGTGATCCTGGGGGCTCGGCAGGACGACGTCCCACAGCTTCGCACACCTGTGCCCACCAGCGCCTTCGGTTATCGAGGGCGGCCGGCGGGACCGGCTACGACAGCTGCGACTGCACCTGTGCCGAGATCAGCTCCAGGTGGTCGAGGTCGTACAGGTCGAGGACCTGGAGGTAGATGCGGCTCGAACCGGCCTCGGCGTAGCGGCCGATCTTGTCGACGACCTCGGCCGGGGAGCCGGCCAGGCCGTTGCGCTTCAGCTCGTCGGCCTCGCGGCCGATCGCGGCGGCCCGGCGGGCCACCTCCGCCTCGTCCCGGCCGACGCAGACGACGAGTGCGTTGGAGTACGTCAGGTCGTCGCCGCTGCGGCCCGCCTCCTCGGCGGCGTCGCGGACCCGGCCGAACTGGCGCTCGCTGTCCTCGACGGAGGCGAAGGGCATGTTGAACTCGTCGGCGTACTTCGCGGCCAGCCGCGGGGTGCGGGACGGGCCGTGGCCGCCGACGAGCACGGGGATCTTCGGCTGGGCCGGCTTGGGCAGGGCGGGAGAGTCCGTGAGGTCGTAGTACGAGCCGTGGAAGTCGAAGGTCTTGCCGGCCTCCGTCGCCCACAGACCGGTGACGATCTCCAGCTGCTCTTCGAGGCGGGCGAACTTCTCCTTGGGGAAGGGGATGCCGTAGGCCTTGTGCTCCTCCTCGAACCAGCCCGCGCCGAGGCCGAGTTCGACGCGGCCGCCGGACATCTGGTCGACCTGGGCGACCTGGATGGCGAGCACGCCGGGCAGCCGGAAGGTGCCGGCGGTCATCAGGGTGCCGAGCCGGATGCGCTTGGTCTCGCGGGCAAGTCCGGCGAGGGTGATCCAGGCGTCGGTGGGTCCGGGCAGGCCGTCCACGTTGCCCATGCGCAGGTAGTGGTCGGAACGGAAGAAGGCGTCGAAGCCGAGGTCCTCGGTGGCCTTGGCGACGGTGAGCAGAGTGTCGTAGGTCGCCCCCTGCTGGGGCTCGGTGAAGATGCGGAGTTCCATGCCTCAATCCTGCACGCCGGGGTGCGCGATCAGCAGGTCGGTCCCCGGGACCGGCCGGTCACAGGGCGGGGGAGATTTGCGTCGTTACCGCGGGGTCCGGGCGACTTGGCCAGTGACCGGCTCCGGCGGTGATCGTTGTCTCGGGCGGATCCGGAGCCCCCGGCTTCCGCACCGGGGGGGTGGATCGCCGGGGCGACATCCGCGCCGGCTTCACCGGCCGGGGGCCGAGGGGGCCGTCAATGCCCGAGAGACCGTGCCGCAGCAGAGCGGGACCGGGCAGCCGAAAGGGCTGTTGCAGCAAATGGCGCTGAACGCGGACCGGTCGACGCTGGACGCGGACCTTCAGGCGGCGAAGGACGCGGACCGGTCGGCGCTGGACGCGGACCTTCGGGCGGCGAGGGACGCGGACTTGCGGACGGCGGAGGGGTATGGGCCCCGGGCGGCGGGGAACGCCGAGCGCGGGGCCGAAGAGGAGGGGCTCGCGAGCCAGGCACCCCCACCCGGCGGCGCGTGCAGCGCGTATCCGTTCGTACGCGCCGACGGGCCGTGGAGGCCCGCCTCCGCACGCACCCCCTGCCCGGGCGCCCTATCCCGCCTCCCTCTCCGGCAGGGCCTGTTCCCGGTCGGCGAGTCTGCGGAGCATCTCCAGGACGCGGTCGCGGGACTCGTCCGCCGCGTCGATGGCCTCCATGCACTGCCAGTACGTGCCCTCGTCGTCGGCGGCGCTGGCCAGGGCGACGAGGGCGATGCCGACCTCGCCGAGGAGGCCGCCGAGGTACATCAGGGTGTGGCGGGCGTCGCCCAACTCGGTGAGCTGGCCCGCTCGCAGCTCATCGGGGGCGAGTTCCGGAGGGTCGAGGACACCGCAGCCCCGGCCCGCCAGCTCCGTCAGTCCCAGTGCCTCGCCGCGCAGTTCGGGTGGTCCGGCGACCGCCAGGCGGCTGCCTATCGCCTGCGCGAGGGCCTGCGCCTGCCACACCTCGGCCAAGGTCTCCCGCGCGTCGCCGCCCGCCGCCAGGGACCGCCTGCTCGTCACGATGAGCCGCACCGCGTCCATGCGCTGCCCCCGTCTTGTCCGACGCGCTGCGCGCGTCCGTCCGCCCACACTCCCTTGTTCACTACCCAGCGTGAGGGGGTGTGAGACGAAAAGCCAGAGGAAGGCGGAAATCTGCGGACAACAATTCGGATTCGGGCCGTCATTCGACTACGGAGAGTACAAGTGGACTGTTCTGCTCCAAACAACCGGGGCGTGCCCGGACGTGCTCGCTAGATCGGAAACCTCCGTTCGTTCCGGTCGATCTTCGCGTCCAGTGCCGCCAGCGGGTCGATGCCGAGCACCTCGCACAGCTGGAGCAGATACGCGAGCACGTCGGCGACCTCGTCCGTGACGCGGTGCGCGGTGTCCGGGTCGGCCATCACCCGCGCCGACTCCTCGGGCGTCAACCACTGGAAGATCTCGACCAGTTCGGACGCCTCGACGCTGAGGGCCGAGGCCAGGTTCTTGGGCGTGTGGTACGGCTGCCACTTCCGGGCGGCGGCGAATTCGGCCAGCCGTCGCTGCAGGGTCGCCACGTCCGGGGGTTCGCCGCTGGGGCCGGGCTGCGATGCGTCCAGTGGATCAGTCACGGTCCAGGTGTACCACCGTGACCCCTTCCGTCCCCTCGGCACACGAGCCGTCGCCGACCGCGCCGACGAGCCGGATGTGCCCCCGCCGGCACATCCGCGCCGCGAGGCCCAGCAACTGCCGTTGCTGCCGCGGGTCCAGACCCCGGTCGAAGCCGTCGGCGAGGATGGTGAGTGTCTGGAGTGCGGCGGGCACCTCGCCGGCCGGATCGACCTCCAGCACACCGGGTCCGGTGAGGAGGACCAACGCGAAGGCGAGGTAGCGGAGTTCGCCGTGCCCCAGCCGGCCCAGGTCCGTGTGGAGGCCGTTGCCCCGGTCGACCGCGGCGGTGACCGTTCCGTCGCCGTTCAGCCGGGCGAGCACGTCCGTCACCGGCCCGGCGCAGCCGGACCGGGCCGCCGCCACGAACTGCGCGTGCCGTCGCCCGCACTCGGTGCGGGTGCGCCACAGCACGTCCGCGAGGTTGCCGCAGCCGCCCAGGAGGCGGCCGGAGCCGGCCTGGACGGGGCCGCGCATGAGGGCGGGCTGTGGGTCGCAGGCGAAGGCGGAGCGCAGGGCCACCACCATCTGCTCGGCCGCGGCCAGCACCCTGCGCTGCCCGGGCGTCGTGCCGGCGACGCGCAGGGGCAGCAGGGCGGTGCCGAGCCGGTCGTCCGGGAGCGGGCCGCGGGTCACGGGCGTCGGCCCGGCCGTGTGCCAGGCGGCCTGCACGGCGCGCTTGCCCGGGTCGCGCAGCGCGGTCTCCAGGAGGATCAGGCCGTCGGCCGTCAGCCGCTCGCCCACGACGCGCAGTTCGGGTTCGGCCTGTACGGCGACGTCGAGGCGGACGGGGCCGGCGGGGCCGTCGGCCGTGCAGCCGATGCGGAAGCCCCGCCGGCGCTGGGCGTCGGGCCGGGCCCGCTCCGGTACGCAGGCGACGGGATCGGGGAAGGCCGCACCGAGCTCGGCGCCGCCCCCGAGCCGGGCGAGGGCCTCGTACGCCCGCAGCGCGCTGGTCTTGCCGGAGCCGCTCCGACCGGCGAGGAGGGTGAAGGGTCCTAGCGGGAACGCGGCGCGGCGGTGGGTGGTGAAGGCGGCCAGCCGCAATTCGGTGACGCAGGGGCGGTCGGGACGGTCGGGATCGGGGTGGTCGGGGGGTACGGGCACGG
>NZ_JAKEIO010000042.1 GCF_021474405.1 [Streptosporangium] indianense
GCCAACGCCTCCGCACCCCCGCCCCCCTCGGGCTGGACGCAGCTCTTCGTGGACGACTTCAACGGCGCCGCCGGCTCGGGCGTCAACACCTCCGACTGGCGGTACGCGACCGGCAAGGGCTACCCGGGCGGCCCCGCCAACTGGGGCACCGGCGAGATCGAGACGATGACGAACAGCACGGACAACGTCTCACTCGACGGCAACGGCAACCTCCGCATCACGCCCCGGCGGGACGCCGCCGGCAACTGGACCTCCGGCCGGATCGAGACCAACCGCACCGACTTCCAGCCCCCGGCGGGAGGCACACTGCGCGTCGAGTCGCGTATCCAGGTGCCGAACGTCACCGGGGCCGCCGCCAAGGGCTACTGGCCGGCGTTCTGGATGCTGGGCGGCCCCTACCGCGGCAACCACTGGAACTGGCCGGCGGTCGGCGAGCTGGACATCATGGAGAACACCCAGGGCATGAACACGGTGTTCGCCACGATGCACTGCGGCACCTCACCCGGCGGTCCCTGCAACGAGACCAGCGGCATCGGCGGCTCGACCACCTGTCAAGGCACGTCCTGCCAAGCAGGCTTCCACACCTACCGGATGGAGTGGGACCGCTCCACGAGCGTCGAGGAGATCCGTTTCTACCTCGACGGCGTCAACTACCACACGGTGCGCGCCGACCAGGTCGACGCGACGACCTGGAAGAACGCCACCGACCACGGTTTCTTCGTCATCCTGAACGTCGCGATGGGCGGCGGCTTCCCCGACGCGTTCGGCGGCGGCCCGGACGCAGGGACGCAGCCGGGTCACGCGATGGTCGTCGACTACGTACAGGTCCTGTCGTCCGGGGGCGGCACCACGCCTCCCCCGACCGGCGGCCGCGACGCCTACGGGACCATCCAGGCCGAGTCCTACGACGGCCAGTCCGGTGTGATCACCGAGACGACGGCCGACTCCGGCGGCGGACAGAACGTCGGCGCGCTCGCCGGCGGGGACTGGCTGCACTTCAAGGGCGTGAACTTCGGCTCGACCGCGGCGCGGCAGTTCAGCGCCCGGGTCGCCGGCGGAGCGGCGGGCGGCGTCAGCGGGCTGGTCGAGGTGCGGCTGGACAGCCGCAGCAACGCGCCCGTCGGCAGCTTCGCGGTGGGCAACACCGGGGGCTGGCAGTCGTGGCGGACCGTCCCGGCGAACATCAGCGCCGTGACGGGCACCCACGACGTGTATCTGACCTTCACCAGCGGTCAGCCGGCCGACTTCGTGAACGTCAACTGGTTCACCTTCGGGCACTGACGGCATGTGAGAAGGGGCTCCACGCATGCGTGGAGCCCCTTCGCCCTGTTCAGCGCAACTCCGCGCGGAAGGCCGCCGGGGTCTGCTCCGTGTGCTGGTGGAAGAACTTGGAGAAGTTCGCGGCGTCCGGGAAGCCGACCGCCACGCCGATCCGGCCGATGGGCAGTTCGGTGTGGGCGAGGAGCCGTTTGGCCTCCAGGATCACGCGCTTGTCGATGAAGGACTTGGGGGTCTCACCCGTCGCGGCCCGCACCGCACGCACCAGGGTCCGGCGGGAGTAACCGAGCGCGTCGGCGTAGGCGCTGACACTGTGGTTGGTGGCGAAGTCCTGCTCCACGGCGTCCCGGAAGAGGGTGAACGTGGAATCGGACTGCTGCCGCGGAGTCCTCGCCGAACTCGCCGCGAGGTGGGCGAGGCGCAGCAGGAACGCCGTCAGCGTGTGGCGCAGGACGGCGGCGTGCAGGCCCGGCGGGAGCGTGGCCGTGTCCTCGTACTCGCGCCGCAGCTGCGCCAACGCGGCTTCCAGGGCGGCGAGTTGCGCCGGACCGGGGTGCAGCAGGGGCGGCAGGTCGTAGCGGTAGAGGCCGGTGGCCTCCACGGTCGAACGGGGCAGGAAGCCGGGTTGCATGGTCAGCACGGTTCCGCGGTACTCGCTGGTGCGCGAGAAGCGGTGGACCTGTCCCGGGCGGATCCACAGCAGGTCCCCGGCGGTGGCCTCGTGCTCGGTGAAGTCGACCATGTGCCGGACCGGGCCCGCCCCGAAGAGCAGGACGGTGTGGAAGTCGATGCGGTGCACGCGCTCCAGCGGCACGCCGGATGGCCAGGTGTCGCCCATGGGCGCGATCTGCATGCCGACGCCGCCGACGCTGAGCTCGACCGGGAAGGGGAAGGTATCGATCCCGTCGCCGTCTTGAAGGGTTCTGTCCGCCATGTCCGCCTCGTACCGCACCGTTCGCGTGTCCTGCTGCCCGTGGGTGTCCCACTTTCACCACAGGCTGGCACACGCCGACCTTCCGCCATAAAAGTCAGACTTTTAATTTTGAACGCGTCAGACCAGCAACTTCGCCCCCATCGAGGACTTCTTGAAGATGAGCACGCAGACAGCGGACCGCTTCGTCTGGACCGAACTCGACCGGCGTGCCGTCGACACCGCCCGTCTGCTGGCGGCCGACGCCGTCCAGCTGGTGGGCAACGGCCACCCCGGTACCGCGATGAGTCTGGCGCCGGCCGCCTACACGATCTTTCAGAAGGTGATGAAGCACGATCCCGCCGATCCCGAGTGGGCCGGCCGTGACCGCTTCGTCCTCTCCCCCGGCCACACCTCGCTGACCCTGTACACGCAGCTCCACCTCGCGGGCTACGAGCTGGAACTGGAGGACCTGAAGGCGTTCCGCACCCACGGCTCCAAGACGCCCGGCCACCCCGAGTACGGGCACACCGCGGGCGTGGAGACCACCACGGGCCCGCTCGGCCAGGGCGTGGCGAACGCGGTCGGCATGGCGATGGCCGCCCGGTACGAGCGCGGCCTGTTCGACCCGGACGCCCCCGAGGGAGACTCCCCCTTCGACCACACGATCTGGGCGATCGTCTCCGACGGCGACCTCCAGGAGGGCGTCTCCGCCGAGGCCTCCTCGCTCGCCGGCCACCAGAGGCTCGGCAACCTGGTCTTCCTCTACGACGACAACCACATCTCCATCGAGGGCGACACCGTCACCGCCTTCTCCGAGGACGTGCTGAAGCGTTACCAGGCCTACGGCTGGCACGTGCAGCGGATCGAGCCGCGGGAGGACGGCGACGTCGACGTGCACGCGCTGTACGCGGCGCTGAGGGCGGCTCAGGCCGAGACGGAGCGCCCGTCGATCATCGCGATGCGCACGATCATCGCCTGGCCCGCCCCGAACGCGCGCAACACCGAGGCCTCCCACGGCTCGGCGCTCGGCGAGGACGAGGTCGCCGCAACCAAGCGCCTCCTAGGCTTCGACCCGCAGGAGAGCTTCGCGGTCGCCGACGAGGTGCTGGCCCACACCCGCCGGGCTCTGGACCGGGGCGCCGAGGAGCACACCGCCTGGGACAAGCGGATCGCCGCCTGGCGGTCCGAGAACCCGGAGCACGCCGCCACGTTCGACCGCGTCAGCAAGGGCGAGCTGCCCGAGGGCTGGCAGGACGCCCTGCCGGTGTTCGAGCCGGGCCGGGCGGTCGCCACCCGCGCCGCCTCCGGCAAGGTCCTCCAGGCGCTGGGCCCGGTCGTGCCCGAGCTGTGGGGCGGCTCGGCAGACCTCGCCGGCTCGAACAACACCACCATCGACAAAACCAGCTCGTTCCTCCCGAAGGGCAACCCGCTGCCCGAGGCCGACCCCTACGGCCGCACCGTGCACTTCGGCATCCGTGAGTTCTCCATGGCCGCGGAGATGAACGGCGTCGCCCTGCACGGCAACACCCGGATCTACGGGGGCACCTTCCTGGTCTTCTCCGACTACATGCGCAACGCCGTGCGGATGTCGGCCCTGATGCAGCTGCCCGTGACGTACGTGTGGACGCACGACTCGATCGGCCTGGGCGAGGACGGCCCGACCCACCAGCCGGTGGAGCATCTGGCGGCGCTGCGGGCCATCCCCGGCCTGAACGTCGTACGCCCGGCCGACGCCAACGAGACCGCGGTCGTCTGGGCCGAGATCCTCAAACGGCACAGCACCGCCCCGGCCCCGCACGGCCTCGCGCTCACCCGCCAGGGCGTGCCCGCCTACGAGCCGGACCCCGACGCGGCGCGCGGCGGTTACGTCCGGTTCGAGGCGGAGGGCGGCACGCCCCAGGTGATCCTGATCGCCACTGGCTCCGAAGTGCACGTCGCCGCCGGGGCGCGCGAGATCCTCCAGGCCGCCGGCGTGCCCACCCGCGTCGTGTCGATGCCGTCCGTGGAGTGGTTCGAGGAACAGCCCCGCTCCTACCGCGAGAGTGTCCTGTCGCCGTCCGTGACGGCCCGGGTCGCCGTCGAGGCCGGAATCGGCCTGACCTGGCACCGGTTCGTCGGAGACGCGGGACGCATCGTCTCCCTGGAGCACTTCGGCGCCTCCGCCGACGCGAAGACCCTGTTCGCCGAGTACGGCTTCACCCCCGAGAACGTCGTCGCCGCCGCGCGGGAATCCCTCACCGCCGCCCGCGGCTGATTCGACCGCCCGAAAGAAGATGATCACTGTGACCGAAGCGACCGCGCACGCGGGAGCACTCAAACGCCTGTCCGGCCAGGGCGTGTCGATCTGGCTCGACGACCTGTCGCGCCGGCGCATCGAGTCCGGCAACCTGGCCGAGCTCGTCGCCACGAGGAACGTCGTCGGCGTCACCACCAACCCGTCCATCTTCCAGGCCGCCATCGGCTCCGGCGCTGGCTACGAGGAACAGCTCACCGACCTGGCGGTGCGCGGGGTGACCGCGGACGAGGCCGTACGGATGATGACGACCGCCGACGTCCGGGCCGCCGCCGACGTGCTGCGCCCGGTGTACGAGGCCACCGGCGGCCGGGACGGCCGGGTGTCCGTCGAGGTCGACCCGCGGCTGGCCCATGACACGCGGGCCACCGTGGCCGAGGCCCGGCAGCTGGCCTGGCTGGTGGACCGCCCCAACGTGATGATCAAGATTCCGGCGACGCGGGCGGGCCTGCCGGCGATCATGGAAGTGATCGGGGCGGGTATCAGTGTCAATGTGACGCTGATCTTCTCGCTGGTGCGGTACCGCGAGGTGATGGACGCCTATCTCGCCGGCCTGGAGAAGGCGCAGGCGGCCGGCCTCGACCTGGCCTCGATTCACTCGGTCGCGTCGTTCTTCGTCTCCCGGGTGGACGCCGAGATCGACAAGCGGCTGACGCTGCTGGGCACGCCTCGGGCCCTCGCCCTGAAGGGCCGGGCCGCCCTGGCCAACGCCCGACTGGCCTACGAGGCGTACGAGCAGGTCTTCGCCGGACCGCGCTGGCAGGCGCTGGGCGGGGCCCGCGCGAACCGGCAGCGCCCCCTTTGGGCCTCCACCGGTGTGAAGGACCCGGCCTACAAGGACACCCTGTACGTGGAGGAGCTGGTCGCCCCCGGCACGGTGAACACCCTGCCGGAGGCCACGCTGAACGCCGTCGCCGACCACGGTGACGTCGTGGGCGACACCGTCACCGGCGGTTACGCCCAGGCACGCGCGGACCTGGCGGCCGTCGAACGGCTCGGCATTGCATACGACGAGGTGGTGCGGCAACTGGAGGACGAGGGCGTGGCCATGTTCGAGGTGGCCTGGCAGGAGCTGCTGGACGCGGTCACCAAGTCCTTGAACAGCAAGGGAGTTGACGCGGAATGAGCGAGGGCATCGAGGGCATCCCCCAGACGGCCGAACAGGAGACGAAGGGGACCAAGGAGGAGAAGGAGGCCCTGGCCGCGCAGGAGGCGGCCGGGGTGGAGCAGACCGGGGTGAGCGGTCACGCCCCCCGTACGGAGCACATCGACACCTACTTCGAGAACCCCCTGCGCGATCCGCGCGACCGCCGTCTGCCCAGGATCGCGGGGCCCTCCGGGCTCGTCATCTTCGGCGTCACCGGCGACCTGTCCCGCAAGAAGCTGATGCCGGCCGTGTACGACCTGGCCAACCGCGGTCTGCTACCGCCTGGCTTCTCCCTGGTGGGTTTCGCCCGCCGGGACTGGGAGGACCAGGACTTCGCGCAGGTCGTGCACGACGCGGTCCGCGAGCACGCCCGGACCCCGTTCCGGGAGGAGGTCTGGCAGCAGCTCGCCGAGGGCATGCGCTTCATCCCGGGCGACTTCGACGACGACACGGCGTTCAAGCAGCTGCGCTCCGCCGTGGAGGAGCTCGACGCCTCCCGGGGCACCAGCGGCAACTACGCCTTCTACCTGTCGGTGCCGCCGAAGTTCTTCCCGAAGGTCGTCCAGCAGCTGAAGAAGCACAAGCTGGCGACCGCCCCCGAGGGTTCCTGGCGCCGGGCGGTCATCGAGAAGCCGTTCGGCCACGACCTGAAGTCGGCCGAGGAGCTCAACCGCATCGTGCACGAGGTGTTCGATCCGGAGCAGGTCTTCCGTATCGACCACTACCTGGGCAAGGAGACCGTCCAGAACCTCCTGGCCCTGCGTTTCGCCAACCAGATGTTCGAGCCGGTCTGGAACCGGTCGTACGTCGACCATGTGCAGATCACCATGGCCGAGGACATCGGCATCGGCGGCCGGGCCGGCTACTACGACGGCATCGGCGCCGCCCGCGACGTCATCCAGAACCACCTGCTGCAGCTGATGGCGCTCACCGCGATGGAGGAACCGGCCGCCTTCGACGCCGCCTCGCTGCTCACGGAGAAGCTGAAGGTCCTCAAGGCGGTGCGGCTGCCCCAGGAACTGGGGCAGGGCACCGTGCGCGGCCAGTACGCGGCGGGCTGGCAGGGCGGCACGAAGGTGCGCGGCTATCTGGAGGAGGACGGCATCGACCCGTCCTCCACGACCGACACCTACGCCGCGGTCCGGCTCCAAGTGGACAACCGCCGCTGGGCGGGCGTCCCGTTCTACCTGCGCACCGGCAAGCGGCTCGGCCGCCGGGTGACGGAGATCGCGGTGGTCTTCCAGCGGGCCCCGCACTCCCCCTTCGACTCCACCGCGACCGAGGAGCTGGGCTCCAACGCGATCGTCATCCGCGTCCAGCCGGACGAGGGCATGACGGTCCGCTTCGGTTCCAAGGTGCCGGGTACGTCGATGGAGATCCGGGACGTCACCATGGACTTCGCCTACGGCGAGTCGTTCACCGAATCGAGCCCGGAGGCGTACGAACGGCTGATCCTCGACGTCCTCCTGGGCGACGCCAACCTGTTCCCCCGTCACCAGGAAGTGGAAGAGTCCTGGAAGATCCTCGACCCGATCGAGCAGTACTGGGCCACGCACGGCCGGCCCGCGCAGTACGCCTCGGGCAGCTGGGGACCCGAGGAAGCCGACGAGATGCTCGCACGAGACGGACGGAGCTGGCGCAGGCCATGAAGATCGACCTGACCGACACCACGGCAAGCAAGATCAACAAGGCGCTGGTGCAGGGTCGCCGCGCCATCGGCACACCCGCCGTGGGCATGGTCCTGACGATGGTGATCGTCACGGACGAGGAGAACGCCTACGACGCGATCAAGGCGGCCGAGGAGGCCTCGCACGAGCACCCCTCGCGCACCCTGGTCGTCATCAAGCGGCACGCCCGCACCCCGCGCGACCGCCAGTCCTCGCGGCTGGACGCCGAGGTCCGGGTGGGCGCCGACGCGGGTACCGGCGAGACGGTGATCCTGCGGACCTACGGCGAGGTGTCCGAGCACGCCGACTCGGTGGTGCTGCCGCTGCTGCTGCCCGACGCCCCGGTGGTGGTGTGGTGGCCGGTGGACGCCCCCGAGGTCCCCTCCAAGGATCCGCTCGGGGCGCTGGCCCAGCGGCGGATCACCGACCTGTACGCCGTCGAGAACCCGCTGGAGACGCTGCAGACGCGGGTCCGCTCCTACGCCCCCGGTGACACCGACCTCGCCTGGACCCGGCTCACACCCTGGCGTTCGATGCTGGCGGCCGCGCTGGACCAGGCCCGGGCGCGGGTCGTCTCGGCGGCGGTGGAGGCCGAGGCCGAGAACCCGGCCGCGGAGCTGCTGGCCCGCTGGCTCGAGGCGCGGCTGCACGTCCGGGTGGACCGTGTCGTGACGGCCGGGCCGGTCGTGACGGCCGTGCGCCTGGGCACCGCGAACGGGGAGATCGTCATCGACCGGCCCGAGGGGCCGCTGGCCACGCTGACCCTGCCGGGCCAGCCGCCGCGCACCCTCGCGCTGAAGGTCCGTGCGACCTCCGAACTGATCGCCGAGGAGCTGCGGCGCCTCGACGCGGACGAGATGTACGCCATCGCCCTGAACGGCGAGGCGACCGAGGAGACCCCTGCCCATGTCTGACTCCCCCTCCCCCTCCCCCGCGCTCACCCGGCGCCCCGAGTGGACCGCCCTGGAGGACCACCGCGCGGACGCCATGTCGCAGCCGGACCTGCGTGAGCTGTTCGCCGCGGACCCGGGACGCGCCGAGCGCTACGTCGTGCACGTGGGCGACCTGCGCATCGACTACTCCAAGCACCTGGTCACCGACGAGACGCTGGCCCTGCTCCAGGAGCTGGCCGCGGCGACCGGCGTGTTCGAGCTGCGCGACGCCATGTTCGCCGGCGAGAAGATCAACGTCACCGAGAACCGGGCCGTGCTGCACACCGCCCTGCGCGCGCCGCGGGACGCCGTCGTCGAGGTCGACGGGCAGAACGTCGTCCCGGCCGTGCACGCGGTGCTCGACAAGATGGCCGCCTTCGCCGACCGGGTGCGCTCCGGGGAGTGGACCGGCCACACCGGCAGGCGCATCCGCAACGTCGTCAACATCGGCATCGGCGGCTCGGACCTCGGCCCCGCGATGGCCTACGAAGCACTGCGCCCGTTCAGCAACCGGGATCTGACGTTCCGCTTCGTGTCGAACGTGGACGGTTCGGACCTGCACGAGGCCACCCGCGACCTGGACCCGGCGGAGACGCTGTTCATCGTCGCGTCCAAGACCTTCACCACCATCGAGACGATCACCAACGCGACCTCGGCCCGCTCCTGGCTGCTCAAGGGCCTCGGGGGCGGGGGCACCACCCGCTCGAGCGAAGCCGGGAGTGGGGGAGAGAAGGCGGTGGCGAAGCACTTCGTCGCGCTGTCGACCAACGCGGAGAAGGTCGCCGAGTTCGGCATCGACGTCGACAACATGTTCGAGTTCTGGGACTGGGTCGGCGGCCGCTACTCCTACGACTCCGCGATCGGCCTGTCCCTGATGATCGCGATCGGCCCGGACCGCTTCCGGGAGATGCTCGACGGCTTCCGCATCGTCGACGAGCACTTCCGCAACGCCCCCGCCGAGTCCAACGCCCCGCTACTGCTGGGCCTGCTGGGCATCTGGTACGGCAACTTCCACGACGCCCAGTCGCACGCCGTCCTGCCCTACAGCCACTACCTGTCGAAGTTCACCGCCTACCTCCAGCAGCTCGACATGGAGTCCAACGGCAAGTCGGTGGACCGCGAGGGCGACCCGGTGGAGTGGCAGACGGGCCCGGTGGTGTGGGGCACACCCGGCACCAACGGGCAGCACGCCTACTACCAGTTGATCCACCAGGGCACCAAGCTCATCCCCGCCGACCTGATCGGCTTCGCCCGGCCCGTCGCGGAGCTGAGCGACGAACTGAAGGCGCAGCACGACCTGCTGATGGCCAACCTGTTCGCGCAGGGGCAGGCGCTCGCCTTCGGAAAGACCGCCGAGGAGGTGCGGGCCGAGGGCGTGCCCGAGGAGCAGGTGCCGCACCGCACCTTCCGGGGCAACCACCCCACCACGACGATCCTGGCCACCGAACTGACCCCGTCGGTCCTCGGCCAGCTGATCGCCCTCTACGAGCACAAGGTGTTCGTACAGGGCGCCGTCTGGAACATCGACTCCTTCGACCAGTGGGGCGTCGAACTCGGCAAGGTGCTCGCCAAGCGCGTCGAGCCCGCCCTGACCGAGGGCGCGGACGTCCCCGGTCTCGACCCGTCCACGGCCGCGCTGGTGGCCGCCTACCGCAAACTTCGGGAAGTGAACTGACATGCAGATCGGTCTTGTGGGTCTCGGCAAGATGGGCGGCAACATGCGCGAGCGCCTGCGCAACGCCGGCCACACCGTCATCGGCTACGACACCAACCCCGAGAAGTCCGACGTCGCCAGCCTGGCCGACCTCGTCAACGAGCTGGAGGCGCCGCGCACGGTCTGGGTCATGGTCCCGGCCGGCGCCCCCACCCAGCACGTCATCGACCGTCTGGGGGACCTCCTCAAGCCGTACGACACGGTGGTCGACGGCGGCAACTCGCGCTGGACGGACGACGAGAAGCACGCCGAGGAGCTGGGCAAGCGCGGCATCGGCTTCGTCGACGCGGGCGTCTCCGGCGGCGTGTGGGGCCTGAAGAACGGCTACGCCCTGATGGTCGGCGGCGAGAAGGAGACCGTCGACCGGCTGCTGCCGATCTTCGAGGCACTCAAGCCGGAGGGCCCGTACGGCTACGTCCACGCGGGCAAGGTCGGCGCCGGGCACTTCGCGAAGATGGTCCACAACGGCATCGAGTACGCCATGATGCAGGCCTACGCCGAGGGCTGGGAGCTGCTGGAGGCCGTGGACTCGGTGGACAACGTCCGCGAGGTGTTCCGCTCCTGGCAGCAGGGCACCGTCATCCGCTCCTGGCTGCTCGACCTGGCCGTGGACGCCCTGGACGAGGACGAGCACCTGCACGAGCTGCGGGGCTACGCCCAGGACTCGGGTGAGGGACGCTGGACCGTGGAGGCGGCCATCGACAACTCGGTGCCGCTGCCCGCGATCACCGCCTCCCTGTTCGCCCGGTTCGCCTCCCGGCAGGACGACTCGCCGCAGATGAAGATGATCGCGGCGCTGCGCAACCAGTTCGGCGGCCACGCCGTCGAATCCGCGAAGAAGGCGTAGCACGTGGGTGATCTGCTGCTGGTCCGCCACGGCGAGACGGAGTGGAGCCGGAGCGGACAGCACACCAGCTTCACCGACCTGCCCCTCACCCGGCGTGGTGAGGAGCAGGCCACGTCGCTCGGCCCGCTCCTCGCGGACCGCTCCTTCTCCCTGGTTCTCACCAGCCCGCTCGGCCGCGCGGTGCACACCGCCGAACTCGCGGGTCTGACGGGGACCGTGCGGGACGCGGACCTGCACGAGTGGTACTACGGCGCCTACGAGGGCGTCACCACCGAGGAGATCCACCGCACCCGTCCCGACTGGGACCTGTGGACCGACGGGGGCCCGCCCGGCCGCGACGGCGAGCCGGGCGAGTCGCCCGAGGAGGTCGGCGAGCGGGCCGACCGGGTGCTGGCCCGGGCGGCGCGTGCGCTGCCCGGGGGCGACGTGCTGCTGGTGGCGCACGGCCACTTCCTGCGCGTGCTGACGGCCCGCCGTCTGGGTCTGTCCCCGGCGGAGGGACGGCTGTTCCGGCTGGAGACCGGGACGGTCTGCCGGCTGTCGACCGAGCACGGCCGGCCCGTGATCGCGGAGTGGAACACCCGGGCCTAACGAGCCCCGGCCGGAGGCGAGTTGACAGCCTCCGGCCGGGCACGTCAGAGTCCCCGCTGATGGAGATCGACACCATGACGCCCGCCGAGGAGCGGGTGTGGCGCGCCTTCGCCCGCGGGGAGGACGTGGACTTCCGCGGGCCGGCGGACGAGGACCCGGCCCAGGGCGCGGACTGGGGCCCCGAACGGACCGTGCGGGCGGCCGTGGTGCGAGCCCTGCTGCTGAGCGCCCCGCAGGAGGACGGGGAGACCGCCGCCCTCCGGCTGGCCGGGGCGCGGATCACCGGGGTGCTGAATCTCCAGTACGGCGACATCGACCACGCCGTGCGCCTCAGCGACTGCTTCTTCGAGAGCGTGCCCGTGCTGTACGCGGCGCGGCTGCGCCAGCTGAACCTGCGCCGCTCGGTGCTGCCCGGCCTCGACGCCGCCACCCTGCGCGTGGACGGCGTGCTGCGCTTGTCGGAGTGCCGGTTCGACCTGCCCGTACGGCTCGGCGGGGCACAGATCTCCGGCGCGCTGTTCCTGGACGGGGCCGACATCGGCGAACCCCCCGCCGGGCAGCCGGCACTCCAGCTCAACCATGTGACCGTCGGGGACGGCCTGTCGGCGCCGGGTCTGCGCACCCGCGGCGAGGTGCGGCTGACGGGCGCGTCGGTGGGCGGCACGATCGATCTCAACGAGGCGCGGCTGCGGGCCGGTGCCGGTCAGGTCGCTCTCGACGCGGAGACGCTCACGGTCGAGGGCGACGCCCTGCTGCGCGAAGCGGACGTGCTGGGCTGGATCGGGCTGCGGGGCGCGCGGATCGCCGGCCGGCTCGACCTGTCGCACGCGCGGCTGGCGAACCCGGGTGACGCGGCGCTGCGCGCCAGCAGCTGCACCATCGGCGAGCTCTGGCTGCGCAAGGGCCCCCGCATGGAGGGCACCCTCAATCTGCGCCGCGCCCACATGGACGTGCTGTTCCTGGAGCCCGAGGTGGTCCCCGACGAGGTCCTGCTCAACAGTCTCGTCTACACCTCCCTCACCCCGCACGAACCCGCCGAGCGGCGGCTGGCGATGCTGGAGCGGGACGGCGAGGGCTATGTCCCGCACGCCTACGAGCAGTTGACCGCCGCCTACCGCACGATCGGCGACGACCACGCCGCCCGCCTCGTCCAGCTCGCCAAGCAGCGCCGCCGGCGCGCCACCCTGCCCTGGTACGGCCGGCTGTGGGGTCATGTGCAGGACGCCACCGTCGGCTACGGCTTCCGCCCCCTGCGGGCCGCCGGCTGGCTGGTGTCGCTGCTCGCGGTCGGCTCCCTCGCCTACGCGCTGCACCATCCCGCGCCGCTGAAGCCCGACGAGGCACCGCAGTTCAACCCCGTCTTCTACACCCTCGACCTGCTGCTGCCGGTGATCTCCTTCGGGCAGGAGGCCGCGTTCGCCCCCACCGGCGGCTACCAGTGGCTGTCCTACGCCCTGGTGCTCACCGGCTGGATCCTCGCCACCACCGTCCTCACCGGCATCACCCGGACCGTCAGCCGCCAGTGAGCGCGCGGTCCGTGCGCTGCGCGGCCAGCCGCACAGGGGCGTCAGAAGATCTTCTCACCGGGGATGCCGTCGAGGGCCTCGGGGCCGGAGCCGCGCGGGAGGATGTGGAAGCTGTCCAGGCAGATGCCGAGCGCCGGTTGCCCGGCGGCCTCGACGATGCGCCAGGCGTGGTCGTAGGTGCAGTTGTGGCCGACCGCACGGCCGTCCTCGGACACGACCGTGTTCACCGCGCCCAGCGCCTCGGCCTGCGGGGCGAGCGCGTCCGGGTGCTCGATGACGAGCTTGCTTGCAGGGGTGCGTGATGTCGAGTCCGTCGTAGCCCAGGTCCCGGGCGGCCCGCAGCGGATCGCCCACCGCCTCGGGCGGCAGGCCGAGGGTTGCGATCCGCCGGTACACCAGGCGCAGGCCCTGGCGGTCGGCCTCCCGCTCGTGCAGCGCCGGACTGAGTGACGGGCCGATACCCGAACCGATCAGTCCGACGAAAAGGGACTCCTTGGGCACGCGCGCCTCCCAGGCGGCTCACTGATGTACGAACCAGTACGTTAGCTGTATCAGCCGAGGGCGGGCTCGGGAAGACCCGGCGGGTGACCGGGCCCCGCCTTCTAGAATCACCGGCACCGGCCCCTCCGCCCGAAGGAACCTGATGACCAGCGTCGAAGAACCGGCACGATCCGGCGAGCGCATCCGTGACGCCGCCCGCACCCGGGCCGAGATCCTCGACGTCGCCACCCAGGAGTTCGCCCGGGCCGGCTACGACGGCGCCCGGGTCGACGAGATCGCCGCCCGCACCCGCACCACGAAGCGGATGATCTACTACTACTTCGGCGGCAAGGAGCAGTTGTTCACCTCGGTGCTGGAGCGCGCCTACGGCGTGATCCGGGAGGCCGAGCAGCAGCTCGACGTCGACCACCTGGACCCGGTGGCGGCCATCCGGCGGCTGGCCGAGCTGACCCTCGACCACCACGAGCAGCACCCCGACTTCATCCGCCTGGTCAGCATCGAGAACATCCACGAGGCGCAGCACATCGCCGCCTCCGAGAAGCTCGGGAAGATCGGTTCCCCGGCCCTGGACGTGATCCGCCGGATCCTGGCTTCGGGCCGGGAGTCGGGCCTGTTCACGGCCGACGTCGACGCCGTCGACCTGCACGCGATGATCTCCTCCTTCTGTTTCTTCCGGGTCGCCAACCGGCACACCTTCGGGGCCCTGTTCGGCCGCGACCTGCTCGACGAGGCGCAGCGGGCGCACTACCGCGCGATGCTGGGCGACATGGTGATCGCGTACCTGACGGCGGAGCGCACTCCCCGCTGAACACCCGGCGCGGGACCCCTCGACACCGGCTTCACGCGGGCGCAGCACCTCTGGGTCCCCTATTAACTATCCAGTGGGTTAATTAGCCGATCCGGCACGTCCCTCTGCTCGTTTGTCGCCCCGCTCCCCCTTGGCGTGGAGCCCCCGAAGGAGCCGCCGTGTCCGTCCCCGCCATGCCCGAGGGGTCCGCAGCCCCGCCCGACGGGTTCCCCCGCGATCACGAACCGTTCCCCACCATGGGGTCTGAGGCGGTCCGTGCGGGGTATGCCGGATCTCACCTCGACCAGCGCGACGGGAGAAGAGCCATGGCACAGCTGCGACAGGAAGTCGATCCGGGTGAGGCCGGGCTGGATCCGCAGGTGCTGAGCCGGCTGGACCGGACCTTCGTCCGGCTGGTCGACGAGGGGCGTCTGCCGGGCTTCCTCGTGTCCGTCGCCCGGTCCGGGCGCGTCGCCCACCTCACGACACACGGCCTGCGCGACATCGCGGCCGGGCTGCCGGTCGAGCCCGACACGCTGTGGCGGGTCTACTCCATGACGAAGCCGGTCACCGCGGTCGCCGCGCTGCTGCTGGTACAGGAGGGCCGGCTGTCACTGGACGACCCGGTCGCCGACCACCTGCCGGCCTTCGCCGACCCGCGGGTCTACGTCGGCGGCTCCGGGGCCGACGTGGAGACCCGCCCGGCCGACGGCCCGATACTCGTCCGGCACCTGATGACCCACACCTCGGGTCTGACCTTCGGCTTTTACCACACCCACCCCGTCGACGCCCTCTACCGCGCGGCCGGTCTGGAGTCGTCGGTGCCGCCCGGCGCGGACCTGGCCGAGACCATCGACGTGTACGCGAGCCTGCCGCTGCAGTTCGAGCCGGGCACCGAGTGGAACTACTCGGTCGCCAGCAACGTCCTGGGCCGGATCATCGAGGTCGTCTCCGGGCAGCCGCTCGACGTGTTCTGCGCCGAGCGGATCTTCGGGCCGCTCGGCATGACGGACGCGGGCTTCCACGTCACGGACGCCCAGGCGCCCCGGCTCTCCGAGATGTACGGGGAGAAGGAGGGCGGCGGCATCGAGCCGGTCGCGGGGCTGCCGCTGCGCGGCCGGCCGCGGTTCCTGTCGGGCAGCGGCGGCCTGGTGTGCTCGGCCCACGACTACCACCGCTTCATGGAGCTGCTGCGCCGCCGGGGCGAGCTCGACGGCGTGCGGCTGCTCGCCCCGGAGACGGTGGACCTGATGACCCGCAACCACCTGCCCGGCGGCGCCGACCTGCGGGCCTTCGGCAGCCGCCCCGCCCACGACGAGCCCGGCAACGAGGGAGTCGGCTTCGGCCTCAACTGCTCCGTCGTCATCGATCCGTCCCGCACCCAGGTCCCCTCCGGGCTCGGCGCCTTCGGCTGGAGCGGGGTGGCCACGACGACGTTCTGGGTCGATCCGGGCCGCGACCTGACGGTGCAGTTCATGACCCAGGTACGGCCCAGGACGTCCCACACGGTCTTCAAGGACCTCAAGCGGCTGGTCCACGAGGCCCTGACGCATTGAATCTCCGCTACCGGTCCACGCGCAGGGTGAACTCCACCCCCTCCTGGGCGAGTTCACGCAGCCACTGCTCGGACCGGGCGGCCGTCTCCGCCGCGCGGTTCAGGCCGGGCGGCAGCGAGCCGTCCAGGATGTGACGGACCCCGAGGGCGAGGGTCCGTGAGACGCACCGGGCCATCGCGCTCTCCTCAGCGTCGCCCACCAGGTCGAGGAGGTAACCGCCCCGCCACGACGGCCCCGACTCGGCGCGCACGTCCAGCGACACGGCCAGGACGACCCGGTCGCGGTCGTCGTCCGTGGTGGGGTAGGCGGCGGCCAGCTCTCGGGCCAGGGCGGCGATCCGGGTGTCGTCGCCGGTCTTCAGCTCCTCGAAGACGCCGTCCCAGGAGCGCAGCCAGCCCTCCAGACGCAGGGTGCCCCGCACGAACGTCCGCGGTGTCCAGGCGTCCGGCACCCGGTACTGGGCGACGAACGGGACACTGTCCCGGTTGGGGTAGACCTCGAAGGTCTCCCCGTCGACGACATGCCGCCGGGTCGCCTCCCAGGGCCGCTCGGCGACCGTCTCCGCACCGTCCCGCAGGTAACGGGCCGGGGAGCGCAGGGCGTTGAGGACACCGGAGGGCGCCCAGCTGAAGCGGTACGTGAAGTCGTTCGGCACGGCAGGGACACCGCCGCAGTACGACGTGAAGGTGTACGACGCGGGCGTCCCGTCGCCGATGGACTCCCGGGCCCGGGCGACCAGGGCGTGCGCGAACAGGTGGTCGATGCCCGGGTCGAGACCGGCCTCGGTGAGGACGACCAGCCCCGCTTTCCCGGCGGCGGACACGTGCTCCAGCACCGCCTCCGACACATAGCTGGAGCACGCGAAGTGCGCCCCCTGACGCACGCACTGGGCGAGCAGCGGGGCGTGCTCCGGCGCGGGCAGCATCGACACGACGACGTCGCCCGGGGCGAGTTCGGCGGCGAGCGCGGACCGCGTGTACGCCCGGGGCTCAGCCCGTCCGGAGAGCCCCAGACCGCCGAGGGCCTCGGCGGCACGGCTCTCGGTGCGGTGCCAGAGCCGTACGCGCTCGGCGGTGTCGCACAGCGCGGCGAGACCGCTGCCCGTGGACAGGCCGGCGCCGATCCAGTGGACGGTGCCGCTCGCCGGTGCCGGTTCAGTGGTCACGGGACTCCCCCGCGTCGACGCCGTGGGCGCGGGACGCCGCACGGAACCGGTCCAGGCAGCGACCCCAGGGGCCGGAGACGCCGAAGTCGCGCAGGTGGGGCAGCAGCGCGGCCGAGAAGTCGGTGCTGGACTCCAGCGGCAGCAGGGAGGGCAGGTTGTCGATGGCGATCAGGTCCAGCGGGGGTTCGTCGCGCAGCCGCCGCACCGGCTCGTCCCAGGAGGTGGTGTCGTCGTACACCGGCAGGACGTTGAGCGGGGAGCCGACGTCGCAGGTCACGTCGCACAGGGTGCGCAGCCGGCGGTCGGGGCTGTCGAGGTCCTGCTCGCGCAGGAAGGGCGGGACGGGGCTGGTGGCGAGCACCGCGTTGACCATCACGTCGTGCCGCAGCAGGGCGGTGCGGTCGAGGTCGCGCGTCTCGGCGAGGTCCCAGCAGGTCGGGTCGGCGCCCGCGGTGGCGAAGGCGGCGCGGGCGCCGCGGCCGCTGCGGCCCAGGGCGCCGACGACGAGGCCGGTGAACTCCACGTCGTCGGCGGCGGGCTTCAGCGTCTCGTCCAGGTCTTCCTTGGTGGTGGGGGTCAGGGGCGCCCGAAGCCGGCCGCGGTGCCGGAGCACGGCGAGGGCGGCTCCCAGGTAACCGGCCCAGAAACCGAAGGCGGCCAGGCGCCGCCCCGTGTCGTCGACCAGGTACTCCAGGTCGAACAGCGCCCCGCCGCCGGCGGCGAAGCGGCCCAGCAGGTCCGCCGCTCCCGGCTGGCCCTTGTAGGCGTGGCCGAAGAAGACGTGCCGGTGCGTCAGCTCGGCCGGTTCGTCGGGCAGTTCCTTCAGCCCGAGCACGACGGCGTCCCGCGGTGCCGTCACCCAGGAGCCCGCGGGTGCGATCCGGCAGCCGGCCGCTTCGTACTCCTCGATCGGGAAGACCCGCTGGGGGGACTCCTCGACGGTCAGTTCCACTCCGTCCCCGACGAGCCGCCGGGCGTCGTCGGGGACGATCGGAGTGCGTCGCTCGGTCGTTCGGGCCTCGTGGCGCAGCCACAGATGGAGCTCGGTCATACCAGGTGGGCCTCCGGCGTGAGGCGTCGGCCGCTGGGGCCGACGCTCAAGGGGCGGACGTCCACGAAGCGTACGGCCCGTCTCCGGGTCGCGCACCGATGCGCCCGGGTCACGTCGGGGAGCCGGAGCCGGACGGGGTGATCAGGAGGAGCTGACCACCGCGTCCAGGTGGGGCAGGTGGTGGTCGAGGCGTTCCCGCTTGGTGCGCAGATAGGTGATGTTGTTCTCGCACGGCGGGATCAGCAGCGGCACCTGCTCGGCGACCGTGATGCCGTGGTCCACCAGGGCCTCGCGCTTGCGCGGGTTGTTGGACATCAGGCGCACCGACCGCACGCCGAGGTCCTCCAGGATCCGGGCGGCGACACCGTAGTCGCGGGCGTCGACGGGCAGGCCGAGGGCGAGGTTCGCCTCGACGGTGTCCAGGCCCTCCGCCTGCAGGGCCATCGCGCGCAGCTTGCCGAGCAGGCCGATGCCACGGCCTTCATGCCCTCTGAGGTAGACCACGATGCCCGCGCCCTCGGAGACGACCGCGCGCAGGGCGGCGTCGAGCTGGTCGCCGCACTCGCAGTGCTGGGAGCCGAAGGCGTCACCCGTCAGGCACTCCGAGTGCAGCCGGATGAGGACGTCGTCCGGGCCGATCTCGCCGTAGACCAGCGCGACCTGTTCGTCGCCGCGGTCGTGGTCCATGTAGCCGATCGCCTGGAATTTCCCGTACACGGTGGGCAAGGGGGCATTCACGACGCGTTCCACGCCGGTCCGCTGCGGTGCCTTCTTGCCGAGTACGCCAATGTTGTCTGTCATGATTCTCGAGTTCCTAAGCAGAGACGAAAGGCCGTGACGATATGAGTGATCTGGTGCCGGCGGACACCACGGAAGACGTACGGACGCGGGGCGCCGGTGTCTCACGGCAGGTCGCGGTGCTTCCCGTGGGGAGCTTCGAGCAGCACGGTCCGTACCTCCCGCTGGCGACCGACACCCTCGTCGCCTGTGCCGTCGCGCGGGAGATAGCCGGCGCGTACCCGGTGCACCTCCTTCCTCCGGTGACGATCTCGTGCTCGCACGAGCACGCGGCCTGGCCGGGCACCGTCAGCATCTCCTCGGTGACCCTTCATGCGGTGGTACGGGACATTGCGGCTTCGCTGCGCCGGTCCGGCGTCGACGCCCTGGTGGTGGTCAACGGGCACGGCGGCAACTACGTGCTGGGCAACGTGGTTCAGGAGTCCTCCGCGCGCGGCGAGCGGATGGCGCTCTTCCCGGCCGCCGAGGACTGGGAGGCGGCGCGCGAGCGGGCGGGTGTGGAAACCTCGCTGCTCACCGACATGCATGCGGGGGAAATCGAGACCTCCATCCTTCTGCACGCTCATCCGGAAATGCTCCGCCCCGGATATGAGACTTCCGATTTCGTCGCTGACGACCGGCGTCATCTGCTCACCCTCGGCATGTCCGGCTATACCGATTCCGGTGTCATCGGCCGTCCTTCACTGGGTTCGGCGGAAAAGGGGAAGGAACTGCTGGCGAGCCTCGCGGATTCCTTCGGTGCGTATTTCTCGATGCTGACCTCCGACGCGTAGTCACCCTGCGGCGCCGGGGACCCGGGTGTCGTCCGGGTCCCGGCGCGCAGGCCCGCGTACCAGCGGGCGACGAGCACGATCAGGCCGGGCAGGCTGGCGACGAGGCTGAGCACGCCGTAGACGACCGCGACGGCGAGCCCCCGGCCGGCGCCCAGGCCGGCGGCGCCGAACGCCCAGGCGGTGACGCCCTCCCGGGGGCCCCAGCCGCCGACGTTCAGCGGCAGGCCCATCGCCAGCAGGGCGAGGACGGCGAGGGGCAGCAGGACGGCCACGGAGGCGGCGGTCCCGGCGACCCGGGCGGCGAGTACGAACATCGCGACGTAACCTGCCAGCACCACCACGGAGGAGACAACCACTCCGGGCCCGTTCCGTCGCGACAGCAGCCCTTCGCGGGCCTCGGCGAGGAACGCGCGCAGCTTGCGGCTCCGGCGGGAGGGTGCCGAACGGTTCATGCGCAGGGCGAGGACGACGGCGAGGGCGCCCAGGGCCGCCAGGGCCGCGGGCGCCGCGATGTGCCGGGCCTCGGCCAGCACCGGGGACGGCATGGTCAGCAGGACGACGGCGCCGGCGGCGAACAACGCGATCTGGCCGGCCGTCCGTTCGAGGACGACGGCCTTCACGCCCCGCCGTAGGTCCCCCTCGCTCTGCCCGTGCCGCACGGCCCGGTGCACGTCGCCGAGGACGCCGCCGGGCAGGGCCGCGTTCAGGAACAGCGCGCGGTAGTAGTCGGCGACGGCCGCGCCGAAGGGCAGGCGGATCCTGAGCCCCCGGGCCACGAGCGCCCACCGCCAGGCGCTGAACACGGTGGTGACGAGTCCGATGCCGAGCGCGAGCAGCAGCGACACCGCGTCGATCCGTCGCAGGCCGTCCAGGAAGACGCCGGTTCCCAGTCGCCAGAACAGCACGCCCAGGATGGCGATTCCGGCGCACGTGCCGAGGTGCGTGCGGACCTTCGGGGAGCCGAGACGGGCCAGGGCCGTCCGGACACGGTGCGGCGGGGCTTGGGTCGTCCGGGTGGGGCCGGACGGAGTCGAGGCGGCGGGCGCGCTGCTGTCGCGCACGGCCGGGCGCGGCACGGCCACGCCCGCCCGGGCCGTGTCCGCCGGGCCGGAGGGCGCGGGCACACGGGTGCCGCCGGCGGTCGCGGGCGGCCCGGACTGCTCCGTGAGCGTGGTGTGCGGGCGCGTTCCCGTCGCCTGGGGGCTCATGACGCTCCGCCCGCCGGGCGTGACAGGGCCAGCAGGTCGACGTGGTGGACGGTGACGCGCAGCTCGCCCGCGGCACAGGCCGCCAGCCGGTTGGTGAGGTAGACGTCGGCCTCGGCCCGCAGTTCGGGGCGCTCCTCGACGGCGGCACCGACCCAGCCGCGCAGCCACTGCTCGGTGAGTGCGGCCTGCTCGGGTCCGAGCCGCCAGGGGCTCGGGTGCAGCCGTACGGTCGCGCCGTGCTCGGAGAACGCCTCGGCCGCCACGGTGACCGCGTCGGGTCCGAGCAGACCGTCGCGGCGCTGGTGGTCGTTGAACGCCTGGGCGATCTCCGCGTCCAGCGGGTGGGACGGCGTCAGTTCCACGCGCCCGGCGACGGACAGCGTCAGCAGGGCGGGGCAGCCGGCTCCGGTGCACGCGGCGGCGAGCGTGTCGATCTCCTCGCGCGTGAGGACGTCCAGCAGGGCGGACGCCGTCACCAGGGACGCCCCCTGCAGGGCGTCCGGGGTGAGGCGGGCGACGTCGCCGCGTCGCGTCTCCACGGTGACCCGGGTGCCGTCGGCGGCCGAGCGCGGGGACGAGACAGCGGCGAAGTGCAGCAGGTAGGGGTCGCGGTCGTGCAGGATCCAGTGCTGGGCGCCGTCCAGGCGGGGCGCGAGCCAGCGGCCCATCGAGCCGGTGCCGCAGCCCAGGTCGTGGATGACGACGCCCGACTTGCCCGGCAGGTTGGCGAGCCGGATACGCAGCGGGTCGAGCAGGTCGTGCGCCCGTGCGGAGGCGTCGGCCGGCTCCCGCAGCTCCAGCCATTCCGGCGCGTACCGGGGCGGGTCCTCCGGGTTGGCCTCACGCAGCTTGACGGTCGGCCGCGTGCCGGGCCTGCCGCTGGGTCCGGCGCCGGGGATCACGGCGTCCGGGGCGTACCCCGGGACGAACTCCACACTGGAGCCCAGGCCCGCGGTTCCCGCGTTCCCACCGGCCACCGCGCTCGCGATGCCCGCCGCGGCGTTCTGCCCCGGGCCGGGCTTCCCGCCCGGCGCCACGCCGTCCGTCACGCTCGTGACCTCCCTCGGCCCGGGCTGTGCCGGGATCGCCCCGCTCTGCTGGGTCGTGGTCGGGTTCGTCATGCGGCCCTCCGGGGTTCGGTGGGGAGCCGGCGCAGTACCGCCGCCAGGCTCTGTGCGGTCGTCGCCCAGCCGTCGAGGGCGGCACGGCGGCTGCGGGCGGCGGCCTTCAGGCGGCGTCGTACGTCCGCCTCGCCGAACCAGCCGCGCAGTTCGACGGCGATCGCGGCGGGGTTCTCCGGCGGGACGAGGATGCCGGGCATCCCGCCGTCGGGTGCGCGGCCGACCGCCTCGGGCAGCCCGCCCACGTCCGTGGCCAGCACCGGGATGCCCCGGGCCAGGGCCTCGGTCACCGCCATGCCGTACGTCTCGGCGTAGGAGGTGAGGACCATCAGGTCGGCGGTGGCGTAGGCGGCGTCGAGCGCGGGGCCGGACTTGGGGCCGGCCAGCTCCAGCCGGTCCTGAAGGCCGTGCTCCGCAATGAGGGACCGCAGGTGGTCGACGTACTCCGGCTCCTGGGTGAGGGAGCCGACGCACACGCAGCTCCACGGCAGGTCGCTCACCGCGGCCAGTGCCTCCACCAGCCGGTGCTGGCCCTTGCGCGGGGTCACGGCGGCCACGCACAGCAGGCGCGACACCCCGTCGGTGCCGGGCGCGAGCGGCGCGATGTCGGCGCCGGGGGCGGCGACGTGGACCCGCTCGGGGGGAAGGCCGTGGTGGGAGACCAGGCGGCGGACGGCCCAGTCGCTGGTGGCGATCACCGCGGGCACCGCCCGCAGCACGGTCCGCTCCTTGGCGTCCAGTTCGGCGGCGACCCCCGCGTCCAGGCCCGTCTCGTCGCCGAGCGGGAGGTGGACGAGGACGGCCATGCGCAGGCGTTCCACCTCGGGGCCCACGATCTCCGGTACGCCGCAGGCCACCAGTCCGTCGAGGAGTACGACGGAGCCGTCGGGCAACGCGGCCAGGGTGCGGGCCAGTTCCGTACGGGCGCCGGCCCCCGGCCGCGGCCAGTCACCGGACACGGCGTGCTTGGTCACCTGCCAGCCGAAGCCGGGCAGATCCAGGCACACGCGCCGGTCGTAGGCGTTGCCGCCGCTGGGTGCCGTCGGGTCGTCGATGCCGCCCGGCAGTACGAAGTGCACGGTGCGCAGGGACATGGGGATGATCTCGGCGTTCTTCAGGGAAGCGTGCTGCACGGGAACATAATTCAGCCGTGCCGGTGCCGGACCCCTGTGCTCGGGCCGTTCGACGGTCGTGTCGGTCACAGCGCACGCTCGTAACTCGCCCAGGCGATGTGCGACTCGTGCAGGGTGACGGTGAGGCCCGCGATGCCCTTGGCGCCCTCGCCCAGCGCCCCCTTGTGGATGCGCTCGGCGAGCCGGTCGGCGATGACCTTGGCGAGGAACTCCGTGGAGGTGTTGACTCCGGCGAAGTCGGGCTCGTTGTCGAGATTGCGGTAGTTCAGCTCGCTGACGACCGCGCCCAGTTCCTGCGTGGCGAGCCCGATGTCGACGACGATGTTGTCCTCGTCCAGCTGTTCGCGCCGGAACGTGGCGTCCACGAGGAACGTGGCCCCGTGCAGGCGCTGCGCCGGTCCGAAGACGTCGCCACGGAAGCTGTGGGCGATCATGATGTGATCGCGGACGGTGATGCTGAACAACGGACGACCCTCCAGGTGCGGCGCGTCTGCTCCCCCGCTCTCGGTGCCGGGGATGCCGAGTAGTACGGCCCGTTGTCTTCCCTTGTTCAGCCTGTCGTACGTCTTTTCTCAGGTCAGGCGCTCTTGTCGTGGCCGACTCGTACCGGATGGAACGAATCGTCAGCCGATGCGTCCATCGTTCTCGTCGTAACGGACGCGGTGGCACAGCGCGGGAACCTCGCCGGACGCCAGCCGCGGCAGCACGTCCGGCAGGTCCTCGAAGGGGGATTCGCCGGTGATCAGGGCGTCGAGCGCGGGGTCGGCGAGCAGGTCGAGGGCGACGGCGAGCCGGTCGGCGTAGGTGCGGTTCGGGCGGGCCGGGGAGACGGTGCCGACCTGGCTGCTGCGGATGACGAGCCTGCGGGAGTGGAAGGCCTCACCGAGCGGGAGGCTGACCTGCCGGTCGCCGTACCAGCTGAGTTCGAGGACGGTTCCCTCGGCGGTGAGGAGTTCCAGGGACCGGGCGAGGCCCGCTTCCGTGGCGCTGGCGTGCACGACCAGGTCGCGTTCCCCGTCGGCGTCCTCGGGGGTGGCGAAACCGACACCGAGCGCCTCGGCGATCTTCGCGCGGGACGGGTCGGCGTCGACCAGCTGGACGCGCACCCCGGGGAACCGGGCGAGGAGGGCCGCCACCGAGCAGCCGACCATGCCGCCGCCGACCACGGCGATCCGGTCGCCGACCAGGGGAGCCGCGTCCCACAGGGCGTTGACGGCGGTCTCCACGGTCCCCGCGAGCACGGCTCGTTCGGCGGGGACGGTGTCCGGGACCGGGGTGACCGCCGAGGCCGGGACGACGTACCGCGTCTGGTGCGGGTAGAGGCAGAACACCGTGCGGCCGGCGAGCTCTTCGGGCCCCTCCTCCACCACGCCGACGTTGAGGTAGCCGTACTTCACCGGGCCGGGGAAGTCGCCCTCCTGGAAGGGCGCGCGCATGGCCGTGTGCTGGCTGACGGGGACACCGCCGCGGAAGACGAGCGTCTCGGTGCCGCGGCTGACGCCGGAGAACAGCGTCCGGACCAGCACCTCGCCCTCGCCGGGCGCCGGCAGGGCGACGTCCCGGATCGCACCTCGCCCAGGCGAGTCGATCCAGAACGCGCGTCCGGTGTGCTTCATCGAAGTCCTCCTGAACGATCGGGAAGCTGAGTGCGTACCGAGGGGTGCACAGGCCGCGCACAACGTAGCGGCGATGATCGACTCTGTCACACGGCCGGAGGGTGTTCGGTGGCCCTGAACAACACTTACGACGCGAGGCTCGTACAGCAGGAGACCGCCCTGGGGGCGGGCGTGCAGGTCCTGCTGCTGGCCCTGATCGGCACGGCGATCGGGATGGGGCCGGCGGGCTGGCTGAGCGGCCTCGCGTTCGCGATCGCCACCTGGGCGGTGCTTTCCCGGGCCCTGCACCGCTCCCGGCTGCGCTCGTTCGGCGCGGCCAACCGGGTCACCCTGGGGCGGGCCACCCTCGTCGGCGGGGTCACGGCCCTGGTCGCCGACTCCTTCCAGAGCTCACCGCCGGTGTCGCTGTTCGTCGGCCTGACGGCGGTGGCGCTGATCCTCGACGGCGTCGACGGCAAGGTCGCCCGCCGCACCGGCACGTCGACCCCGCTGGGCGCGCGCTTCGACATGGAGGTCGATGCCTTTCTGATCCTGGTGCTCAGCGTGTACGTGTCGATGGAACTGGGCCCGTGGGTGCTGCTGATCGGCGGCATGCGCTATGTCTTCGTCGCCGCAGCCAAGGTGTGGCCCTGGCTGACCGCCGCACTCCCGCCGAGCACCGCCCGCAAGACCGTCGCCGCGCTCCAGGGCGTGCTGCTGCTCCTGGCGGGCGCCGATCTGCTGCCGTACGCGGCCAACTTCGCGGTCGCGGCCCTGGCGCTGGGTCTGCTGGTCTGGTCGTTCGGCCGGGACGTGCTGTGGCTGTACCGGACGCACCGGACCTCGCGGGCAGAGGAGCCGGCGACCGCCCCCCAGGTGCGGGAACTGATCGCGGGCTGACACCCGGCCCGGTCAGGGGCCGAAACGCCCTCGGGCCGCCTCGATGTGCCCGAGGTATTGATGAGTCCAGCCACAGATCGCGTCGACCGTGGCGCGCAGCGCACGGCCCGGCTCGGTGAGCGTGTACTCGACCTTGGGCGGCACGGTGGGGTGCACCTTCCGGTCGACCAGGCCGTTGCGCTCCAGCATCCGCAGGTTCTGCGTGAGCATCTTGTGGCTGACGCCCTCGACCTCGTCGCGCAACTCGCTGAAGCGCAGGGTGCGTTCCCCGAGCGCCTCGATGATCAGCAGGGCCCACTTGTTCGCCACGTCGGAGAAGATCTCCCGGGCCAGGGAGTCCGCCCGGCGCAGGTCCGCGTTCTCGGGCAGGTCTCTGATCTGCTTGGTCACCATCTGGTTCCCCAGTCACCGAAAAGTGCGTTCTTCCAGGTCGGCGGTCACTCTCCTACGGTTTCCGAGTAACCGCAAGAGAGCGCGGGCCCGTTGCCCGCGGTCCGTGCCCGACGGAAGGAACTCACGCCATGACCACGCTCGACGTCTACGACCACGGCATCCCGGCCGAGGGCCACTTCGGCTACGCCCAGGCGATCAGGTCCGGTGACCTGGTCCACGTCTCCGGGCAGCTCTCGTTCGACGAGGCGGGCGCCTTCCACCCCGAGGACGACCTCGCCGCCCAGCTCGAGGGGACCTACCTCAACCTCGACAAGGTCCTGGCCCACTACGGCGCCACCCGCAACCAGATCGTCTCCCAGACGCTGTACGCGGTGGACCTCGTGCGGAACGCCGAGGTGATCGCGAAGGGCAACCGGGCGTACTTCGGCACCCACCGTCCGGTCAGCACGGCCCTCGGCGTCACCGAACTGACCTTCCCCGGACAGCTCGTCGAGATCAGCTGCGTGATCGACATGGGACTGCCCGGCTGAACCCTCCGGTCAGCGACGCATACCGGCACCCAAGAGGGCCCGCTCGCAGGGGTCGAGCAGCACCCGCCCCGGACCCCCCGATCGGCTCAAGCGATTTGACAGGGACGACGAGGCTTCCCTAAACCTAGCCACATGACATCCATTTTCAAAAAGAGGGGGTCGTCGTGAGGATCGCGTTCGTCGGCAAGGGCGGCAGCGGCAAGACCACGCTCTCCGCGCTCTTCTCCCGCCACCTGGCACGCTCCGGCGCCCCGGTCCTGGCCGTCGACGGCGACATCAACCAGCATCTGGCCGAGGCGCTGGGCGGCGAGGAGGAGTCCGCCCCTCCGCTGGGCGCTCATCTGCCCGAGATCAAGGACTACCTACGGGGGGACAACCCTCGTATCCCCTCCCCCGAGGCGATGATCAAGACGACCCCGCCGGGCCGCGGATCCCGCCTCCTGCGTCCGCTGGGCGACGACGAACTGCACGCACGGCACGTCGGCCGGGCGGGCGGCGTCCCCTTCATGGCGACGGGCGAGTTCGACGAGTCCGACCTGGGCGTGGCCTGCTACCACTCCAAGCTGGGTGCGGTGGAGCTGTACCTCGGGCATTTGCTGGACGGTCCCGGCGAGTACGTGGTGGTCGACATGACGGCCGGAGCCGATGCCTTCGCCTCAGGCCTGTTCGCCCGTTTCGACCTCACTTTCCTGGTGGCGGAGCCCACCCGCAAGGGTGTCTCGGTGTACCGCCAGTACCGCGACCACGCGGAACAGTTCGGCATCCGGATCGCCGTCGTCGGCAACAAGGTGACCGGCGAGGACGACCTGCTCTTCCTCAAGGAGCAGGTGGGCGACGACCTGTTGACCCACCTGGTCCACTCCCCCTGGATCCGCGCGGCGGAACAGGGCCGGGCCGGCTCCGGCCCCGAGGCACTGGCGTCGCTGGAACCGCACAACCGCCACGCCCTCGAGGTGATGCGCGAGGCGGTCGACGCCGAGGTCCGCGACTGGGAACGCCTCCACCGCCACGCGGTCGAGTTCCACCTGCGCAACGTCCACGCCTGGGCGGACGCTCGTACAGGCGAGGACCTCGCGGCGCAGGTGGACCCTGAGTTCGTGCCGGGGCCGGCCGCCCGCTCCTGAGGCGCGGGGCGCTCTCCGCGTCCGCCGCAGTCCGGGCGTCACCGCCCCGGGCCGAGCAGCCGCCCGGGATCGAACCACCGGGACCGGACGCGGCCTCCGCCGGCTACTCGATACCGGTGGCGTCGAGTAGCCGGACCACGTCCTTGCGCCCGTACCCGAGCAGTCGGGCGCGGTCGGCGGCCATGAGCACCAGGTGCGCGGCGATCTTCGCGGCGTATCCGTTCTTGCTGTCCGCGTCGAACCATTCCTGGGGCTTGTCGACACCCAGGCTGTTCATCACCAGGCCGTGCTCTCGGCGGACCTCCGCGACGGTGCCGGCGACGGCGTCCAGGAGCGTCTTCCCCGGCCGCTCGCATTCCAGGGCGAACCACCCCTGGTCGACCGGCATGCACCCCTCCGGCGGACGCTCCCGCAGCCCCGCGTACCTCTCGTCCTCGAAGCCGGAGGCCCGGAACTCGTCGTGCACCAAGGAGAACCGGTGGAACCCGGGCCGGACCGGCGGGGGTGGAGGTGTGTACTCCCATCCGGCGTCCTCGTACAACTGCCGTTTCACCTCCTCTTCGTCGGCGTGCGTCACGGTGAAGCCGTTGGCTTCGTTGCGCCCCGTCGTCGTGCCGTCGGCATTGCGGTGGAAGTGCAGGCCCATCATGTGCTCCCGTCGTCGTGCTGAGAATGGACGGCAAGTCCCGTCACCAGCTCGAACGGCCCGCGGGCCGGGCAGGTGCCCGTTCCGCGGGGCACCATCCGATCGTGTGAAAGGGACCGCCACGGGAACTCCCCGGCCCGGCCGGGCGAGCGGTTGTTACGCTCCCCGAGTGAGAATTCCGGACCCCGCAGAGATCCGGGCGCTGCACGAGAAGTACGCGCCCACCGCCGAGGCGTTCGCCCTCGTCCACAGGCACTGCGAGATCGTCTGGGGAATCGCCGAGCAGCTCCTTGCCGCGCCCCGCCTCGCCCATCTCGACGCCGAACTGGTTCGCGCCGGCTGTCTCCTCCATGACATCGGTGTCTACCGCCTCTACGGGGAGGACGGACGGCTGGACCACCGGAACTACATCCGGCACGGTCTGCTCGGCCACGAGATCCTCGAAGCGGAGGGCTTCCCCGAACTCCTGAGCCGCTTCTGCTCCCACCACACCGGGGTGGGACTCACCCGCCACGACATCGTCAGCCAGGCACTGCCCCTCCCTCCCGGCGACTATGTGGCGGTGACGGAGGAGGAGAGGCTGGTGATGTACGCGGACAAGTTCCACAGCAAGTCCCGGCCGACGGCGTTCCTCTCCCCCGACGAATTCGCCGCACGCATCCTCCGCTTCGGCACGGACAAGGTGACGGCGTTCGAGGCACTGCGCGCGGAGTTCGGCGATCCGTCTCTGGACGGGTCTGTGCCGTGCGGCAGCCCGGCCGCAGACGTGAGGACAACTCACGTCCAGGCATAGACGTCGAAGGTCGGCCCCGGATCGTTCTTCGCTCCCGGCCACGACGAAGTGGCGGAAGCCGCACTGCTCACGGCCGAGTACGGTTCCTCCGTCGCCCAGCTGCTGCACGGCCACGGATACGGGCCGGGACACTCGGTGAGTGCGCATGCCGTTTCCGCGGGCGTGTGGCAGAAGTGCCCCACGTGCGACTACGTCGGCGCACCGGGCAGTATCGCCCATCACACTCGGAGCGACGAGCCACCGGACGCCCCGGACCATGCGGAGTTGGACTTCATGGCTTTGGGCTGCTGCACAAGTTCGAGAGGTCTTCGGACAAAGGCATGTGACCCATACAGTCGCTGGTATGACGGACGATCAGCAGCAGGAGCGGGCCGTGGCGGGCGCCTGGGCGAGGATCGAGAAGTGGCTGGAGCAGCACGCTCCGCGCTCCTACCGGATGCTTTCTCCGCCCGCCCCGGAGGCCGACATCCGTGGGGTCGAGCAGGCACTCGACCTCACCGTTCCACCGGGCCTCAAGGCTTTCTACCGCCTCCGCAACGGCACGGGTCATCCCGGTGACTTCGGCTGGACGCCCGGACCCGAGACCGAACTCCCACCACAAGGACAGGAGACGGCCTGGCTGTTGCCGAGGAAGCATGGGATTCCTCCCGTGCAGCATCTGCCGTACTGGGACGAAGGCCCTCACACGATCGGTATGCCGAACGACCCCATGGTGCGATACCTGGCGTTCGCCGCCACCGACCGCAGCGGTCTGTACGGGCTGTTCACGGACTGCACGCCAGGACCGGGTTACGGACGGGTCGGCACCTTCGAAGAGGCCGGCATTCCCCAGCTGGGCGTGTGGCCGTCGTTTGCCGACTACCTCATCGAAGTCGCCGACGCCCTGTACGAGAACCGCGGTGTGGAGTACCCGGACGGACATCAGGACAACAAGGTGCCCGGTCTCGTCGATCAGACCCTGGTGTGGGACGGTCCGGCACATCCGAGGGACCCGGACTGGACGCGCTTCGCATAGCACCGGCGCCCGCATTCTCAAGCCGCCTCGCGTGCCCGCCCCCGGTGCGCCCGCACGACCTCCGCGTACCGATACCCCGCCCCCTTGATCGTCCGCCGCTGCGTCTCGTAATCCACGTGAACGAGACCGAACCGCTTCTCATACCCGTACGCCCACTCGAAGTTGTCCAGCAGGGACCAGGCGAAGTAGCCGGCCAGGGGGGCTCCCTTGCGGGCGGCCGAGGCGCAGGCGGCGAGGTGGCTCAGCAGGTATTCCTGCCGTTCGGGGTCGTCGACCGTGCCGTCGGGGCGGACGACGTCGGGGTAGGCCGAGCCGTTCTCCGTGACGTACAGCCGGCGGGCCCCGTAGTCGTCGGTGAGCCTCAGCAGCAGCGACTCGATGCCGCTCGCGTCGACCTCCCAGTCCATGCCGGTGCGCGGCACGCCGTCACGGCGTACGGCCCGGGCGTACGGTGCCGGGCCCGCGGGGTCGTCGGCGACGGTCTGCGGGAAGTAGTAGTTGAGGCCCAGCCAGTCCAGCGGGGCGGCGATGGCCGCCGAGTCACCGGGGCGTTCCGGCAGGTCGACGCCGTAGAGCTCGCGCATGTCCGCCGGGAAGCCCCTGCCGTGCACCGGGTCGAGCCACCAGCGGTTGGTGTGGCCGTCCATGCGGCGGGCCGCGGCCCGGTCCTCCGGTGTGTCGGTGGCGGGATGGATCGTCGAGAGGTTGTTCACGATGCCTATCTGCGCCCCGGGGGCCGCCGCACGGACGGCCCGGCTCGCCAGGCCGTGGCCGAGCAGCAGGTGGTAGGAGGCACGGACGGCGGCCGTGAGATCCGTCAGGCCGGGCGCCATCTTGCCTTCGAGATGGCCGATCCACGCCGAGCACAGGGGTTCGTTGAGCGTGGCCCAGTGGGTGACGCGGTCCCCGAGGCGCTCGGCGACGACCGAGGCGTACCGCGCGAACGCGTGCGCCGTGTCGCGCTCCGGCCAGCCGCCCCGGTCCTGGAGCGCCTGCGGTAGGTCCCAGTGGTACAGGGTCACGGACGGGGTGATGCCCGCCTCCAGCAGGCCGTCGATCAACTCGTCGTAGAAGGCCAGGCCCTTGGCGTTCACGGGGCCGTCGCCGCCGGGGACGACCCTCGGCCAGGCGATCGAGAGACGGTAGGCGTTCACGCCGAGCCGGCGCATCAGGGCGATGTCCTCGCGCCAGCGGTGGTAGTGGTCGCAGGCGACATCGCCGTGGTCGCCCCCGGCGGTCCTGCCGGGGGTGTGCGAGAACGTGTCCCAGATCGAGGGCGAGCGGCCGTCCTCCGCCACGGCTCCCTCGATCTGGTACGCCGAGGTGGCCGTGCCCCACAGGAAGTCGTGCGGGAGTGCGGCGAGGTCGATGGTCACGTAAGTCCCTTCGGGAACGGGCGAGTCGGTCACTTGACGGCTCCCGCCGTCAGGCCGGCCACGAGGTAGCGCTGGAGCAGCAGGAAACCCGCGACCACGGGCACGCTGACGACCAGCGAGGCGGCCATGATCTGGTTCCAGTACACGTCGTTGAGGGTCGAGTAGCCCTGGAGGCCGACGGCGAGGGTGCGGGTGGTGTCGTTGGTCATCACCGAGGCGAACAGGACCTCGCCCCAGGCCGTCATGAAGGCGTACACCGCCACCGCGATGATGCCGGGCACGGCCGCCGGCACGACCACCCGGAACAGCGCGCCGAGCGGGCCGCAGCCGTCGACCAGCGCCGCCTCGTCCAGGTCGCGCGGCACCGAGTCGAAGTAGCCGATCAGCATCCAGATCGAGAACGGCAGGGAGAACGTGAGGTACGTGAGGATCAGGCCGCCGCGCGAGCCGAACAGGGCGATGCCGGTCGCGTTGCCGATGTTGACGTAAATCAGGAACAGCGGCAGCAGGAACAGGATGCCGGGGAACATCTGCGTGGACAGGACGGTGAGGGTGAAGACGCGTTTGCCGCGGAAGTCGTAGCGGCTGACGGCGTAGGCGGAGAAGACCGCGATGACCACCGAGCAGACCGTGGCCGCGCCCGCCACCACCAGGGAGTTGACGAAGTAGCGCGCCAGCGGGACCGTCGACCAGATGTCGATGTACGGGCGGATCGTCAGCTCGGTCGGCAGCCACCGGAACGTGCCCGTGACGTCCGCCAGCGGCTTCAGCGAGCTGGAGACCATGACGTAGACGGGCACGAGCACGAAGCCCGTCAGCAGGGTGAGGAAGATGCGCCGGGACCACTGGAAGGACCGCGGCGGGGCCAGGGGTGTCCTCATGGGGCGGCCCTCCGTCCGCGCGAGGTGAGCCTGAGGTAGCCGCCCGTGACCAGCAGCAGGAACAGCAGGAGCAGGACGGACATCGCGGAGCCGGTGCCGAAGTTCCAGGTGACGAACGATGCCTGGTAGATGTGCACCGAGATGAGGTCGGCTGCCTCCGGCGCGGTCCTGCCGAACAGGACGAACGGCGTGTTGAAGTCGTTGAACGTCCACAGGAACAGGACGAGGACCAGGACCTGGTTGACCGGGCGCAGGAACGGCAGCGTGATGCGGCGGATCTGCTGCCAGACGCCGGCTCCGTCCAGGGCGGCCGCCTCGTACAGCTCACGCGGGATGTTCTGCAGGCCCGCCATGACGATGAGGAAGGCGAACGGCCAGCCCTTCCACACGGACACCGTCAGCAGCGCGATGAAGCTGTTGTCGCCGATGAGCCAGAACGACCGCTTGTCGGTGAGGCCGAGCTGGTCGTGCAGGACGTGGTTCACCAGGCCGTTGTCGTGCTGGAACATGAAGACCCAGGTGATGACGGCCGCGTAGACCGGAAGGGCGTACGGGACGAGGAACAGCGCCCTGAGCAGGCCGCGGCCCCGGAAGGTGTCCTGCATGAAGACCGCGGCGGCCGTGCCGATCAGCCAGCACAGGCCCACCGACAGCAGGGTGAAGGCGACGGTCACGAGGAAGGAGTGCAGCAGCGCCTCGCCGACGGGGGCGTCGAAGTCCACCGACACCTCGTAGTTGGCGAGGGCGGACCAGGGGGCGGCGCCCCAGTCGCGGATGTAGAAATGGGTGAGCTCCTTGAAGCTCATGACGATACCGATCACCATCGGCACCAGGTGGACGAGGAGTTCGAGGAGCAGGGCGGGCAGGAGCAGCAGGTAGGGCAGGCCCACGCGGTGGATCCGCCCGGTGCGGTGGCGGGCGCCGCGCGCCGATCCGGACGGGCTCTTGCCGACCGGCGGTGTGCCGGCTTCAACCGTGGTGGTCATGTCGTTCACGCCGTCGGCATCTGCTGCTGGGCCTTCTCCAGGGCCGCCTTGACCGAGCCGGTGGTGACCGGGCGTCCGGCGGCCGCGTCGGCGAAGAGGCCCTTGATGGCGGTGCCGACGGCCGTCTCGAACTGGGACTCGTCGGCGACCTGGGGCAGTGCGGCGGCGCTCTTGGCGAGGGTGTCCTTCAGGACGGCGTTGGCGGCGGAGCCGAAGGCGCTGTCGGTCTGCGCGGTCTTCACCGGCGGTATGGAGCTGTAGGCCTTGTTGAGGATCTTCTGCTCGTCGTCGCTGGTCATGAACTTCACGAACTTCGTGGCGCCGTCGAGGTTGTCGGTGTTCTTGAAGACGGCCAGGTTGATGCCGGCGACCATCGAGTTGACCTGCTTGCCGGTGCCGGGGGTGCCGGACTGGACGGGGACAGGCGCGATGCCGTAGTCGTCCTCGCTCATGCCCTGGGAGGTGAGGTTGGCGGAGGCGGACTGCCACAGCAGCATCGCGGTCTTGCCCTTGGCGAAGTCGCTGACCGACTGGTTCTGCGCGTACTCGGCGTTGCCGGGCGCGATGACCTTGTCCTCGGCCATCAGGTCGACGTACTGCTTGACGGCGCTGACCACACCGTCGTTCGTGAAGTCGGCCTTGCCTGCGGGGGTGAAGAAGTCCGCGCCGTGCTGCTTGGCGAAGACGAACGCGTGGTGGATGTTCTCCGAGGGGTTGGAACCTTCCGCGCCCAGGCCCCACTTGCCGTCCTTGGAGAGTTTCCTGCCGGCGGCGACCAGTTCGTCCCAGGTGGCCGGCGGCTCGGCGATGCCGGCGTCGGCGAACATCTTCTTGTTGTAGTAGAGCGCGTACGACATCGAGTACAGGGGCACCGCCGCGGGGTCCTTGCCCTCTGCGCCCGTGGATCCGAGGGCCGAGTCGACGAAGCGGTCCCGGCCGCCGATCCTGTCGAAGTTCTTCGCGTCCCAGGGCAGCAGGGCGCCGGTGGCCTGGAGCGAGGCGCTCCAGGTGTTGCCGATGTTCAGCACGTCCGGGCCCTGGCCGGAGGTGGTGGCGGTGAGGATCCGGTTGAGCAGGTCGGACCAGGGGACGACCTCCAGCTTCACCTTGATGCCGGTCTGCTTCTCGAACTTGGCGAGTTCGGGCTGGAGGACCTTCTTGTCGATCTCGATGCCGGCGCCCTGGTTGGACGCCCAGTACGTGAGCGTCTTGGGCGAGTCGTTCGACCCGCCGCCCGTGGCGGAGCCGCCTCCGCAGGCCGTGGCCGCGAGGACGAGTGACAGTGTGACGGCGCCTGCGGCCGCGGCTCGGATGCTGCGCATGGCTGCTCCTGGCCCTTCCGGGAGTACGGGACCACGGCTCCCCCGGCAACGAGGGGGCCGTCATGGCTTAATTTAGGACGTGAGTTAATCCCTGGAAGGCAGTCCCGTCAAGGGTTTGGACACACTCTCGGAACTCTCGCGGCACCCCTTGACGCATCTGTTCCACGGATGAACCATTCAGCGGCGAGAGAGCGCTCCCCGCACCCCACTCCGTTCACTTCATGAACCAGGAGAGCCGCCCCATGCACCCTGACTCCCCGTCACCACGCCCCGCCGCGCCCGGCCGCCGGACCGTCCTCGGCGCCGCCGCGGCCGCCACCACGCTCGCGGCGCTGCCCGGCACGGCCGCAGCCGCCCCGGACCTGCGCAGGAAGCCCGTACGCAGGAAGCCGCGCGTCCTGCCCGGCGGTGGTGATCTCGGCCCGAACGTGCTGGTCTTCGACCCCTCCACGCCGGGCATCCAGGCCAGACTGGACGAGGTCTTCCGGCGGCAGGAATCGGCCCAGTTCGGCACCGGCCGCTACCAGTTGCTGTTCAAGCCGGGCACCTACCACGGGCTCAACGCGCAGATCGGCTTCTACACCTCGATTTCCGGTCTCGGCCTCTCCCCCGACGACACCACGATCAACGGCGACATCACGGTCGACGCCGGCTGGTTCGGCGGCAACGCCACGCAGAACTTCTGGCGTTCCGCGGAGAACCTCGCGGTCGTGCCCGTGAACGGCACCAACCGCTGGGCGGTCTCGCAGGCGGCCCCCTTCCGCCGGATGCACGTCCGAGGCAACCTCAACCTCGCCCCGAGCGGCTACGGCTGGTCCAGCGGCGGCTACATCGCCGACAGCCGGATCGACGGCCAGGTGCAGCCGTACTCGCAGCAGCAGTGGTACACCCGGGACAGCGCGATCGGCGGCTGGCTCAACGGCGTCTGGAACATGGTGTTCTCCGGCGTCGAGGGCGCTCCTGCCCAGGGCTTCCCGAACCCGCCGTACACCACCCTGGCCACGACACCGGTTTCCCGCGAGAAGCCGTTCCTGTACCTCAGCGGCAGTGAGTACCGGGTCTTCCTGCCCGAGAAGCGGACCGACGCCCGTGGCGTCACCTGGGGCAACGGCACGCCTCGGGGCACCTCACTGCCGCTGTCGCGCTTCTACGTCGCCCGGCCCGGCGTCCCGGCGGCCACCCTCAACCAGGCCCTGGCCGAGGGACTCCACCTGCTGCTCACGCCGGGGATCTACCACCTCGACCAGCCGGTGCGGGTCGACCGGGCCGGGACGGTGGTGCTGGGCCTGGGATACGCCACCCTCATCCCCGACAACGGCGTCACGGCACTCAAGGTCGCCGACGTCGACGGCGTACGCCTCGCCGGGTTCCTCGTCGACGCCGGGCCGGTCAACTCCGCGACCCTGCTGGAGATCGGCCCGCGCGGCGCCTCCCGCGACCACTCCGCCAACCCGACCACCGTCCAGGACGTCTTCGTCCGCATCGGCGGGGCGGGCCCGGGCAAGGCCACGACCAGCATGGTCGTCAACAGCCGTCACACCATCGTCGACCACACCTGGGTCTGGCGCGCCGACCACGGCGACGGCGTGGGCTGGGAGACCAACCGTGCCGACTACGGCGTGGTCGTCAACGGGCACGACGTGCTGGCGACCGGGCTGTTCGTGGAGCACTTCAACAAGTACGACGTGCAGTGGTTCGGCGAGCGCGGGCGCACGATCTTCTACCAGAACGAGAAGGCGTACGACGCCCCGAACCAGGCCGCGATCCAGAACGGCCCGGTCAAGGGCTACGCCGCCTACCGGGTCGGAGACGCGGTGACCACCCACGAGGGCTGGGGCCTGGGCAGCTACTGCTACTACAACGTCGACCCGAGCATCGTGCAGCACCACGGCTTCGCGGCGCCGAACCGTCCCGGGGTGCGCTTCCACGACCTCCTCGTGGTCTCGCTCGGCGGCAACGGGCAGTACGAGCGCGTCATCAACGACACGGGGTCGCCGACGTCGGGGACGTCCACGGTGCCGTCGACGGTGGTGTCGTACCCGTAGGCCGCAGGTCAGGGGCCGACCCCTCCCCTCCCCCGGATCGGGGAAGGGCAGGGGCCGGTTCTGTACCTACCGCGCCGGTGTCGCGACCGGTGCCGGCGCGTAGCCGGTGGGACGGGCCGTGAAGGTGCCGCGGCCCTGGGTCCGGCTGCGCAATCGGGTCGCGTAGCCGAACAGTTCGGCCAGCGGCACGGTGGCGTTGACGACCGCCGCACCCGCCCGGGTGACCGAGCCGGTCACCCGCCCGCGCCGGGCGGCGAGGTCACCGAGCACACCGCCGACCGCCTCCTCGGGCACGGTGACCGTGACCTCGACGACCGGCTCCAGCAGGACCATGGCGCAGGCGCGCAGGGCCTCGCGGAGACCGAGGCGGCCGGCCGTGCGGAACGCCGTGTCCGAGGAGTCCTTCACATGGGTCGCCCCGTCGGTCAGCGTGACGCGCAGCCCCGTCACCGGATGCCCGCCCAGCGGGCCCTCGGCAAGGGCGTCCCGGCAACCCGCCTCGACCGCCCGGACGTACTCCTGCGGCACCCGCCCGCCGACGACGGTCGAGCGGAACTCGAACGCTCCCTCCTCGTACGGCTCCACGTCCAGGACGACGTGGGCGAACTGCCCGGCGCCACCGTCCTGTTTGACGTGCCGGAACACCAGGCCGGACACGCCCCGGCCGACCGTCTCGCGGTGACTGACCTGCGGGCGGCCGACGTTGACCTCCAGTCCCAGCTCGCGCCGGAGCTTCTCCACCGCCACCTCCAGGTGCAGTTCGCCCATGCCGGACAGCACCGTCTGCCCGGTCTCCGGGTCGGTCCGCACGACCAGCGAGGGGTCCTCCTCGGTCAGCCGTGCCAGCCCCGACGCCAGCCGGTCGGTGTCACCGGCCCGGCGGGACTCGACCGCGGCCGACACCACCGGCTCGGCCACGCCGGGCGGTTCGAGGACGAGCGGGGCGTGCTGCGCGCACAGGGTCGAGCCGGCGCGGGCGGACTTCAGCCCGACCACGGCGACGATGTCCCCGGCGACCGCCCGGTCCAGCGGGGCGTGCCGGTCGGCCTGGACCCGCAGGATCCGCCCGATCCGCTCGGTGCGCCGCGCACGCGCGTCCCACAGGGTGTCTCCCTTCTCGATCGTGCCCGAGTACAGGCGCAGACAGGTCAGCCGTCCCGTCGAGGTGGCGTGCACCTTGAACGCGAGGGCGGCCACCGGTGCCGCCGGGTCGGCGGCCCGTTCCTGTTCCTCTCCCTCGTGCGTGCCGGTGACCGGGGGCACGTCGAGCGGCGAGGGCAGATAGGCCACGACGGCGTCCAGCAGCGGCTCGACACCGCGGTTGCGGTACGCGGATCCGCACAGCACGACCACGCCGTCGCCGTCCCGGGTCACCTGACGCAACGCCGAGACGAGGGTCCGCTCGCCCAGCGCGCCCGTGTCGCAGAACTCCTCCAGCGCGCCCGGGTGCAGTTCCGCCACGGCCTCCTCCAGCGCCCGGCGGCGCGCCAGGGCCTCGCCCCGAAGCTCCTCGGGCACCTCCACGTCCTCGACGGTGCCGTCATCGGCCCACAGCAGGGCACGCATGCTCACCAGGTCGACGACGCCGCTGAAGGTGTCCTCCGCTCCGATCGGCAGCTGCACGACCAGGGGCGCCGGATGCAGCCGCGTCCGGATCGACGCCACGGCCGCGTCGAGGTCGGCCCCGGGGCGGTCCATCTTGTTGACGAACGCGATCCGCGGCACGCCGTACCGGTCGGCCTGCCGCCACACGGACTCGCTCTGCGGCTCCACGCCGGCCACCGCGTCGAACACGGCCACCGCCCCGTCGAGCACCCGCAGGGCACGCTCCACCTCGTCGGCGAAGTCGACGTGCCCCGGGGTGTCGATGAGGTTGATGCGGTGACCGTCCCAGTCGCAGCTGACCGCCGCGGCGAAGATGGTGATGCCGCGGTCGCGTTCCTGCGGGTCGAAGTCGGTGACGGTGGTGCCGTCGTGGACCTCGCCGCGCTTGTGGGTGGTGCCGGTGGCGAACAGGATCCGTTCGGTGACGGTGGTCTTGCCGGCGTCGACGTGGGCGAGGATGCCGAGGTTGCGGACGACGGCGAGCGGGTTGAGGTGGGTGCGCACGGCCCGGGGCCTTTCGATGCGATGAGAAAGGGGCAGCGCGATTCCAGGCCGAACAGGCGAGGGCACCGGGACCTGACGTCACGTCAAGGTCGCGGGTGGTCGCCGGGCGTTCGTCCCGGTCAGCCGGTGCCGCCGCGCAGCGGACACCGGGGCGACGAAGACACGAGGATCACCTCGTGCTGCGGCAGGGAGACGGCGACAGCGGTGTGGGCACGCATGGCCGTCTCCCTTCGTTCGTCACCTCGGCGCACCGCCGGGATCGTGGGCGGCGCGGGTATGGGGGTGAGTGTAGGGAGGCCGGTGGGACGGGGCCAGTGAATATCGGCGGTGTGCGTCGGCCGCGCGGGCCGGTCGCGGTTTCGTCGCATCCCGGCCACCGCCGACCCGGCGCGTGTGGCCGGCCGTACCAGCCGGGTCTCACCGCGTCTCGGTGATGCCGGAGCACCTCGGGCGCATCGTCCGGTCAGCGCTCTGGTCGCCGCGCCGGTGACTGCGGATTCTGGGCTATGGGGGCTGTGGATGAAGGGCTGCGCCGACGCGGAGCATGGCCCGGGCCTCTTCGAAAGGCCCAGGCCGGACCACTACTCCGGCGGGGTGGGCGTGTCGTGGGTGCGGTACATCGCCTGCACGTCGAGCTCCAGTTGGACCGTCGGGCCGACGACGGCGATGCCCCGGGCCAGCATGGAACGCCAGTTTAGGGTGTAGTCCTCGCGGTGCAGCTCCGCCGTCGCCAGGGCGGCGCAGCGCAACTCCTGGCCGTAGCCGCCGTTCACCGTGCCGAGGTACGTCGTGTCCAGGGCCACCGAGCGGCTGACGCCGTGCATGGTGAGGGAGCCCTGCAGCGTCCACTTGGTGCCGCCGCGGTAGGCGAAGCGCGTGCTCGTGAAGTCGATGTACGGGAAGTGCTCGACGTCGAGGAAGTCGGCGGACCGCAGGTGGTTGTCGCGGGTGGTGTTGCCGGTGGTGATGCTGGACGCGTCGATGCGGACGTGTACCCGGGAGTCGGCCATGTCCGGGGCCACCTGGATGCCGCCCTGGAACCGTTCGAAGCGGCCGTGCACATGGGCCATGCCGACGTGCTTGGCGATGAACCGGATCGCCGTGTGCGGCGGGTCGAAGAGCCAGGTGCCGGGCGTCGGCAACTGGAGCGCCTCGGCGGGCTGCAGCCAGACGCGTTCGGTGGCCGTGGAGGCCCCGGGGCCCGTCTCGATCGTCTCGCGGTGCGGCCGCAGTCCCTCCGCCGAGATGATCAGGCTGTAGCGGCCGGGCGGCAGCGCCGCGAGGAAGTAGCCGTAGGGGTCGGTCGTGCCGCGGGTGGCGACGCGGTGAGTGTCCAGGGCGGTGACGGTGACGTCCGCGGCGGCCAGGGGCGAGCCCATCGGGTCGACGACCTCGCGGGCCACGGCGCCCGCGCCGGCGGGGAGGGGAAGGGCGAGATCCGCCGCCTCGGCGGAGGGACTTTTGAGCCACCGGCGCCGGAGCAGTGCGAGGGCCATGGTGGTCACCTTTCTTCGGGTGTGCGGCCGTACGAGCGGCGGTTCAGCGCACGCCGACGGCCGCACCTTGCTGCGGTCACACCCCCTTGCCGATCTTGACGCGCCGGGCTCGGGCGCGGGTGTCTCAATACGAGACAGTCAGGACCGCCCCTCGAAGAGCTCCGCGTGCTCGGCGGCCCACCCGGCGAAGGTCCGCGCCGGGCGGCCCGTGATCTTCTCGACGGTGCCCGAGACCGTGCGGCCCTCCTCCGGCGTGTTCCCGTACACCATGAGCAGGAAGCCGATGACGTCCTCCGGCAGGCCCGCCGCCCGCCACTGTGCGACGGCCTCCGCCTCGGTCAGCTCGACCAGGGTGATCTCCCGGCCGACGGCCGCGGCGATCGTCCTCACCTTGTCGGCGACGGTGAGCACTTCGGGCCCGGTGATCACGTACTCCTGGCCGCCGTGCCCCTCCCGCGTGAGCGCGACCGCGGCGACGGCGCCGATGTCGCCCTCGTGGACCATGGCACTCAGCCGCTCGACGAACGGCTCCCGCACCTCGCCGTTGGTCACGATCCCGTCCGCCCATTCCAGGGCGTTGGCCATGAACTCGACCGGCATGAGCACCGTCCAGTCCACACCGTCGGCGGCGCGCACCGCGTCCTCCAGCGGGGTGGGGCCCCCGCCGTGCAGCACGGTGACCCGGCGGACACCGGCGGAGCGCGCGATCTCCAGGATCCGCGGGCCGGTCTCCAGCGGGCTGGAGGCGGCGCCCCCGAAGGTGATCAGGTGGAGACCGGTGACGCCCGCCAGGGCCGGGGCCAGGCCGTCGGGTTCGGTCAGGTCGCCCTCGACGAGCTCGACACGGGCCGGGAAGGAGGCCTTCGCGGCGTCCCGCGTCAGGGCACGCACCTCGTGGCCCCGGTCGAGCAGTTCGGCGACGACCTGACGGCCGACGGTTCCGGTGGCGCCGGTGACAAGGATCTTCTGCGTCTGCGTCATGCCTCGACCCTAGGAAGGCTTGAGGTCACCTTCTGTCCGCAAGACGCAGGCGGTGGGGCGCCGGTCTGTTGGAACCGCTGACAGGCCCCGTACGGCCGGCGGCGCCTATGCCGTGGTCGGCGGGCCGCCCTCGTACGCCGCGAGCAGTACGGCCCGGACCCCCTCGGCCGTCACCTCGCGCGGGTTGGCGTACGGCTCGCCCGCCGCCCGTGTCGCCGCCGGGGTGAGGTCGGCCTGTGCGAGGCCGAGTTGGGCGAGGGAGCGCGGTGCGCCGAGGCGGCCTGCCAGGTCCCACAGCGCGCGGGGCACGTCGTCGGTGCCGAGAGCGCGGCGCAGGACGGCCAACGCCTGCGGCGCGGCGGGGGCGTTGTGGGCGAGGGCGTAGGGCAGGACGACGGTGTGGGTCTCGGCGTGGGGCAGGCCGTACGTGCCGCCGAGGACGTGGCACAGCTTGTGGTGCAGCCCCATCGTCGTCGCGCCGAGGCACGCGCCGCACAGCCACGCCGCGTACAGGGCCCGGCTGCGCGCGTCGAGGTCCGCCGGGTCGGTGGCCAGCCGGGGCAGGGCCCCGGTCATCGCCCGGACGCCCTCCTCGGCCATGACCGAGACCAGCGGTGAGACGTCCGGTGCGTACAGCGCCTCGACGGCGTGCGCGAGTGCGTTGATGCCGCTGGTGACGGTCAGCGGTACGGGCAGGGAGAGGGTGAGCCGCGGGTCGTAGACGACGGCGCGGGGCTGGACGACGGGGTCGCGGCCGGTGCGTTTCGTGCCGTGCTCGGTCAGGCCCCACACCGGGGTCATCTCGGAGCCCGAGTAGGTGGACGGTACGGCGATCAGCGGCAGTCCGGTGCGCAGGGCGATCGCCTTGCCGAGCCCGATCGCGGAGCCGCCGCCGACCGCGACACAGCCGTCGGCGCCCGCCGCCCGGGCGGCCGCGACGGCCCGGTGGGCGTCCTCCACGGGCACGTGCATCCGTGCCTCGGCGTGCACCCCGGCGCAGCTGTCGCCGAGCGCGTCCGCGACCGCCCGCGCAACGGGATAGCCCCGGCTGCCGGACACCACGAGCAGCCGCCGCAGGCCCAGGCGCGCCGCCTCTCCCGGGGTCGCGGTGACGGCCGCCCCGGGCCGGAAGACGACCCGCACGGGCCGGGTCTCGTACGTGAACTGCTCCTGGAAGGTCATGCGGTCCGCTCCAGTACGAGGTCGAAGCGGGCGTGCCGGAAGGGGTTGTCCACGCCGAACTCCCGGGCCAGCGCCGGGTCGTCCGTTTCCGTGAAGTCCTCGACGAGGCTCTGCTTCACGGCGAACACCGCGTCGGAGTCGAGGTAGTCACCGCCGGCCACGAAGATGTGCGTGGTGACGGGTCGGTGGCCTTCGGCCGCGGCGATGAAGTGGATGTGTGCGGGACGGTAGGGGTGGCGTCCGGTCGCGCGCAGCAGCCCGCCCACAGGGCCGTCGGTGGGGATCGGGTACGCCGCCGGGACGCAGGTCCGGAACCAGAAGCGGCCCTCGGCGTCGGTCGTGAACAGTCCGCGTCCGTTGCCGGCGGGCTGGACACCGGGCTGCTGGACGTCGTAGTAGCCCTGGTCGTCGGCCTGCCACACGTCGACGGCGGCGCCGGGCAGCGGCGCGCCGTCCGCGGACCGGACCCGGCCGCTGACCACGCACCTCTCACCGCCGCCCACCAGGTCGATGTCGTCCCCGAGTGCGCGCACCGGCGACTCGGTCAGGTGGAAGGGGCCCAGCACGGTCGATTCGGTGGCCCCTGCCGCGCGGTCGCCGTTCAAGGTCTCCACCAGCATGGACAGGCCCAGGACGTCCGACAGCAGGATGAACTCCTGCCGGGTGTCGGTGCAGGTCCGGCCGGTGGCCGTCAGGAAGGCGATGGCGTGCTCCCACTCCTCCTGGGTGAGACGGGTCTCGCGCGCGAAGTCGTGCAGATGGCGGACGAGGCCGGTGAGCAGTTCACGCAGCCGCGGGTCCGCGGTCCCGCGCAGGCTGGCGAGGGCCTGCTCGGTGACGTCGGCCCTGGTCGCATCGGTGGTCATTCCGGCTCCTCGTCGTCGACGTCCGCTCGTTCCATCATGGCGCGCGCCCGCCCGGATCAGGCGTGCCCGAGGATCCGCCGCAGCGCGTCGGCGAGCAGTTCCCCGGCGTCCGGGGCGGCGAAGGCGTGGCGGAAGGCGACGAAGCCGTCCGGACGGACGAGGAGGGCGCCGGCGTCGGGGATCTCGCTCAGGCGTGCCCAGTCGCCGTAGGGGTCCTCGTACTCCTGGCCGGGGCCGATGACCACGGTGGCGACCGGGATGTCCTGGGCCGAGGCCGCCCGCACCCAGTTCTCTCCCCCGATGCCGGTCAGCAGGGTGAAGCGGCCCCGGCCGACGGTGTCGAGGGTGGACAGCGTGCGGGTGCCGCGGGTGATCCAGGCGTGCGGGAGCCTTGCACCCGGCCGGGTGGTCGGCTGGTGGTGCAGTTCGGGGTCCCGGGTGAAACCGGGGTCGGGTGTGCCGTCCGGGACGATCGCGGCTGAGCCCTCCGCGGGGTAGCGCTGGTTCAGGTCGACGCCGTGCGCGTTGAACTCGTAGACCTTGAAGGCGATCGCCTCACGCAGCCTGGCCCGCTGCTTCTCGGCCGCTTCGGTGGCGTCCTTGCGGGCGGCGATGTTGGCCCACAGTTGGTCGGGGGTCTGCGGGGAGAGACCGTCGAGGGCCTCGAAGACGGGCGCGGTCTCGCGGATGGACCGGTTGGCCCGGGTGACGACCTGCCGCCCGATCGGGGCGCGCTCGGCGGTGTAGCTGTCGAGCAGCCGGGGGTGGGCGGTGCCGTCGAGGACCAGCTTGAGCTTCCAGGCAAGGTTGTAGGCGTCCTGGATCGAGGTGTTGGAGCCGAGGCCGTTGGACGGCGGATGCCGGTGCACGGCGTCTCCGGCGCAGAAGACCCGGCCGTTGGCATAGGTCTGCGCGTACATCTCGTTGACGGTCCACGCCGAGGACGACTTCACGGTCACGGGGACGTCGTCGTCACCGATGAGCCGCCGGACGACCGACTCGGCGTACTCGGTGGTCAGATCAGGGGCGCCGGCGTCCACGTCGTAGCCCCAGACGATGAGCCACTCGTTCCAGGGGCGCACGCAGCGCACCAGACCCGCGCCGATGCCGCCGACCGTCGCGCCCGGGGCGAGGACCCAGTAGAGGGTGGAGGGACGGTGGGCGGTGTACGCGCTCAGGTCCGCCTCGAAGACGATGTTGACGCTGCCTGCCACGCCCATCCGACCGCTCATCGGCAGCCCGGCGTCCGCGGCGACCCTGGACCGTCCGCCGTCGGCGCCGATCAGGTACTTGGCTCGGATCTCGTAGGTGTCCCCGCGCAGCCGGTCGCGGACGGTGGCGGTCACCCCGTCGGCGTCCTGGGTGTGGGAGAGGTACTCGTTCTCGAAGCGGAGCCGGGTGCCGCGGGCGACGGCGGCGTCGACGAGGACCGGTTCCATGAGGTGCTGCGGCATGTCGCACATGCGGGTGGGGCTGGCGAGTTCGTGTGCGGCCTGCACGAGCGGATCGTTGCCCCAGGAGCGCACCCGGCCCAGTTCCTCGCCCGCCAGGCTGGTGCAGAACGTGGTGTTGCCCATGAGGTGCTGCGGGGTCGCCCGCGCGACGACCTCCTGCTCCACGCCGAGGTCGCGCAGAACCTCCATGGTGCGCTGGTTGGTGATGTGCGCGCGGGGTGTGTCGGCGAGGTGCGCATAGCGGGTCACCACGATGTTGGGGACGCCGTAGGTGCTCAGGGCCAGCGCGGCCGAGGCACCGGCCGGGCCGCTGCCCACGATCAGGACGTCGGTCTCGACGACGGTGGCCACGGGGCACTCCTGTGAAGGGGGTCGGGCGGCGGGATGCGGAACCTGCATGATCATGCGGTGCTCCGGGCGGGCGCGGGTGTCTCATTACGAGACACCCGGGTGCCGACGAAGCGCGGTGACAGAAAAGGCAGTTGTTCTGTGATGGACCCGCGGTTGTTCGGGGGCGGGACCGTGCGATTACTCGGGGACGGGACCCGCCGTTGTTTCTCGTTCAACTGAACCCGCTACGGTGGGGCGTGCCGTGACCACCACAGACCCCTCCCCCACAGCCACCGCCCGGCCCTCGCTGCGCCTGGCTCGCGAGCGCTTCCTGTCGGGGCGTCCGCTGCCACCGGGCGTGCCGGAGGAGGTCGTCGCGGCGTGGCGGCGGGCGCGGTTCTTCGGCGTGCCGCACGACTTGGCGCAGCCTCCGGCGCCTCCCTCACTCCCCCAGGAGTCGACGCTGCTCGACGCCGCCCGGCCGGTGCTCGACCGGATCGTCCCCGCGCTGGACGGGGGCGGGATGCGGCTCGTCCTGACCGACGAGCGGCTGCGCGTGGTGTGGACGGCGGGCGACGTACCGGGGCTCGGCACCTGGACGGTCCTGTCGGAGCAGGTGGTCGGCAACAACGGCGCGGCTCTCGCCGTGCGCACCCGTGCCCGGGCCGAGGTGCACGGCACCGAGCACTTCCTCGACCGGTGGCAGGACATCTGCGCCGTCGGCGTCCCGGTGTTCGGACCGGAGGGCGGTCAGGTGCTGGGCACCCTGACGGCCGTGACACGGCTGTGCGCCGCCGGGCCGCCGCATCCTCAGGCGGCGTTCACCGAGGCGGCGGTCACGGCGGTCGAGACGGAGCTGCGGGCACGGGCCGGACGGGCCGAGCGGGTACTGCTGGATGCCTTCGTACGGGCGACGAGCGGGCCGGACCGGGCCGTGGCCGCACTCGACGGCCGCAACCGGCTGGTCAGTGAGGCCGCCCAGCGGTTGCTCACACCCGAGGTGCTCGGGGCGCTGGAGCACGAGGCGGCCGGCGCCCGGGACACGAACCTTCCGGACATCGGGGATCACACCGAGCTGCCGGAGGGAGCCGGGTGCACGGCCCACGTCACGCCGGTACGTCTGGACGGCAGGACGATCGGGATCCTGGCCGCGCTGGAGCCGCTCGACGACCCGGCACCCCCGGTGGCGTCCTCACCTCCGGCCGTCAGCCTGACCGGCTCCTCGGTCCCCTGGCGGCACACCGTAGGTCAGGCCGTGCGACTGGCCCGCTCCCCGGAGCCCCTGCTGCTCACCGGGGAGCGCGGCACAGGAAAGGCCGCGTTGGCACGGGAACTGTGCGGGCCCGGCTCCCCCCAGGTCGTCGACGCGGCCCGGGACCCCGGCCTCGACCAGGTCCCGCCCGTCCGGCGGCCCGGGCGCCCGCTCCTGCTCCGGCACGCCGAGCGCCTCGCGCAACCCGGCGTGGCCGCGCTCAACTCCCTGCTCGACCAGCACCCGGACATCCCACTGCTGATCACCTACACACCCGGCGCGCCGGCGGGTCCCTGCCTCCAGCGTCTGCTGGACAAACTGTCCGCCCGCACGGTGCCCCTGCCACCACTGCGGGAGCGCGCCGAGGACATACGGGAACTCCTGCCGGCCCTCACCCCCCGCCCGGCACCCGGGCAGCCGCCACTGACCTGGACCCTCGACGCCCTGCGCGCGCTGGAGGCGTACCCGTGGCCCGGCAACGTCACCGAGCTGGCCCATGTCGTCCGGTCCCTCGCGGAGCAGCGGCGGAGGTCCGGGCCGGTCCGCCGGGCGGAGCTGCCGGACGCCGTCCGGGAGGGGCCGGCCGCGCGCCCGCTCAGCCCGATGGAGCACGCCGAGCGCACCGCGATCCTGGAGGCCCTGCGCCGCCACGGCGGCAACAAGGCCCGCACGGCGACCGCGCTGGGGATCGGCCGGGCGACGCTGTACCGCAAGCTGCGGGAGTACCGGCGCTGATCGCTGGTGCTGCCCCCTGGGCTGATACCGGGCTGATCCGCGGAAGGGAGATTCCTGGTGCCGGTTCCTGATGAGGACGATGCACAACAGCTCGGGCGGGTCGAGATGATCTCGACCCGCCCGAGCTGATCTGTGTCCGAGGGGGGACTTGAACCCCCACGCCCGATAAAGGGCACTAGCACCTCAAGCTAGCGCGTCTGCCATTCCGCCACCCGGACCAGGTGTCTGCCGCCTTGCAGGGGTCTTCCCCGCGGCGACATGGACAACAATACCAAGCTTTCGGAGTGCCCTTCACCTGCGTTTCCCTGCGCCGGGCGGGGGTCCGGGACCTCACGCTCCGATACCTCTAGGGTCACACCATGAGTGACTGGATGGTGACGCAGAGCCCCTCCGTGAGGCGTCGGCCGCGTGCGCTGTCGCCGCTCAGGGAGCATCTGCGCGACACGTTCTGGTTCGCCCCCACCGCGGCGATGCTGGCCGTCTTCGTGGTCTGGGTGGGGGCGGAGGCGCTCGACACGGCGCTCGTCGACGCGCTCCGGGAGGACCGGGACTACGAGACGCTCGACGAGCTGCTGCGGTTCGCGGAGGACGCCAAGGCCGTGGTGACCGCGGTGGGCTCGGCGATGATGACCTTCATCGGTGTGGTCTTCAGCATCTCCCTGGTGGCCGTGCAGATGGCCACCGGGCAGTTCACCCCGCGCGTGGTGCGGCTCTTCGTCCGGAGCCGGATCACCAAGGCGACCTTCGCGGTCTTCCTGGCGACCTTCGTGCTGACGCTGCTGGTCCTGACGAGCTTCGACAGTGTGGACGACCCCCGGGCCGCCACGTCGGTGCCCCTGGTGCAGTCGGTCCTCACCCTCTGCATGGTCGCCTTGAGCCTGCTGCTCTTCGTGCTGTACGTGAACGCCACCCTGCGGCTGATGCGGATCAGCCATGTGATCGCGCGGATCGCCTCGGAGTCGTTCCGGGTGGTCGCCTCCATGCCCGTGCCGGTGGCCGGGCAGGGCGCCCCCGACCTGGGCACCGAGACCGCGTGGGTGCCGCACGAGGGCCGGGCGGGGGTGCTGCGGGACGTGCACATCGCGCGGCTGGTGCGGGTGGCTCGCAAACACGGGGTGGTGCTGCGGCTGATCCCGCGGATCGGGGACTTCGTGGTGCCCGGGATGCCCGTGCTCGCGGTGCACGGCGGCCCGGTCCCGCCGCGCCGGGCGTTGCGCTACGCGATCTCGGTGGGCGTGGAGCGGACCTATCACCAGGACCTGGGTTTCGGGCTGCGGCAGTTGTCCGACATCGCGCTGCGCGGGCTGTCCCCCGCGGTCAACGACCCGACGACCGCCGTCCAGGCACTCGACCGCGTCATCCAGTTCCTGGCCGCACTCAGCCGGCGCCCGCTCGACGCCGCCCTGCACCGGGACCGGGCAGGAGCGGTGCGCCTGGTGCAGCCCGTGCCCGGCTGGACCGAGTTGGTGGATCTGGGGCTCACCGAGACACGGGGGTGTGCCGTCGGGAACCCGCAGGTCTCCCGGCGCATGCTGGCCGGCCTCGACGACCTGCTCCTGCTCGCTCCGCCCGAACGCCGCGAGCCACTGCTGCGCCATCGTGACCTGCTCCGGCAGGCGGTCACCCTGGCCGCCCGGAGCGCGCCGGACCGGGAGTTCGCGCTGCGCCCGGACCGGCAGGGCATCGGCTGAGCATGCCCCGCCGCAGGGGGCACGTCCGACGTCGGAGCGCGTGGCGCGCCCTTGCCTCAGGGCAGGAGCTGGTGCCCGGGGAAGTTCCCCGGCAGCCGTTCTCCTGCCGGTCCCCGCGTCACCACGCGTACGAGCAGGTCACCGCCGACGAACGCGCCGCGCCAGGACCGCCCCTCCCCGGCCGGGGAGGGGCCACCTCATGTCCGTACACCGGTCAGCACTTCTCCCTCAGGGAGTGCAGGTGCGCGCTGGAGCGGCGCGCGAAGGTGAACGACTCGGCCGGGTTGTCGTGTTCGGCCTGCCAGTGGTGGGCCATGCGGTGACCGCGCAGCCGGGTCACGGCCGAGATGAAGCGCTGGTAGTCGATGTCGCCGTCGCCGACATCGGTCATGCGGTAGCCGTACGGGTTCGACGGGTCGCTCTCGCCGTCCTTCACGTGGAAGAGCGGATAGCGGTCGGACCGCCGCAGGACGTAGTTCAGCGGCTCGAACGGAGCGGGAGTGCCGTCCGGCCGCTTGGAGAAGCGGAACTGGCCGACGTACGCCCAGTAGATGTCCATCTCCAGGAAGACCAGGTCCGGGTCGGTCTCCTTGAGCAGTACGTCGTAGAGGCGGACCTCGGGACGGTCGGTGGCGAAGGAGAACTCCTCGGAGTGGTTGTGCTGGTAGAACTTCATGCCGCGTGCCCTGGCCGCCGCGCCGTAGGTGTTGAAGTCCTCGGCGGCACGCTTCCAGGCGTCCACGGTCGAGCCGTAGCGGAACGGGCCGGAGGCGGTGCCGATGTGCTTGAGGCCGAGGGCCTGGGCGTCGTCGAGGACCTTGGTGAGGTTCTGGGCGAAGGTGTAGGCGTTCGGGTCGTCGGAGTAGTAGCCGACGTGGCTGCCGATCGGGTTCAGGCCGTGGCTGCGGGCGAGCCGCTTGAGCTGGGCGAGCGTGATGGGGCCGGCCGAGCCCTGGGTGTAGCCGGCGAACTCGACCTCGTCGTAGCCGTACCGCTCCAGTTCGGCGAAGACGGGGCCGAAGCCGAGGGTGGAGACCTTGTCGCGCAGGCTGTACAGCTGGATGCCGAGGCGGCCGGGCGGCAGGACGGGGCGGCCGCGGCCCTTCGCACCGGAGGCGGTGGCGGGGGTCCTCGTCGCGGGGGCTGCGGTCGCGGGGACAGCGGCGCCGAGCAGGGCGGCGGCGGTGGCACCGGCGGCGACGCCGAGCATGCCCCGTCTGCTGAGGCGGTGGCCGAGCTCGGGGTCGGGCTGGGAGAAGCGGCTCATGCGGGGAACTCCTCGTGATCGCGGGGCGTTGTCGGTGGTGAGTGCTTCACTTGTGACCAGTTGGACACTGATGGTGATGACCTCAGGTGAGACCGGCGAGTCGTAGCAGCAGTGATTTCACATCGGTGGCCGCGACGCGGTCGCCGACAGCACGGGGGGTGGAGCAGATGAGGAGCGGACCGTCGTCGTCGCTCGCGGGGAGGCGGCCGTGGCTGCCGCGAAGAGGTGAGGGGTCCAGGGGCACGACCGCCATGCGGTAGCGCATGCCGAGTTTCTTGCGCGCCAGTGCGGTGGCCGCCTTGACCTTGACGTACGGGTCGAGGGGATCCATGAAAAGTTCGACGGGGTCGTAGCCGGGTTTGCGGTGGATCTCGACGAGCTGCGCGAAGTCGGGCGCGCGGGCGTCGTCGAGCCAGTAGTAGTACGTGAACCAGGCGTCGGGTTCCGCCACGGCGACCAGTTCGCCGGCGCGCGGATGGTCGAGGTGATGGTCCTTCTTGCCTTCGTCGTCGAGGAGTTGGGCGATACCGGGCAGGCCGTCGAGTGCCGCCCGGGTGGCGTCGAGGTCTTCGGGGCGGCGCACGTAGACGTGGGCGATCTGGTGGTCGGCGACGGCGAAGGCACGGGAGGCCATCGGGTCGAGGTACTCCATGCCGTCCTGCGTGTGCACCTCCAGCAGGCCGGCGCGGCGCAGGGCCCGGTTGATGTCGACGTGCCGGTTCACGCGGGTGATGCCGTACTCGGACAGGGCTACGACGGTGCGGCCCTGTGCGCGGGCGTCGTCCAGCAGCGGGGCCATGGCGGTGTCCAGGTCGGCGGCCGCCTTCAGTGAGCGCGGGTCGTCGGGGCCGAAACGCTGCAGGTCGTAGTCGAGGTGAGGGAGGTAGCAGAGCGTCAGGTCGGGATGCCGGGTGGCCATGATGTGGCGGGTCGCGTCGATGATCCACCGGCTGGAGACGAGGTCGGCTCCGGGGCCCCAGAAGTGGAAGAGGGGGAACGTACCCAGTTTCTCGGTCAGTTCGTCGTGGAGCGCGGCCGGCCGGGTGTAGCAGTCGGGTTCCTTGCGGCCGTCGGCGTAGTAGACGGGGCGGGGGGTGACGGTGAAGTCGGTGTCGGCGCCCATGGCGTACCACCAGCAGATGTTGGCCACGGTGTAGCCGGGGTGGGCGCGGCGGGCGGCGTCCCAGAGTTTGTCCCCGGCGACGAGCCCGTTGTGCTGGCGCCACAGCAGGACGTCGCCGAGCTCGCGGAAGTACCAGCCGTTGCCGACGATGCCGTGCTCGGAGGGCATGGCGCCGGTGAGGAAGGTGGACTGGGCGGCGCAGGTGACGGCGGGCAGGACGGTGCCCAGCGGGGCGCGGCAGCCGGACTGGCCGAGCGCCTTGAGGTGGGGCATGTGGTCGAGGAGACGGGGGGTGAGGCCGACGACGTCCAGCACGAGGAGCGGTGTGGGGCGGTCGGTGGTGGCAGGAAGCGGGGCCGCCGGGTCGGTGGTGGCCGGAAGCGGGGCTGTCTGGTCGGTGGCGTCCGGCCGAGGGACCGCCGGGTCGGTGGTGGCAGGGTCCGGGGGCTCGTGGGGGCCGGTGCTCATGGCAGCTCCTTCAGGCCGAGGTCCGTGAGCAGGTCGCGGGCGAGGGTGAGTTCGGCGGCGATGCCGTCGGCGAGCTGGGAGCGGCCCTTGGGGCGCAGCTCGGGTGGGAGGGCCTGCCAGGTGTAGGTCTCGACTTCCAGGTGGCGGGTGAGCGGGGCCGGGCCGCCGACGAGCCGGGTCAGTGCGGAGGAGAGGACCGGGAGGGTGGAGGTGAGAGGTGCGGCGGGGGCCGCATGCAGGGGGACGTGGAAGTGGGCGCGCCAGGGCGCGGCGTCCGGCAGGGCGTGTCCGGCGAGGGCCTCGTCGAGGTCGTCGGTGGCACGCAGCCCTGCGGCGGTCGCGGTACGGGTCTGGTGCAGGAAGCGGGGTTCGGCGAAGGCGGCGAGCGCTTCGCGTACCTCGGGGAGATGGGGGTGCTCGGCGTGCAGGGCGGCGGAGAGCTGGGATTTGACGACGGGGACGCGGGCCGCGGTGAGCGCGTCCAGGGCGGTGTGCGGGTCTTCGAAGGAGGTGGCGAGATGGCAGGTGTCGAGGCACAGGCCGATGCGGTCGTGGCCGATCGCGGTGAGCGGGGCGATGGCGTCGTGGGTGGTCTCGACGACGCAGCCGGGTTCCGGTTCCAGCCCGACGCGGATGGAGCGGCCGGTGAGTTCCTCGAGGGCGTCGAGGCGTTCGGCGAGGGTGCGCAGCGCCATGCGGGCGGTGTCCGCGCGCGCGTCGTCGTACGCGGTGCGCCAGGCGAGGGGCAAGGTGGAGATGGTCCCGTCGGTGACGTCGTCCGGGAGGAGGCCGGCCAGGACGCGGGCCAGGGCGATGGTGTGGTCGAGGCGTTCCGGGTCGGCCCAGTCCGGCTTGTAGACGCGGTACTTGACCTCCTCGGCGCCGAAGCCCTCATAGGGGAAGCCGTTGAGGGTGACGACCTCAAGGCCACGGCGGTCGAGTTCGGTGCGCAGCCTGCGCAAGGCGGAGGGGTCGGTGACGAGTGCCTGGGCGGCGTCCTTGGCGAGCCACAGCCCGATGCCCAGCCGGTCGCGGCCCAGGCGTCGGCGGACGGGCTCGCAGTGGTCACGGAGCTGCGCGAGGACGCCGTCGAGGGTTTCGGCCGGGTGGACGTTGGTGCAGTAGGCGAGGTGGACGGTGGTGCCGTCCGGGTGGCGGAAGCGCATGGCTCACGCCTCCGCGGCGGGGACGCGGACCGGTGTGCTCGGGTCGGTGACCGGCTCGTGCGGATCCTTCGGGGCGCCGCGGAGGACGGAGTTGCCCTCGTGGGTGGCCTCCGTGCCGGCGACGTCGAGGTTCAGCCGGCCGCTGAGCCCGTAGAAGGCGACGGGGTTGCGCCACAGCACTTGGTCGACGTCGTCCTCGTCGAAGCCCTCGGCCAGCATGAGGTCACCGACCTTGCGGGTCTTCAGGGGGTCGCTCTTGCCCCAGTCCGCGGCGGAGTTCACGAGGATCCGCTCGGTCCCGTAGGCGCGCAGGAGGGCGACCATGCGCTCCTCGTCCATCTTGGTGTCCGGATAGACGGAGAAGCCCAGCCAGCAGCCGCTGTCCCTGGCCTCCTTGACGGTGGTCTCGTTGAGGTGGTCGACCAGGACCCGGTCCGGGGCCAGTGCGGAATCGCGGACGACGTCGAGGGTGCGGCGCAGCCCGGCGAGCTTGTCGCGGTGCGGGGTGTGCACGAGGGCGGGCAGGCCGTGCTCGGCGGCGAGCTGGAGCTGCGCGGCGAGGGCGGTGTCCTCCGCCGGGGTCATGGAGTCGTAGCCGATCTCTCCGACCGCCACGACGTTGTCCTTGACGAGGTACCGCGGCAGTTCGTCGAGGACGGGCAGGCAGCGCGGGTCGTTGGCCTCTTTGGGGTTGAGGGCGATCGTGCAGTGATGGGCGATGCCGTACTGGGCGGCGCGGAAGGGCTCCCAGCCGAGGAGGGAGTCGAAGTAGTCACGGAAGGAGGCGGGCGAGGTGCGCGGCTGGCCGAGCCAGAAGGACGGCTCCACGAGGGCGCGCACACCGGCGGCGTACATGGCCTCGTAGTCGTCGGTGGTGCGGGACGACATGTGGATGTGGGGGTCGAAGATGCGCATCAGGACTCCTTGCCGTGGGGGTGGTCCGTGCCGGGGGTGTGGTGCACGGACTCGGTCAGGTCCAGGACGCGGTACAGGTCCTCGGGGACGGTGCGGCCGGCGGCGGTGCGTTCGGCGGCGTAGTCGCCCAGCATGCGGGCGAGTTCGCCGTCGCCGGCGGCGCGCCGCGGAAGGTCTGCCACGTGGTCTACGGGCACGCCGGTGAACAGGCACTTCAGCACGGCGTGGCGCCAGGCGTGGGGGTTGAGGTGCCGGGCGGCGTAGGGCCCGACGGCGGCGGAGAGGAGCCGGGTGTCGTTGGTGCGCAGGGCGTCCTCGACCAGCGGCAGGGCGTCCGGGCCGGGCACGAGGTGGGGCAGGGCATGCAGGACGGCTCGGCGTTCGTCGGCGGTGCCCTGGAAGTACACCCGGGTGAGGGCGTCGGTGCCGGCGCGGGCCGCGTCCAGGATGAGGACGCGTGCGGTGTCGGCGTGGGCGGGGCCGCAGCGCCGGGCGGCTTCGGCGAGGCGCAGCTCCCAGACGGAGATGGGCCCGTGGAGGCCGGGGTGGGTGGCCGCCTCGTCGAGGGCGTGGTCGAGCCAGATGCGGGCGGGCGGGTCGAGGTGGCTGGTGAGGTGTCGGCGGAGGTCGTGGAGTGAGGGGGTGAGGGTGATGG
>NZ_JAKEIO010000043.1 GCF_021474405.1 [Streptosporangium] indianense
CACCCCCGCCCCCGACCCCGCACTGTCCTGGAGCGCCACGCGCCCTCTGGTGTCGTTCGGCGAGCCCGAGGGTTACGACGGTGACGCCCGGCCCCGTCCGCTCGGGCGGCGCGCAGCGCCCCGGGCCGCCGCGGCCGCCGTCTGCCTCGTGCTCGGCCTGGGCCTCATCTCGGGGGCCGTCACCGGCAGTTGGCTCGTCGGGGACTCCGGCGCCGAGGGCTCGCCCAGCGCCTTCGCCGCCGCCGGCAGCCTCTGGCACCGCGTCCCGGTCGACCAACTGTTCCCGCCCACCGTGCAGGGCCGGGGCGCCGGGCCCGGTGGAGCCGACCGCACCTGGACCCGGATCGCCGTCGCCCCGGACACCGGCTGCAAGGACGCCTTCGACCCGCTGCTGCGCAAGGCCCTCGCGCCCGTCGGCTGCGACCGCCTGCTGCGCGCCACCTACACCGACGCCACCGAGAGCTACGTGACCACCGTCGGTCTGCTCTTCACCACGGCCGACGCCCCCGGCATGACCGCCCTCGCGAACCGTTTCCGCAAGGAACGCCTGGACCGCCGCAACGACCTGATGCCCCTGCCCTACGCCGCGAAGGGCACACCGGCCGCGGACTTCGGTGCCCGGCAACGCGCCTCCTGGACCGTCTCCGTGCTCACCGAGGCCCCCGTCGTCGTCTACGCCGTCTCCGGCTGGGCCGACGGCCGCACCGTCGACGACCCGCAGCCCGCCGGGGACGCCGTCGAGGCCGACGCCACCACCGCCGCCGCCCAGGCCGGCCTCGGCTACGAGGCACAGGGCCTGGCCGACCGCGTCGAACGCGACTTCCGCAAGAACGTCCGCTCGGCCTCGGAGCAGCCCTCGTGACCGCCGCGCACAACCCGGCCGGGACCCGCCCGCGCACACCGTCCCGGACGGCCACCGTCCTCTGCGCCCTGCTCACGGCTGCTCTGGTCCTCCTCCCCGTCGCCACCGCGCGGGCCGACGGGATCCGCGCCCAGCAGTGGGCCCTGGAGGCCATGCACACCCAGGAGGCCTGGCAGACCACGAAGGGCCGCGGCATCACCGTCGCCGTTCTGGACACCGGCGTCGAGGCCGACCACCCCGACCTCGCCGGCAACGTCCTCCCCGGCAAGGACCTGGTCCGCTTCGGCGCCGAGCCCGGGGACCGCGCCTGGGCCCGCCACGGCACCGCCATGGCCGGGATCATCGCAGGCCACGGGCACGGCCCGGGTGACGCCGACGGCGTCGTCGGCATCGCCCCCGAGGCGAAGATCCTCCCCGTCCGCGTGATCCTGGAGGACGGCGACCCCTCCCGGGCCAAGGCCCGCAGCACCCGCGGCAACGCCCTCGCCGAGGGCATCCGCTGGGCCGCCGACCACGGCGCCGACGTCATCAACCTCTCCCTGGGCGACGACTCCGCCTCCGCCCACCCCGAACCCACCGAGGACCAGGCCATCCAGTACGCCCTGGACAAGGGCGTGGCCGTCGTCGCCTCCGCGGGCAACGGAGGCGAGAAGGGCGACCACATCTCCTACCCGGCCGCCTACCCGGGGGTCATCGCCGCCACCGCCGTCGACCGCGCCGGAACCCGCGCCTCGTTCTCCACCCGCCGCTGGTACGCCACCGTCAGCGCACCGGGTGTCGACGTCGTCATCGCCGACCCCGACCACAAGTACTACGAGGGCTGGGGCACCAGCGCCGCCGCCGCCTTCGTCTCCGGCGCCGTCGCCCTGGTCAAGGCGGCCCACCCCGGCCTCAAACCGGCCCAGATCAAGTCCCTCCTGGAGGACACCGCCCGCAACGCCCCCACCGGCGGCCGGGACGACTCCCGGGGCTACGGCTTCATCGACCCGGCGGCCGCCATCCGGCAGGCCGCCCGCCTCGAGCCGAAGGATCTGAAGCCGGCGGCGTACGGGGCGGAGTACTTCGGCCCGGGCCCCGACGGGCCGGGGCCGGACGACGGCCCGTCCGGCTGGGCCGCGTGGCTCGCGGGCGCTACCGGCGGCGTCCTCCTGGTCGCGGCGGTGCTCGTGTGGCGCGGACGGCGCGAGGACCGCACCGGCTTCTAGCGAGCACCGCACCGGCTTCTAGCGAGGACCGCACCGGCTTCTAGCGAGGACCGCACCGGCTTCTAGTGAGGACCGCACCGGCTTCTAGCGAGGACCGCACCGGCTTCTAGTGAGGACCGCACCGGCTTCTAGTGAGGACCGCACCGGCTTCTAGCGAGCACCGCACCGGCTTCCAGCGAGCACCGCACCGGCTTCCAGCGAGGACCGCACCGGCGTCCAGCCCGGTCGCCCGGACGGCCGGGAGGAGACAAGGGCAGGCCGCAATCAGGGGTGCCCCGGGGCCGGGCGAGGGCGGCGTCCCGCTCCCGATAGGCTCGACGACCGTGGCGAACAAGAACATCCCGGACTCCGGCTTCTCCGACGACGACGGCTCCGCCGACCCCCGGCTGAGCGAGGCACTCGCCGCCTGGTCCGAGGACCGGGGCGCGCTGGGCCGGGTCCTCACCGCCCTCAAGGACGCCCGGCTGCTCGTGCCCGTCGTGGCGGTGCTGGGCGAGGTCGAGGAGGACGAGAACGGGCTGCGCCGCGAGAAGACCAGCGACATGGCCGTCCCCACCCTCAAGGCCGGCGACCGCACCGCCCTGCCCGCCTTCACCTCCACGGACTCCCTCGCCCGCTGGGACCCGCAGGCCCGCCCCGTCGCCGTACCGCTGCACCAGGCCCTCCAGGCGGCCGCGCACGAGAAGGCCGACACGATCGTGCTCGACCTGGCCGGACCGGTGCCCTTCGAGCTGACCGGCCCCGCCCTGCTCGCCCTCGCCGAGGGCCGCGCGAGCACCGACCCGCTCGCCGACCCGGCCGTCGTCGGAGCGGTACGGGACGCCGTCGCCGCCGAGCCGGCCGTGCTGCGCGCCCACCTCGGCCCCGGGCAGGCCGACGGCACCCTGGCCCTGGTCCTGGACCCGTCCGTGGCCCCGGCCGAAGCCGCCCGCGCGGTGGCCCGGCGGCTCGCCGCCGACGAAACACTGAGGGCCCGCCTGGTGCGCGGCCTCGACCTGGCACTCCTGCCGGCCGAGGCGACGCCCCCGGGCGAGCCCCTGTTCGTGCGCTGAGGTACGGGTCAGACCACGACCTAGCCGTAGACCGGGCCCGTGTACTTCTCGCCCGGACCCTGGCCCGGCTCGTCCGGGACGAGCGAGGCCTCGCGGAACGCCAGCTGCAGCGACTTCAGGCCGTCGCGCAGGGGAGCCGCGTGGAAGGAGCTGATCTCGGTCGCGGTGGCGTCCAGCAGACCGGCCAGGGCGTGCACCAGCTTGCGGGCCTCGTCCAGGTCCTTGTGCTTCTCGCCCTCCTCGGTCAGGCCGAGCTTCACGGCGGCGGCGCTCATCAGGTTGACGGCGACCGTCACGATCACCTCGACCGCCGGGACCTCGGCGATGTCGCGGGCCATGGCGTCGAAGTCGGGGGACTCAGGAGGGGTCTCACTCATGCCCCACACGATAGGCGCAGGGAGCGGCCCGCCCCCACGTGACCCCGGCCCGCACCGATTGGCCGTTCCTGGCCCCTGCTGGTAATCTCGTGTAACGACCGGTCGGACACGTGTGCCTCACAGCTCGCGAGACCGACCCACAAGTGGAGGCTTTCGAACTCCCACCCGATCACCCTCAGGGCGGCGGGTCACCGGTCAGGCGGTCCCGTCCCAGCGGCGGCGATCCGTCCGAAAGCGCGCCCCGCGGCTTCCCGCGGCGGTGCTCCGGTAGTTCGAGGAGCCCCGCCTGGGATCGTCCGGGGCATTTTTCTTGCTTCGGCGCGGTTAGGTCTATCGATACAAGACGTTACGCGGCCGTCCGCCAGACCGTCGCGTGGTGCTACCGAGGAGGATCCATCAGCGCCGAGCCCCGCATCAACGACCGGATTCGCGTTCCCGAGGTGCGACTTGTCGGTCCCAGTGGCGAGCAGGTGGGCATCGTCCCCCTGGCCAAGGCACTGGAGCTTGCGCAGGAGTACGACCTGGACCTGGTCGAGGTCGCGGCGAACGCCCGTCCGCCCGTGTGCAAGCTCATGGACTACGGGAAGTTCAAGTACGAGTCGGCCATGAAGGCCCGTGAGGCGCGCAAGAACCAGGCGCACACGGTCATCAAGGAGATGAAGCTCCGGCCGAAGATCGACCCGCACGACTATGACACCAAGAAGGGTCACGTCGTTCGGTTCCTCAAGCAGGGCGACAAGGTCAAGATCACGATCATGTTCCGTGGTCGCGAGCAGTCCCGCCCCGAGCTGGGCTACCGACTGCTGCAGCGTCTCGCGGAGGACGTCCAGGACCTCGGTTTCGTCGAGTCGAACCCGAAGCAGGACGGCCGGAACATGATCATGGTCCTCGGTCCGCACAAGAAGAAGACCGAGGCGATGGCCGAGGCTCGCCAGGCGCAGGAAGCCCGCAAGGCGGAAGCGAAGGCCAACCCCGGCAAGTCGCAGAACGCCGCGGAAGCCGAGGCGCCCGCTGAGGAGCCCGCCGAGGCGTGACTCCCGGGACGCGAGTCCCAGGAAGCAACCGATACAAGACGACGCTCCACCGTGCCCGGTTTCACGACCGGGCACCGGAGCGCCACCGACGAGGAGAGAACGGCGCTATGCCGAAGAACAAGTCGCACAGCGGTGCCAGCAAGCGCTTCAAGATCACCGGCTCCGGCAAGGTGCTGCGCGAGCGCGCCGGCAAGCGCCACCTGCTCGAGCACAAGTCGTCCCGCGTGACGCGTCGCCTCACCGGCAACGCCGAGATGGCCCCGGGCGACGCCGCGAAGATCAAGAAGCTTCTCGGCAAGTGACGTCCGGGCGCGTGAGCGCCGGACGCACAGCAGACCGGGACCCAATCGATTTCGGGTCGTGTGAGGACCCCCACGACCCCGCTACAAGGAGTTAACAAGTGGCACGCGTCAAGCGGGCAGTCAACGCCCACAAGAAGCGCCGGGCGATCCTCGAGCAGGCCTCCGGCTACCGCGGTCAGCGCTCGCGCCTGTACCGCAAGGCCAAGGAGCAGGTCACCCACTCGCTGGTCTACAACTACAACGACCGCAAGAAGCGCAAGGGCGACTTCCGTCAGCTGTGGATCCAGCGCATCAACGCCGCTGCCCGCGCCAACGGCATGACCTACAACCGCTTCATCCAGGGTCTGAAGGCCGCCAACGTCGAGGTCGACCGCAAGATCCTGGCCGAGCTGGCCGTCAACGACGCCGGTGCGTTCGCCGCCCTCGTCGAGGTCGCCCAGAAGGCGCTGCCGAGCGACGTGAACGCGCCGAAGGCTGCGTGACGCCGGCTCGAAGCCGATGTGACTGAAGGACCCGCAGGCCGGATGGTCTGCGGGTCCTGCTGTGCAGCAACCGAGAAAGCGAACAGGATGCCCCCTGCCACCCCCGAGCTCATCTCCCCCCGCTCACCACGCGTCCTGGCCGCGCGGCGCCTGGCCAAGCGGAACTTCCGGGGGAAGGACCGGCTGTTCCTGGCCGAGGGGCCGCAGGCCGTGCGCGAGGCCGCGGGGCACAGCACCGGGGCCGGGGCCACGCTCGTGGAGCTGTTCACGACGCTGGACGCCGCCGAGCGCCACGCCGACATCGTGGGGGCCGCCCGGGAGGCCGGAGCCCGGGTGCACCTCGCCGCCGAGCAGGTCATCGCCGACATCTCCACCACTGTCACCCCGCAGGGCCTCGTCGGCGTCTGCCGGTTCCTGGACACGCCGTTCGAGGAGGTCCTCGCGGCCCGGCCCCGGCTCGTCGCCCTGCTCGCCAACGTCCGCGACCCCGGCAACGCCGGGACCGTGCTGCGCTGCGCCGACGCCGCGGGCGCCGAGGCCGTCGTGCTGACCGACGCCTCCGTCGACGTGTACAACCCCAAGGCCGTCCGCGCCTCCGTCGGCTCCCTGTTCCACCTGCCCGTCGCCGTCGGCGTCCCCGTGGAGCAGGCCGTGGACGGGCTGCGGGGCGCCGGTGTCCGGATCCTCGCCGCCGACGGGGCCGGTGACCGCGACCTCGACGACGAGCTCGACAAGGGCACCATGGGCGGCCCCACCGCCTGGGTCTTCGGCAACGAGGCCTGGGGGCTCCCGGAGGAGACCCGCGCCCTCACGGACGCCGTCGTGCGGGTCCCGATCCACGGGAAGGCCGAGAGCCTGAACCTCGCCACCGCCGCCGCCGTATGTCTCTATGCGTCGGCGCGTGCACAGCGCGCCTCCGGAGGGTGCCGCTCCGTCACCGGGAACTAGTAGGGTGACCAGCTCAGGACCCCTCTGCGGAGCCTTGGAGGTGGGGTACGGGGATGAGCGTCGGCACGAGCAGCGCACCGGGAGCCCAGGACGCCGGGAGCCCGCCCGCCGCGTCCCGGCCGCCCGGTGACCACGCCGGCCTCGGCATCGACCCCGACCAGCTGCCCGACGGGCTCGTCGTCGCCGACGAGCGGGGCCGCGTCATCTGCTTCAACGCGGCCGCCGAGCGCATCACCGCCGTCCGCGCCCGGGACGCCCTCGGGCAGCGCCTGGAGAAGGCCCTGCCGTTAGAGGACCTCGAGGGCCGTCGCTGGTGGCAGCTGACCGACCCCTACGGCGGCCTCGCCATCCGCGTCGGACAGCCCGAGCGCAACCTGCTTCTGCCCGGCGGCCGAGAGGTGCTGGTCTCCGCGCGCTACGTCCGCGCCCGGCCCACCGGACCCGTCCGGCGCCTGGTCGTCACCCTCCGCGACACCGAGGCCCGCCGCCGCACCGAGCGCAGCCACGCCGAGCTCATCGCCACCGTCGCCCATGAACTGCGCTCCCCGCTGACCTCCGTCAAGGGCTTCACCGCCACCCTGCTCGCCAAGTGGGACCGCTTCACCGACGACCAGAAGCGGCTGATGCTGGAGACCGTCGACGCCGACGCCGACCGGGTCACCCGGCTCATCGCCGAGCTGCTCGACATCTCCCGGATCGACTCCGGCCGCCTGGAGGTACGGCGCCAGCCCGTCGACATCGGCGCCGCCGTCGGACGCCACATCCAGGCCTACGTCGCCGCCGGGCAGCCCGCCGACCGGTTCCTGCTACGCGTCCAGCAGCCGCTGCCCGACCTGTGGGCCGACCCCGACAAGATCGACCAGGTGCTCAGCAACCTGCTGGAAAATGCCGTGCGGCACGGCGAGGGAACTGTCACGATCGACGTCACGGCCACGGCGTCCCCGCGTGAGGGCGAGGACACCGGCACGTCGGTCACGGTGAGCGACGAGGGGCCCGGCATCCCGGAGGAGTCCATGAACCGCGTCTTCACCCGCTTCTGGCGGGGCAGCAAGCGCGGCGGGACGGGCCTCGGGCTCTACATCGTCAAGGGCATCGTCGAAGCCCACGGCGGCACCATCACCGTCGGCCGCGCCCCCGGCGCCGGCGCCGAGTTCCGATTTACGTTGCCCGTGAGCGCTCCGGCCTATCTCGCCTGAGCCCGCGGGCGCATTCCTGTACCTGAGGGGTCCTCTCCGACCGGGCGTCCGAGAGGGACCCTCCACCCCGTTAGACTCGGCCATTGGCACCTTTGTGTCCCACCAGACGGCCGTCCGAGTCGGTGACGGGGACCTTCAGCCAGCCAATCGGAAGCACGGGAAGAGATGTCGGCACCGAATAAGTCGTACGACCCGGTCGAGGTCGAGACGTTGAAACCGGAAGAGATCGAGCGCATGCGGGACGAGGCGCTCGCCGCCTTCGCCGCCGCGGACTCCCTCGAAGCGCTCCACGAGGCCAAGGTCGCCCAGACCGGCCCCACCTCCCCGCTGGCCCTCGCCAACCGCGAGATCGGCGCCCTGCCCCCGCACGCCAAGGCCGAGGCCGGCAAGCGCGTCGGCCAGGCCCGCGGTGCCGTGAACAAGGCCCTCGCCGCCCGCCAGACGGAGCTGGAGGCCGAGCGGGACGCGCGCGTGCTCGTCGAGGAGGCGGTGGACGTCACGCTGCCCTACGACCGCGTGCCGCCCGGCGCCCGGCACCCGCTCACCACCATGATGGAGCGGGTCGCGGACGTCTTCGTGGCCATGGGCTACGAGATCGCCGAGGGCCCCGAGGCCGAGGCGGAGTGGTTCAACTTCGACGCCCTGAACTTCCTGCCCGACCACCCGGCCCGGCAGATGCAGGACACCTTCTTCGTGCAGGGCCCCAAGGGCACCGACGAGTCCGGCTCCGGCGTCGTGCTGCGCACGCACACCTCCCCGGTGCAGGCCCGCGCCCTGCTCGACCGTGAGCTGCCGGTCTACATCGTCTGCCCCGGCCGCGTGTTCCGCACCGACGAGCTCGACGCGACGCACACGCCCGTCTTCCACCAGATCGAGCTGCTGGCGGTTGACGAGGGCCTGACGATGGCCGACCTCAAGGGCACCCTGGACCACATGGTCCAGGCCCTGTTCGGCGCGGACATGAAGACCCGGCTGCGGCCGAACTACTTCCCGTTCACCGAGCCCAGCGCCGAGATGGACATGCTCTGCTACGTCTGCAAGGGCGAGTCCATCGGCAACCCGGACCGTCCCTGCCGCACCTGCTCCTCCGAGGGCTGGATCGAGCTCGGCGGCTGCGGCATGGTCAACCCGCGGGTGCTCACCGCCTGCGGCGTCGACCCCGAGAAGTACAGCGGGTTCGCCTTCGGGTTCGGCATCGAGCGGATGCTGATGTTCCGCCACAACGTCGAAGACATGCGAGACATGGTCGAGGGTGACGTCCGGTTCACCCGGCCGTTCGGGATGGAGATCTGATGCGGGTCCCGCTTTCTTGGCTGCGGGAGTACGTCGACCTGCCGGAGACGGAGACCGGTCGTGACGTGCAGGCCAAGCTCATTTCGGCCGGTCTGGAGGTCGAGACCGTCGAGCAGCTCGGCGCCGACCTCAAGGGTCCGCTGGTCGTCGGCCAGGTGGCGACGATCGAGGAGCTGACGGAGTTCAAGAAGCCGATCCGCTTCTGCACCGTCGACGTCGGCCAGGCCAACGGCACCGGCGAGCCCCAGGAGATCATCTGCGGCGCCCGCAACTTCGCCGTCGGCGACAAGGTCGTCGTGGCCCTGCCCGGCGCCGTCCTGCCCGGCGACTTCCAGATCGCCGAGCGCAAGACCTACGGCCGGATGTCCCGCGGCATGATCTGCTCCAGCGACGAGCTGAACATGGGCGACGACGGCACCAAGGGCATCATCGTCCTGCCGCCGGAGACCGAGATCGGCAAGGACGCCGTCGAACTGCTGGAACTGGTCGACGAGGTCCTCGACATCGCGGTCACGCCCGACCGCGGCTACTGCCTGTCGCTGCGCGGCGTGGCCCGCGAGACCGCCATCGCCTACGGTCTGCCGCTGCGCGACCCGGCCCTGATCGACGTGCCCGCGCCGAACGCCTACGGCTACCCGGTGCAGATCTCCGACCCCACCGGCTGCGACCGGTTCACCGCCCGCACGGTGACCGGTCTGAGTGCCGAGGCCCGCTCCCCGATCTGGCTCCAGCGCCGGCTGCAGAAGGTCGGCATGCGCCCGATCTCCCTCGCTGTCGACGTCACCAACTACGTGATGATGGAGCTCGGCCAGCCCCTGCACGCCTACGACCGCGGCCTGGTCCAGGGCACGATCGGTGTGCGCCGGGCCGAGGCGGGCGAGAAGCTCACCACCCTCGACGGTGTAGAGCGCACGCTGGACGCCGAGGACCTGGTGATCACCGACGACCGCGGCCCGATCGGGCTCGCCGGTGTCATGGGCGGGGCCAACACGGAGATCGCCGACCACGAGGACGTCGAGAACGCCACGGCGGACGTCGTCATCGAGGCCGCGCACTTCGACGCGGTCTCCATCGCGCGCACCGCCCGCCGCCACAAGCTGTCCTCCGAGGCGTCCCGGCGCTTCGAGCGCGGTGTGGACCCGCAGGCCGCCGCTGCCGCCGCGCAGCGCACTGTCGACCTGCTGGTCCTGCTCGCGGGCGGCACCGCCGAGGCCGGCGTCACCGAGGTCGTCGCGCCCTCCGCGCCCCGCACCCTCACCATCCCGGCCGACCACCCCGACAAGGTCGCGGGCGTCGCCTACGGGCGCGAGACCGTCGTCCGCCGCCTCCAGGAGATCGGCTGCGACGTGTACGGGCAGGACGAGCTGATCGTCACCGTTCCGTCCTGGCGGCCCGACATCACCGACCCGAACGACCTCGCCGAAGAGGTCATCCGGCTGGAGGGCTACGAGAACCTGCCCTCCACGCTGCCCAAGCCGCCGGCCGGCCTCGGTCTGACGGACCGGCAGCGGCTGCACCGGCGCGTCGGCCGGGCCCTGGCCGGTGCCGGATACGTCGAGGCGCTGAACTACCCGTTCATCTGCGAGCAGGTCTTCGACCAGCTCGGTCTGGAGAAGGACGACCCGGCCCGCCGCGTCGTCAAGCTCAGCAACCCGCTCAGCGACGAGGAGCCCGCGCTGCGCACCTCGCTGCTGCCGGGCCTGCTCACCGCCCTGCGGCGCAACGACGGCCGGGGCTCGCACGACCTCGCGCTGTTCGAGACCGGTCTGGTCTTCCACCCGCGCGAGGAGCAGCGGATCGCCGCCGTCCTCCCCGTCGACCGCCGTCCGACCGACGAGGAGCTCGCCGAGCTGAACGCGGCGCTGCCCGAGCAGCCGCGGCACGCCGCCGTCGTGCTCGCCGGTGCCCGCGAGCAGGCCGGCTGGTGGGGCAAGGGCCGTCCGGCCGACTGGGCCGACGCGATCGAGGCCGCCCGGTCCGTCGCACGTGAGGCCGGTGCCGAACTCGTCATCCGCAAGGGCCAGTACGGCCCGTGGCACCCCGGGCGGTGCGCCGAGCTGGCGGTCACCGTGGACGGTGCCGAGCGGGTCGTCGGGCACGCGGGCGAGCTGCACCCGCGGGTCGTGAAGGCCCTCGGGCTGCCCGCGCGCACCTGCGCGATGGAGATCGACCTGGACGCGGTGGAGACCGCCGGTGACGCCACGGTCACGGCGCCCCGGATCTCCGCGTTCCCCGTCGCCACGCAGGATGTCGCCCTGGTCGTCGACGCGTTCGTGCCGGCCGCGGACGTCGAGGCGGCGTTGCGGGACGGTGCCGGAGAGCTGCTGGAGTCCATCCGGCTGTTCGACGTGTACGAGAACGCCGAGCAGCTGGGCGAGGGCCGGAAGTCGCTGGCGTACGCCTTGCGGTTCCGGGCGTCGGACCGGACTCTGACCGTGGACGAGGCTTCCGCGGCCCGGGACGCGGCGGTGGCCCTCGCGGGCGAGCGCGTGGGCGCTGAGCTGCGGAGTTAGTGCCGTGGGGGCCTGCGCTTCGTCGTCGGCCGCGGCTTCGCCGTGGCTTGGCGCGCAGTTCCCCGTGCCCCCAGGAAACGGGGCGGGTCACCTCACTCGTTTGAGTGGTCAAGGCGGGTGATCTCCCCCTTTCCCGGCGTGCTGTCGACAGAATCGGACCGGCCTTCTCGGGCCGGTCCGGTTCTGTGTGTCAGGGCCTATTGGGGGGCCATCGGCATGATCCGCGTCAGGGGTCGGGTACGCAGCCTCGGTCTTCCCACCGCGTGGGGCGCGGTGGCCGTCACGTACAAGGTGGTCTGTCCGCTCGCCCAGGAGACCGGTCTCCTGGCGCGGCTCTTCACCTGTGCCGTGTTCTTCGCCGTCGGGACCGCGCTGATCCTTCATGTGCGGCACTCGCTGATGCGGGAACTGCGGCAGGTGCGCCGGATCGCCGGGGCCGCGCAGCGCGCACTGCTGCGGCCGCTGCCCTCGTGGATCGACGGGCTGGACGTGGCCGCCGCGCAGCTGCCGGCGGAGCGGGGTGCGGCGGTCGGGGGCGACCTGTACGAGGTCGTCGCCACCGAGCACGGCGTCCGGGCCGTGATGGGCGACGTACGCGGGCACGGCATCGGCGCGCTCGGGACCGTCGCCGCCGTCCTCGGCTGTTTCCGCGAGGCGGCGCACGACGAGCAGGACCTCGGCGGTGTGCTGCGCCGGCTGGAACGTGCCCTGGACAGGCATCTGCGCCAGGAGCATCCCGTGAGCGCCTCCGAGGAGTTCGTGACCCTGCTCCTCGTGGAGATCCGTCCCGACGGCGAGATGCTCGCGCTGAACTGCGGCCATCCCTGGCCCTACCGGCTCAGCGGCACGCGGGCGGAACAACTCGCCGCCGACGACCCGCATCCGCCTCTGGGCCTCTTCCCGCTGCCGCCGGTTCTGCCGACGGTGGGACTCGGCCGTCTCGAGTCCGATGACGCGCTGTTCCTCTTCACGGACGGTGCGCAGGACGCCCGGGACTCCCATGGCGCGTTCTTCCCGCTGGCGACGGCGCTGACGGGGGCGGCGGCGGACGGGCCGCTCTCCTCGCAGGGCGTCGTCGGCAGGATCTCGGCCGCTCTGCGGCACCACACCCGGGGCACACCGCCGGACGACATCGCGCTGCTCGTCCTGAGGAACGGGCGGTCTGCCCACCTGGGGGCGCGGGGAACTGCGGGAACGACCACGACGCACCCGCAGACCACGACGGCACCTTAGACACCGCGGCGCACGACCCACGGCCGGCGGAGCCGTCCGCCCCGCCACGGAGTGTCGGGCAGGCGGCCGGGCGGACGGCGGAAGCGGGCCGCCGCACTGTACGAGGGGGAGCCGGCGGCCCGGCCGGCCTCTTTCGAGGCAATTCAGTCAACCGGTCCGCGACTGTGAGCGACAGTGCGCACACCGTGCGGATTCGAGCACTCCGTTCACACCCCGTGTGAAGGAGGAACCACTAATCTGTCCGCACCGAGCCACCGGGGGGCCCACATGCAGCCCAACACTCTGCTCGACGCGATCCTGGACGAAGCCGGGATCTCGCACGCGGGGCTGGCCGCACACGTCAACCAGGCAGGGCGGGCCCGTGGCCTGGCCCTGCGATACGAACACACCGCCGTCGCCCGGTGGTTGAAGGGGCAGCGCCCTCGCGGCCAGGTGCCCGACCTGATCTGCGAGGTGCTCGCCGCCCGGCTGCAACGACCCGTCACCCTCGACGACATCGGCCTCGGCGTACCCGGCGAGCCGTCCGCACCGCACACCGGCTCCCTGTCCGGGTTCGTCGAACGGGCCACCGCCCTGTGGCGCTCCGACCAGCAACAGCGTCCGCACATCCTGGGCGCGCCCGCGCTCACCGGCACCCCCGCCGTGATGCCGGTGTGGGAATGGGAGAACCCGCCCGAGGACGTGGACGTCTCACGCGGCGGCAGACACCGCGTCACCACGGGCGACTTGGAGATGCTGCGGGCCGCCCGCGCGCACTACGAGCAGATGTATCGCAAGGCCGGGGGTATCGCGACCCGGGCCCGGATCGTCGGCTTCCTCAACGCCGAGGCCGCCCCGCTGCTGCGCGGCAGCTACACCGACCAGACGGGCCGTCAACTGCACCGGGCTACAGGCGGGTTGGTGGCGGTCGCCGGCATCTGCGCCTACGACTCCGACGCCCACGGGCTCGCCCAGCGCTACTTCCACCAGGCGCTGCGGCTGGCCAAGGCCAGCGGCGACCGGGGGCTCGGGGCGTACGTGATCGCCCTGCTCGTCAACCAGTCGCTGTTCATGCGGGAGTACCGGCAGTCGGTGGCCTTCGCGGAGGCCGCGCTGCGGGCCGCGGGCAAGCACATCACCCCGGCGCTCGCCTCCGACCTGTACGCGATGCAGGCCAAGGCGTACGCGCATCTCGGCGACGGCGGCAGCGCCCTGTCCTGCATCCGGCGGGCCGAGCAGGCCGCCGAGCGCATCCGGCGCGGCTACGAGCCCGACGAGACCGGGTATGTCCAGCCCGGGCTGGTGAACGTGCAGGTGGCGGAGGCGCTGTTGAGCCTCGGGGAGATCGCGGCCGCCGGCGAGCACGCCGCGGCCGCCGTGGACAACCCGGCGCACGACCGCGGCCGGGTGCACCGGCTGGCGATGCTCAGCACCATCGAACTGCGGCAGGGCAACGCCGACAAGGCGGTGGCCATCGCGGTGCAGATGGCCGAGCAGGCCCGGGGCATGGAGTCCCAGCGGCTGCGCGACCGGCTGCGCGCGGTGCGGGAGCACCTGGTGCGCAGCGGCTGCGCGGGCACGGCCGAGGCGGCCGAACTCATCGACGGGGCCTTGCGCGTACCGTTGTAGATCCGGGCAGTGGTGCCCGTGTCGCTCCGAGGCGCTTGCCGTGCGCCTGCTGCCAGTCCGTCCCTGCTGCGATATTGCCCCTTACTCGACGGAAGGTGGCAGAACCGTGCAGTGGACGAAACACAACGAACAAACTGTGTACTCAAACCGCTGGTTCAGCGTCAATCTCGCGGATGTCGAACTGCCCGACGGCAGGCATCTGGACCACTTCCTCATACGGCTGCGGCCCGTTGCGGTGGCCACGGTCGTCAACGAGGCCAACGAGGTGCTGCTGCTCTGGCGGCACCGCTTCATCACCGACAGCTGGGGGTGGGAACTCGCGGCCGGGGTGGTCGAGGACGGCGAGGACATCGCCCGCGCGGCCGCCAGGGAACTGGAGGAGGAGACCGGCTGGCGGCCGGGACCCCTGCGCCACCTCATGAGCGTGGAGCCGTCCAACGGGCTCACCGACGCCCGGCACCACGTGTACTGGGCCGACGAGGGCGAGTACGTCGGGCACCCCGTGGACGACTTCGAGTCGGACCGCCGGGAATGGGTGCCCCTCAAGCTCGTCCCCGACATGGTCGCCCGCGGCGAGGTCCCGGCCGCCAACATGGCGGCCGCGTTACTCCTGCTGCACCATCTCAGGCTCGGTCAGGACGTGTTGCCCTAGCGCCCCAGTGCCTGCCAGATCGTCACGACGAGGGCACCCACGGCGGTGAGGGCGGCGACCGCGGGCAGCGGCCAGCGCGCGTGTTCCAGCGAGTTGATCCGGGTGTTGAGCTCGTCGAGTTCCTTGGCGGTCTCCTCGGTGCGGTGGCTGAGCAGAGCCAGTCCGCCCTCGACGCGGGCGTACGCCACATCGAGGCGGCGTCGTAACTCTGCGAGTTCTCCATGGACGACGGGATGCTCGGGATCGGCGGTCACGAGTCCGCTCCTTTCCGTAGTCGTTTCACATCCCTTGCATGCGCATGTGGAGTCAACTCGCCTGGTGGGCGCCTGGGGAGAGTGTGCGTAGGGCATATGCGAACCCGCCGCGCACACGGTGTGTGAATGCCGCGGGCCCGGCACCCGTCCCGGTGCCGGGCCCGCCACTTGGCCGAAATCTGACCGTCCGTGACCGGCCGCGACGGGTACCCGGAACGTCATGACGAAGGGGCAGAAGAACGCGGCCTGCACGCTGGCGCTCTACGCACTGGTGGTCGTGATGCTCCGCTTCTCCTCCGTGGAGGAGTGGGACACGGCGCTGCTGATCGCGCTCGTGGTCACACCGCTCGCCCTCTGGATGGGCTGGCTGCGCCGGCGCATGAACGAGCAGGCGGCGGAATGGGGACGCCGCCGGTTCCGGCCGTGGCCGGAGGAGCGGCGGCGTTGAGATGGCCGTGTCAGCCGGTCGGTCAGGCGTATGTGTAGAAGCCCGAGCCCGTCTTGCGGCCCAGCCGGCCCGCGTCGACCATGCGCTGCAGGAGCGGGGGAGCGGCGTACAGGGGCTCCTTGTACTCCTCGTACATGGACTGCGCGACCGAGGCGACCGTGTCCAGGCCGATCAGGTCGGACAGCTTCAGGGGGCCCATCGGGTGGGCGCAGCCCATCTCCATGCCGTTGTCGATGTCCTCGCGGCTGGCGATGCCCGTCTCGAACATCCGGATCGCGGAGAGCAGATACGGGATCAGCAGCGCGTTGACCACGAAGCCGGAGCGGTCCTGGGCGCGGATCGCGTGCTTGCCGAGCAGCTTCTCGGTGAAGAGCTGGGCGCGGCTGATCGTGCCCTCGGAGGTGGTCAGCGCCGGGATCAGCTCGACGAGCTTCTGCACCGGGGCCGGGTTGAAGAAGTGGATGCCGATGACCTGGTCGGGCCGCGACGTCGCCACCGCCAGCTTCACCAGTGGGATGGAGGAGGTGTTGGAGGCCAGGATGGCGTCCGGCCGGGTCACGACCTGGTCGAGCACCTGGAAGATCTCGGTCTTGACCTGCTCGTTCTCGACCACGGCCTCGATCACCAGGTCACGGTCGGCGAACTCGCCGAGGTCCGTGGTGAAGCTCAGGCGGGCCAGCGTGGCCTCCTGCTCCTCCTCGGTGATCTTGCCGCGCTCCGCTGCCTTGGCCAGGGAGGTGAACAGCCGGGTGCGGCCGATCTCCAGGGCCTCGCCGGTGGTCTCGGCAACCATGACGTCCAGGCCGGCCCGGGCGCACACCTCGGCGATTCCCGCGCCCATCTGACCGCAGCCCACGACACCGACGCGTGCAATGTCTCCCGCTGGGATGTCCGTCACATCGTCCCTTTCGCTGCTGATCTACGTCCGGGCAGACCGGCCGGGTCTCGGCGCCTGCTCCGTTCGTGCACGTTACTCCGAAGTATCGATGATCGATCGCGGGGGGCGGGTCCGCTTCGGGCATGCTGGCCCCGGAGTGTTCCGCGACCGGGCGGATCCGCGGCTTTTTGGGGCATCCGGATGGGACGAGTCTCACGCAGGGCGTTCGCGGTCGCGGCGCTGTCGGCTTTCACGGTGATGCCCCGGGCGTCGGCCGCGTCCGGACGCGGGGGAGGGGTGCCGGATCCCGAGATGCGGGGTGTCTGGATCGCGTCCGTGGCCAACCGCGACTGGCCGTCCAAGGCCGGACTGTCCGCGTCCCGGCAGCGGACCGAACTGCTCACCCACCTCGACACGGCGGTCCGCAACCGGCTCAACACCGTGTTCTTCCAGGTCCGGCCGACGGCCGACGCGCTGTGGCCCTCGCTGTACGAGCCGTGGTCGCAGTACCTCACCGGCACCCAGGGCAAGGACCCCGGCTGGGACCCGCTGGGCACGGCCGTCGAGGAGGCGCATGCCCGGGGTCTCCAGCTGCACGCGTGGTTCAACCCGTACCGGATCGCCGTCCACGCCGACCCGTCCCGGCTCGCGCCCTCCCACCCGGCGCGCCGGCACCCGGACTGGGTGGTGACGTACGGCGGGAAGCTCTTCTACAACCCGGGGCTGCCCGAGGTCCGTGCCTTCGTCGAGGACGCGATGCTCGACGCGGTGGCGAAGTACCCCGTGGACGGCGTCCACTTCGACGACTACTTCTACCCGTACCCCGTGGCCGGGCAGACCTTCGACGACGCCGCCGCCTACGACGAGCACGGCGGCGGCTTCCCGGACCGGGCCGCCTGGCGGCGGGACAACATCGACCGGCTGGTGCGCGAGACGGCGGACCGGGTGCGGGAGGTCCGGCCGGGCACCCGCTTCGGCATCAGCCCGTTCGGCGTGTGGCGCAACGCCTCGACGGACCCGGCCGGTTCGGACACCCGGGCCGGTGTGCAGACCTACGACGACCTGTACGCGGACACCCGGAAATGGGTGCGGGAGGGCTGGATCGACTACGTCGTCCCGCAGCTGTACTGGAACATCGGCTTCGCCGCGGCCGACTACGCCAAGCTGGTGCCCTGGTGGGCGGAGGTCGCGCGCGACAGCCCGACCCAGCTCTACGTGGGGGAGGCGCTGTACAAGGCCGGTGACCCGGCGCAGCCCGCGGCGTGGCAGCAGACGGGCGAGCTGTCCCGGCATCTGACGCTGGCCGGGGAGTACCCGCAGGTGCGCGGACACGTCTACTTCGCAGCGAAGGACGTGGCGGCCGACCGGATCGGGGCGATGGCGCGGGTCGTCACCGACCACTACGGGCAGCCGGCGCCACCGCCGCGCTGAGCGGCCGACCAGGACGGGCGGGACGCGCAGCCGGTGCCGCGCCGCGCCGAGCGGCCGACGAACAGGAGCGGCCGCCGCCGCTCCCGCGCCGGGTCACGACCCGGTGGTGATCGCACCGCGTTACGGTCCGGTGGTGGTCTCCCGGTGCCGGATCTCCGTGTCGGGGCCTGGGGAGCAGACGCCTTCGTGCCCGTCCTCGAAGCGGACGCGGTACGGGGGGTTGCCCTCCTGGCCGAGCACTTCGACGATCTCGCCGATCTTGTCGTGCTGACCGACCACCCTGCCGTGCTGGACAAGCTGGTCGCCCACGGTTGCGCGCATCTGGGGCCTCCTCACGAAGTGCGGAGCAGCGGTCCGTGGCCTCCGAGTCTACGGCGCGGGGCGCCTGCCGGCAGGGGCCGTGCGCGCTCCCGCTCAGCCGCGTGATCGCTGTGTGACGGCGATGCAGACCAGCACCGCCGCTGCCGTCAACGGGGCGGCGACCGTGAGGCGCTCGCCCAGCAGCAGCACCGACCACACCAGTGTGAGCAGCGGCTGGGCGAGCTGCAACTGGCTCGCCTTGGGGATGCCGATGGCCGCCATGCCGCGGTACCAGACGACCAGCCCCACGAACTGCGAGCCCGCCGCGACCCAGAGCAGGCCGGTGACGCTGTGCGCGGTCAGCTGCACGGGCTCGTGTACCAGGGCGAACGCGGCGACCGGCACGGTCAGCGGCAGACACAGCACCAGCGCCCAGCCGATCACCTGCCAGCCCGGCATGACCCGGGCCAGCCGGCCGCCCTCGGTGTAACCGGCCGCGCAGACCAGCAGCGCGGCGAACAGATACAGGTCGGCGGTGGTCAGGGCGCCGCCGCTCTGCTGCACGGTGAAGGCCAGCACGGCCGCCGCACCCGCGAGGGCGGCGAACCAGAACGTGCGCGAGGGCCGGGTGCCGACGCGCAGAGCCGAGAAGAGCGCCGTGGTGAGGGGGAGCAGACCGACCACGACGGCGGCGTGCGCGGTGGTGGAGGTCTCCAGCGCCAGCGTGGTCAGCAGGGGGAAGCCGAGGACGACACCGCCTCCGACCACCGCGAGGCCCGGCCGGTGCCGCCGGACGGGCAGGGGCACCCGCAACGCCAGGAGGGCGGCGCCCGCGATCACCGCGGCCAGCACGCTGCGCACGGCGACCAGGGACCAGGGGCCGAAGCCTTCCAGTCCCCAGGCCGTGGCGGGGAACGTGAGCGAGAAGGCGACCACGCCGAGGGCCGCCTGGAGGGTGCCGAAGCCGCGGCTCTCCGGACCCGGGGTGGCGACTGCTATCGCAGGTGCCGCAGTAGCGCTACTCTGTGCTCTCATGCAAGAGCGTAGCAGTGTGGCTGAACTGGCGGAACAGCTGCGGCGGGAGCTCGACCGCTACTCACCCGGTGGAAAGCTCCCGTCGAGTCGGGCTCTGGTCGAGCGGTTCCGGGTGAGCCCGGTGACGGTGTCCCGGGCCCTGGCCCAGCTCGCCGCCGAAGGGCTGGTGGTCACCCGGCCCGGCGCGGGCGCGTTCCGCGCGCGGACCCGGACGGCACCGGCGCCCGCGGGCGACACCTCCTGGCAGGAGGTCGCGCTCAGCGCGGACGGCACCGCCGACCTCGTGCCGCGCTCCGTGGACGCCTCCGGGGTGCTGGCGTCACTGGCCGCCCCACCCCCCGGCGTCATCGAGTTCAACGGCGGCTACCTGCACCCGTCCCTGCAGCCCGAGCGGGCGATGGCCGCCGCCCTGTCGCGGGCCGGACGCCGCCCCGGCGCCTGGGGACGACCGCCCATGGAGGGGCTTCCGGAGCTGCGTGAATGGTTCGCGCGGGGCATCGGCGGCCCGGTCACGGCCGCCGAGGTGCTGATCACCGCGGGCGGGCAGTCCGCGCTCACCACCGCCCTGCGCGCCCTCGCCCCGCCCGGCGCGCCCGTCCTGGTCGAGTCCCCGACCTACCCGGGCATGCTCGCCATCGCCCGCGCCGCGGGGCTGCGCCCGGTGCCCGTCCCCGTGGACACCGACGGCGTGCGGCCGGAGCTGCTCGCGGACGCGTTCCGCGCCACCGGCGCCCCCGCCTTCGTCTGCCAGCCGCTCTTCCAGAACCCCACCGGCGCCGTGCTCGCGCCCGAGCGGCGCGCCGAGGTGCTGCGCACCGCCCGGGAAGCGGGCGCGTTCGTCGTCGAGGACGACTTCGTGCGGCGGCTGGTGCACGAGGACGCGGGGCCGCTGCCGCGCCCGCTGGCCGCCGACGACCCCGACGGCGTCGTCGTCCACGTCTCCTCCCTGACCAAGGCGACCTCGCCGAGCTTCCGGGTCAGTGCCCTGGCCGCCCGCGGGCCGGTCCTGGAACGGCTGCGCGCCATCCAGGTCGTCGACACGTTCTTCGTGCCGCGCCCCCTCCAGGAGGCCGCCCTCGAACTCGTCGGCTCGCCCGCCTGGCCGCGCCACCTGCTGGCCGTCTCCGCCGAACTGAAGGCCCGCCGGGACGCGATGACCGGCGCCCTCGCCCTGCACCTGCCCGAGTTCGTCCTGCCCCGCGTCCCGTCCGGCGGCTACCACCTGTGGCCCCGCCTGCCCGACGGCACGGACGAGTCGGCCCTCACCTCCGCGGCCCTGCGCGCCGGTGTCGCCCTCGCACCCGGCCGGCCCTACTTCAGCGCCGAACCACCGGCCGCGCACGTCCGGCTGAGCTTCGCGGCGGTCGCCGGGACCGGGGAGATCGCGGAGGGCGTACGGCGGCTGCGGTCGGCCTGTGACGAGGTGCTGGGATAACCGCTCGACGCGCCCTCCGGCGGCCTGCGAGCATCGCCGGCATGACCGACACACCGAGCCTGCCCGAGGGCTACGAGATCTCCACCGACCCCGCCCGCGTCGACCGTGAGCGCGTGCACCACTGGCTGTCCACCGACGCCTACTGGGCACTGGGGCGCCCCCGGGAGAAGCAGGACCTGGCGATCGACGGGTCGCTCAACTTCGGGGTGTTCGACACGGTCTCGGGGGAGCAGGTCGCCTACGCCCGGGTGATCACCGACCGGGCGACCTTCGCGTGGCTGTGTGACGTGTACGTCGATCCGTCGGTGCGCGGCAAGGGGGTCGGAAGCGCTCTCGTGGCCGCCGTGCGGGACGAGACGCGGTCGTACGGGGTGCGGCGGGTGCTGCTCGCCACCCATGACGCACACGGGGTCTACGAGAAGATCGGGTTCGCCCCGCTGGAGCGCCCCGAGCACTGGATGGCGCTCATCTTCCACCAGTGAGGGTCGCGGCACCCTCGGTAACGCGTAGGTGACGCCTCTTGACCTGCGCACTTGCTGCGCTCACCATCACCGCATGCCACTTCGGGTCACCTTCGTCGCCGCCGCGCGCAGCTCTCCGCTGCTCGCCGAGCGTTTCGAGGACGACCGGCCGCTGGACCAGGCCGGCTGGGGCGAGGTGGAGCGCGTCGCCCGGGACCTGCTGCCGCTCGCCGCGGCCGAACTGCGCTACTGCTCGCCGACCCCGCGCAGCCGGGCGACGGGGGAGGGCCTCGGGTACGCGCCGCTGGTGCAGCTCGGCCTGCGCGACTGCGACATGGGCCGGTGGCGCGGGCTGACCCTGGGCGAGGCGATGGCCCGGGAGCCGGACGCCGTCGACGCCTGGCTGGCGGACCCCCGCGCCACCCCGCACGGGGGTGAGTCGCTGGTCGACTTCATCACCCGCGTCGGCGGCTGGCTGGACACCCGGCCCGTCGAGGACGGCTGCCGGGTGGTGGCGGTGGCGGAGCCCTCCGTGATCCGGGCGGCCCTGGTGTACGCCCTGAAGGCACCGCCGTCGACGTACTGGAACATCGACGTCCGCCCGCTGTCGACGACCGCCGTCACGGGCCGGGCGGGCCGCTGGAACCTGCGCCTGGACGGGGTGCCGGCTCAGCCCTCGCGCGCGTAGTCGGTCCGCAGGACCAGGTCCTTGGCGGGACCCCGGACGCGCCACACCGTCCGCCAGTGGTCGCTGTCGCGGACGGTGAACTCGCCGCGGTAGAGGTCCGCCGAGCAGGGATGGTCGGCGACGTGCCGTCCGGACGTCAGGTCCAGGTCGTGGAACGGCCGCCCGTCGGCGAACCGCACCTCCGCCGTGCCGCCCGGGCCCCGCAGGAACCGCAGGGTGCGCTCCGCGGGCCGGGCGACGCCCTGCCAGACGAAGGTGCCGGACTCGTGGTGCAGCAGCCCGCCGGGCGTCTCCTCCTCCGCACGGAACTCGGTGGTTCCGGTGAACTCCCCGTCCGCGCCGCTCGCCAGATCCCGCACCGACCGCGACACGCTCCAACGCCCGGCGAGATACGCCAGTACGTCCGGTACCGGCCAGAACTCGCCCATCCTGCCTCGCTCTCCGTGCCGGCCGTCGTGTGCGGCCCATTGACGCGCATCCGCCCCCTCCCTATCTTGCCGTTCGAAGTGCTGACCAATGTCTGATATTTCGAACACCTCTAGCAGAGAGCCGCGGAGTATCCATGCCACGCACCGACGCCCGCACCCGAGGGAGACGGGGTCTCACGACCACCGCCCTCCTGACGGCGGCAGCCCTCGCACCGGCTCCAGCACACGCCGAGGACGTGACCGACTACGCGATCACCGTCGACCCGTCCGCCCGGGGCGCGAAGATCGACGACACGATGTACGGCGTCTTCTTCGAGGACATCAACCGCGCCGCCGACGGCGGTCTCTACGCCGAGCTCGTGCAGAACCGGTCCTTCGAGTACTCCACCGTCGACAACGGCTCCTACACGCCCCTGACCTCGTGGACGGCCGGCGGCACCGCCCAGGTCCTGAACGACGCCGGCCGCCTCAACGAGCGCAACCGCACCTACCTCTCCCTGGGCGCCGGTTCGTCCGTCACGAACTCCGGCTACAACACCGGCATCCGCGTCGAGCAGGGCAAGCGCTACGACTTCTCGGTGTGGGCCCGCGCCGCGAGCGGCAGCACCCTCACCGTCTCCCTGAAGGACGCCTCCGGCAGCCTGGCCACCGCCCGCCAGGTCGCCGTGCAGGGCGGCTGGGCCACGTACAAGGCCACGTTCACCGCGACCCGCACGAGCAACCGCGGCCGGCTCGCCGTCGCCTCGGCGAATGCCGCCGCCCTCGACGAGGTGTCGCTGTTCCCGCGCGAGACGTACAAGAACCAGCCGAACGGCCTGCGCAAGGACCTCGCCGAGAAGATCGCCGCGCTGAAGCCGGGCTTCGTGCGCTTCCCCGGCGGCTGCCTGGTCAACACCGGCTCCATGCAGGACTACAGCGGGGCTTCGAACTGGCAGCGCAAGCGCAGCTACCAGTGGAAGGACACCATAGGCCCGGTCGAGGAACGCGCCACCAACGCCAACTTCTGGGGCTACAACCAGAGCTACGGCCTCGGCTACTACGAGTACTTCCGCTTCTCCGAGGACATCGGCGCCATGCCGCTGCCCGTCGTCCCCGCCCTGGTCACCGGCTGCGGCCAGAACAAGGCCGTCGACGACGACGCGCTGCTCGGGCGGCACATCCAGGACACCCTCGACCTGATCGAGTTCGCCAACGGCCCGGCGACCTCCGAGTGGGGCAAGGTCCGCGCGCGGATGGGCCACCCCAGGCCCTTCCACCTGACCCACATCGAGGTCGGCAACGAGGAGAACCTCCCCGAGGAGTTCTTCGCCCGCTTCCAGCAGTTCCGGGCCGCTGTCGAGGCGAAGTACCCGGACATCACCGTCATCTCCAACTCGGGCCCCGACGACTCGGGTTCCACCTTCGACACCGCCTGGCGGCTCAACCGCGACGCGAAGGTGGACATGGTCGACGAGCACTACTACAACAGCCCGAACTGGTTCCTGCGGAACAACGACCGCTACGACTCCTACGACAGGAACGGTCCCAAGGTCTTCCTCGGTGAGTACGCCTCCCAGGGCAACGCCTGGCAGAACGGCCTGTCCGAAGCCGCCTTCATGACCGGCCTGGAGCGCAACGCCGACGTCGTCAAGCTCGCCTCCTACGCCCCGTTGCTCGCCAACGAGGACTACGTGCAGTGGCGGCCGGACCTGATCTGGTTCAACAACCGGGCCTCCTGGAACTCGGCCGACTACGAGGTCCAGAAGCTGTTCATGAACAACGTCGGCGACCGTGTCGTGCCCTCGAGGGCCACGACCACGCCGAACGTGAGCGGGCCCATCACCGGTGCCGTCGGCCTGTCGACGTGGGCGACCGGCGCCGCGTACGACGACGTGAAGGTCACCTCGGCCGACGGCTCGACCCTGCTGAGCGACGACTTCTCCGGTGACGCCGCGCAGTGGAAGCACACCGGGACGGGCAGCTGGAGCATCCGGGACGGCCAGTACGTCCAGACCGACACCGCCGCCGAGAACACCATGGTGACGGCGGGCGACCCCGCCTGGAAGGACTACGACCTGCGGGTGAAGGCCACCAAGATGTCCGGCAAGGAGGGCTTCCTCGTCGCCTTCGGCGTGCAGGACACCGGCACCTACCACTGGTGGAACCTGGGCGGCTGGAACAACACCCGGTCCGCGGTCGAGCAGGCCGTCGACGGGGGCAAGAGCACCCTGATGGCGAAGGCCGGCTCGATCGAGACCGGCCGGGCCTACGACATCCACATCAAGGTACGCGGCCGCCAGGTCACCCTGTTCCTCGACGGCAAGGAGTGGGGCAGCTTCACCGACGACAAGCCGGCCGAGCCGTTCCGCCAGGTCGTCACCGAGGACGCCAAGTCCGGGGACCTGATCGTCAAGGTCGTCAACGCCCAGGCGGCCGAGGCCCGCACGGCCGTCGACCTGGGCGGCACGAAGGTCGCGTCCACCGCCCGCGTCACCACGCTGGCCGCCGACGAGGACGCCGTGAACACCGAGACGGACACCCCGGTGACGCCGGTGACGTCCACGTTCCGCGGGGTGGCGAAGAAGTTCACCTACACCTTCCCCGCCCACTCCGTGACGTTCCTGCGGATCAAACAGAGGTGACATCCCGCCGCGCGGCCACCGTCCCCGGGACGGTGGCCGCGCGGCGCCGTCACCGCGTGCGGCCGGAACCATGGGCGGGGCCGTCGGCAGTGCCGTCACCGCGTGCGTGTCACCTGCCCGACTTCCGTCCGGGGACCGTCGGCAGCACCTTCTCCGCGACCCGCGGCAGCACCGCGTCGTCCGGCACCACTCCGTCCGCGCGCCACAGGGTGACGTCGAGGCAGCCCCCGCGGTCCTCCGCGTCCCGTGCCACGGTCACGGCCCGGGCCGGAACGCCGGGGCCAGCTGTCGACGTCCTCGCCGTGGAGCCGGAAACTGATGCTGATGGTGCGGGTCGGGTAGAGCACCCCCGGTCGGCCCAGCACCTTCTGCGGAGCGGCGTCCCTCCCGAGCAGCGTTTCCGAGCCGGCCACCGCAAGGCCGTCGTAGGTCGCCGAGAGCGTCACGGCGAACGTCTCGAACGCGACCTGAGCCTGCGGGGTGGCGATCTTCCCGATGGAACTGCCGCTGCCGGAGGCCGTCTTCGCGATCTCCGCCGGCGTGCCCAGCAGGGCGGCCAGGTCGGACCGGTTCAGCGCCTCGCACAGCTGCGCGCCGGAGAGGTGCCTGCCCTTCGCGGCGAGGGTCCCGCCCTCGGGGCAGGCGGCCGGCCTCGGCTCGCTGCTCTCCTCGGACGACGTCCGCGCGAGACCCCAGAAGCCGGCACCGAGCGCCCCACCAGTGCCACCGCCGCGAGCGCCTGCCCCGCGCGTTCGCGCTCGTCACGGGCGCGTCGATCTCCCCGGTCATGTTCCCCCACCCACCGTCGTCCCGGAGATGCGCCCGCGGACCTTAACCTGTGGTCATGGTCAGGACAAAGCCGGATTCCCGGACCGGCAGCGGCGAGCGCGCCACCCCTGCATGGGATTGCATAAACGTGCAGCGAAACGTATAGTCATGCCCTCTAAGGAGGAGGTTCCATGGCGGTGCGTGCGGCAGTGGCCGGAGCGAGCGGATATGCGGGCGGGGAACTGCTGCGTCTGCTCCTGACCCACCCCGAGGTCGAGATCGGTGCCCTGACCGGCAACTCGAACGCGGGACAGAGGCTCGGTGCGCTCCAGCCGCACCTGCTGCCCCTGGCCGACCAGGTCCTCCAGGAGACCACCCCGGACGTGCTCACCGGCCACGACGTCGTCTTCCTCGCGCTGCCGCACGGCCAGTCGGCCGCCGTCGCCGAGCAGCTCGGCCCGGACGTGCTCGTGATCGACATGGGCGCCGACTTCCGCCTGACGGACGCCGCCGCCTGGGAGCGGTTCTACGGCTCCCCGCACGCCGGCACCTGGCCCTACGGCCTCCCCGAACTGCCGGGCGCCCGCGCCGCGCTGGAGGGGTCCAAGCGCGTCGCGGTACCCGGGTGCTACCCCACCGCCGTCTCCCTCGCCCTCTTCCCCGCGTACGCGGCGGGCCTGGCCGAACCCGAGGCCGTGATCGTCGCCGCGTCCGGCACCTCCGGCGCGGGCAAGGCGCCCAAGCCGCATCTGCTGGGCAGCGAGGTCATGGGGTCGATGTCCCCCTACGGAGTCGGCGGCGTGCACCGGCACACCCCCGAGATCACCCAGAACCTCAGCGCGGCGGCGGGGAAGCCGGTCTCCGTGTCCTTCACGCCGACCCTCGCGCCGATGCCCCGCGGCATCCTCGCCACGTGCAGCGCCAAGGCCGCCGACGGCGTCACGGGCGAGTCGCTGCGCGCCGCCTACGACAAGGCCTTCGCCGACGAACCGTTCGTGCACCTGCTCCCCGAGGGCCAGTGGCCCGCCACGGCGTCCGTCCACGGTTCGAACGCCGTTCAGGTGCAGGTCGCGTACGACGCGGACGCCGGGCGGATCATCGTGATCAGCGCCATCGACAACCTCACCAAGGGCACCGCGGGCGGTGCCGTCCAGAGCATGAACATCGCCCTGGGTCTCGACGAGACCACCGGACTGACGACGATCGGAGTTGCGCCGTGAGTGTGACGGCAGCAAAGGGATTCACGGCGGCGGGCATCGCCGCCGGGATCAAGGAGAACGGCAACCCCGACCTGGCCCTCGTGGTCAACACCGGCCCCCGCCGCGCCGCCGCGGGCGTCTTCACCTCCAACCGAGTGAAGGCCGCCCCGGTCCTGTGGTCCGAGCAGGTACTGAAGAGCGGCCAGGTGTCCGCCGTCGTCCTCAACTCCGGCGGCGCCAACGCCTGTACGGGCCCCAAGGGCTTCCAGGACACCCACGCGACCGCCGAGAAGGCCGCCGAGGTCCTCGGCCGGGGCGCCATCGAGGTGGCCGTCTGCTCCACCGGCCTCATCGGCGTCCTGCTCCCCATGGACAAGCTGCTCCCGGGCATCGAGACGGCCGCCGGGTCCCTGAGCGAGCACGGCGGGGAGAAGGCCGCCATCGCCATCAAGACCACCGACACCGTCCACAAGACGTCCGTCGTCACCCGGGACGGCTGGACGGTCGGCGGCATGGCCAAGGGCGCGGGCATGCTCGCCCCCGGCCTCGCCACCATGCTCGTCGTCCTCACCACCGACGCTGCCCTGGAGAACGACGTCCTGGACAAGGCCCTGCGCGCCGCCACCCGCACGACCTTCGACCGGGTCGACTCCGACGGCTGCATGTCCACCAACGACACCGTGCTGCTGCTCGCCTCCGGCTCCGCCGGAGTCACCCCGGAGTACGAGGAGTTCGCCGAGGCCGTGCGGCAGGTCTGCGACGACCTCGGACAGCAGCTCATCCGGGACGCCGAGGGCGCCAGCAAGGACATCAAGATCGAGGTGGTGGGCGCCGCGACCGAGGACGACGCCGTCGAGGTGGGCCGCTCCATCGCCCGCAACAACCTCCTCAAGTGCGCCATCCACGGCGAGGACCCCAACTGGGGCCGCGTGCTGTCCGCGATCGGCACCACGCAGGCGGCCTTCGAGCCGGACCGGCTGAACGTCGCCATCAACGGCGTGTGGGTCTGCAAGAACGGCGGCGTGGGCGAGGACCGCGACAAGGTCGACATGCGCTACCGCGAGGTGCACATCGTCGCCGACCTCGCCGCCGGGTCCGAGACCGCCACCATCTGGACCAACGACCTCACCGCCGACTACGTCCACGAGAACAGCGCCTACAGCTCATGAGCACTCCGACCCGCAAGCACACCGCGCTGCCCAAGGCGCAGATCCTCATCGAGGCCCTGCCCTGGCTGGTCCGGCACAACGGCAAGACGGTCGTCATCAAGTTCGGCGGCAACGCCATGATCGACGAGGACCTCAAGGCCGCCTTCGCCCAGGACGTGGTGTTCCTGCACCACGCCGGCCTCAAGCCCGTCGTCGTGCACGGCGGCGGCCCGCAGATCAGCGCCGCCCTCGACCAGCACGGCATCGTCAGCGAGTTCAAGGCCGGCCTGCGGGTGACCACCGAGGACGCCATGGACGTCGTACGAATGGTGCTGGCCGGGCAGGTCCAGCGGGAACTGGTCGGGCTGCTCAACCAGCACGGGCCGCTCGCCGTGGGCCTGACCGGCGAGGACGCCCACACCATCACCGCCACCAAGCACCAGCCCGAGATCGACGGCGAGCTGGTCGACATCGGGCGGGTGGGCGAGATCACCGCGATCGACACCGGCGCGATCGAGGCCCTGCTCGCCGACGGCCGCATCCCGGTCGTCTCCTCGATCGCCCGGAGCCAGGACGACGGACATGTCTACAACGTCAATGCTGATACGGCGGCTGCGGCACTCGCTGCTGCACTGGACGCCGAAACCCTCATGGTCCTCACGGACGTCGAGGGCCTTTACGAGGACTGGCCGCACAGCGACGAGGTGATCAGCCGCCTCACCGCCGCCGAGCTGGAGCGGCTGCTGCCGGACCTGTCGTCCGGCATGGTGCCGAAGATGGAGGGCTGCCTGCACGCCGTACGCAACGGCGTCACCACCGCCCGCGTCATCGACGGCCGGGTCCAGCACTCGATCCTGCTGGAGATCTTCACCGACGAGGGCATCGGCACGATGGTCGTGCCCGACGAGCAGGAGGGGGACGCCGCATGACCGCCCACCAGGAGTACGCCGAGCGGTGGCAGGGCGCGCTCATGAACAACTACGGCACCCCGCTGCTGCCCCTGGCACGCGGCGCGGGCACCCAGGTGTGGGACGCCGACGGCAACGCGTACCTCGACTTCGTCGGCGGCATCGCCACCAACGCCCTCGGCCACGCCCACCCGGCGGTCGTCGAGGCCGTCACCCGGCAGATCGGCTCCCTGGGCCACATCTCCAACTTCTTCATGGCCGAGCCGACCGTCGCCCTCGCCGAACGGCTGCTCACCCTGTTCGGCCGGGACGGCAAGGTCTTCTTCTGCAACTCCGGCGCCGAGGCCAACGAGGCCGCCTTCAAGATCGGCCGGCTGACCGGCCGGACCCACATCGTCGCCACCGAGGGCGCCTTCCACGGGCGGACCATGGGCGCCCTGGCGCTCACCGGCCAGGCCGGCAAGCGCGAACCGTTCCTGCCGCTGCCCGGCGACGTCACGCACGTGCCGTTCGGAGACGCGCAGGCCCTGGCCGCGGCGGTGACGGACGAGACCGCGCTCGTCATCCTGGAACCGATCCAGGGCGAGCTCGGCGTGGTCGTCCCGCCCGCCGGATACCTCAAGGCGGCCCGGGCCATCACGGCCGCGACCGGGGCGCTCCTCGTCCTGGACGAGGTGCAGACCGGCATCGGCCGGACCGGGCACTGGTTCGAGTACCAGGCCCATGAGGGCGTCCTGCCCGACGTGGTCACCCTCGCCAAGCAGCTCGGCGGCGGGCTGCCGCTCGGCGCGACCGTCGCCTTCGGGCGCGCGGCCGACCTGCTCCGGCCCGGCCAGCACGGCACGACCTTCGGTGGCAATCCCGTGGCCTGCGCCGCCGGGCTCGCCGTCCTCGACACCATCGAGAACGAGGGGTTGCTGGAGAACGTCAAGCGGCAGAGCGAGAGATTGCGGGACGGAATCGAGGGCCTCGGCCATCCGTTGATCGATTTCGTCCGGGGTACGGGACTCCTGCTGGGTATCGTGCTCACCGAGCCGCTCGCGCCGCAGGTGCGCCAGGCGGCTCAGGAGGCCGGATTCCTGGTGAACGCGCCCGCCCCCGACGTCGTCCGGCTGATGCCGCCGCTGAACCTCCGCGACGACGAGGCGGACGCGTTCCTCGGGGCGCTGCCCGGCATCCTCCAGGCAGTCAGCGGGGACGGACGATCCGGGGAATGAGACGACGATGAGCCAGGCGCAGGACAACGAGCAGCCGGGGGCGAACGGGCCCGCCGTGCCGCAGACCCGCACCGCCCGCCACCGCCGGATCGTGGACATCCTCAACCGGCAGCCGGTCCGGTCGCAGAGCCAGCTGGCGAAGCTGCTCGCCGACGACGGGCTGAGCGTCACGCAGGCGACGCTCAGCCGGGACCTGGACGAGCTGAACGCGGTGAAGATCCGCAATGCCGACGGCGACCTGATCTACGCGGTGCCCAGCGAGGGCGGGTTCCGCACGCCCCGGGCACCGCTGGGCGGTTCGGCGAAGGAGGAGCGGATGCGGCGGCTCTCGCAGGAGCTGCTGATCTCCGCGGAGGCCTCGGCGAACCTCGTGGTCCTGCGGACGCCTCCGGGGGCGGCGCAGTTCCTGGCCTCGGCGATCGACCAGGCCGAGCTGCACGACATCCTGGGGACGATCGCGGGTGACGACACGCTGATGCTGATCAGCAGGGACCCGACGGGTGGGCAGGCCCTGGCCGACCATTTGCTGAGGCTGGCCCAGAACGGTCACTGAGCGCCGTGGGGGAGCGGGGCGGGTGTCCGTGTGCGGGTGCACTGCGGCTGGTCGCGCAGTTCCCTGCGGCCTTGAGGGGTGTGCCCCCGGCTGGATGTGCGGTGCGGGTGGGTTGCGGCTGGTCGCGCAGTTCCCTGCGGCCCTGAGGGGTGTGCCCCCGGCTGGATGTGCGGTGGGGGTGCGTTGTGGCTGGTCGCGCAGTTCCCCGCGCCCCTGGGTCGGCCCCGCTGGGGGCACGTGCTGCCAGGGGCGGCGCCCTTTCAAGGAGAGCGGCGCCCCGCTACGCCCTGAGCTGCGGGCATGCGTGCCGCTAGGGGCGGCACGGGTGGGCGTGGGGGTCCCCCCTGCTCGAACGAAGCCGAGAGCTTGGGGGAGGCACCCCGTTTCGCCGGGCTGCGTAACGCCCCGCCCCCAGCCACAGCTCAGCCCAGCCTCGCCGCCAACCCCCCGGTGCAGCGCACCTCGTCGCCGGCAGTGATCAGCAGTGCCTCGACACCCGGCAGCGACTCCAGCCACGCCAGCCCCTCCCGCGACCCCATCGCGAACGCCGCCGTGGCCCAGCAGTCCACCCACGTCAGCCGGGGCCCCACCACCGTCACGGAGACCAGGTCCGTCACGGCGGAACGACCCGTCCGAGGATCGACGATGTGGTCTCCCCGCTCCGCCGTACCGGACGTGGCCACGGACAGCTCCGACACCCCGGCCGCCGAGACCACCGCCGCCAGGCCGCCCGGCCGCAACGGGTCGGACACCCCCACGCGCCACGGCCGCTGCCCACCCGGTGTCCCGAGCAACTGCACATCGCCGCCGCCGTTCAGATTCACCCCGCACACCCCGGGCACCTCCGCCAGCCGCCGCGCCGCCCGTTCGACCGCCCAGCCCTTCACGATGCCGGTCGGATCGAGGCGGCCCTGGTACGACGTGCTGAACCAGCCGTGACTGAGCCGCTCCGCCTCCGCGGCCAGTTCCAGCACCTCGGCGACCTCGGGATCGCACTGCGCGACACTCACTTCCCCGCGCTGCAGCCGCGAGATCTGACTGTCCTCGCGGTACGTGCTGAACACCGCGTCCACCCGGTGCAGCCCGGCCACGGCCTCGTCCAGGGCCGCACGCACGGCGGCCGGTTCCCCGCCGCGGACGTCGAAGGAGAAGACGGTCCCCATCGTCTCCTCGGCATGACGTACCGCGGCGGGAGCCTGTGCGGAGTCGGCCACCGTCTCAGCCACCGGCCTGGTCCAGCGCCGACTGGAGGGACTTCTTGTAGCCGGCGCTGGTGTACGTGGCTCCGGAGACGGCGTCGATGTCGGCGCTTCCGGCCGCGACGGCCGCCTGGTTGAGGCGGGGGACGGAGGAGGAGGTGATCTGGTCGCTGCGGCCGCCCTTGGGTGCCTGGACGGCCTCGGCCTTGGTGATCTTCCCGCCGGCCACGGTCACCCGCACCTGCACCGGCCCGTACTGCGTCTGCGCCACATCGCCGGTCAGCGTCTGCGCGCCGCCCGCCCCCTGCTGGGCCCCGCCCGACGCCTTCGCCTTGTCCAGGGCCGACTGGAGGGACTTCTTGTAGCCGGCGCTGGTGTACGTCGCCCCGGAGACCGCGTCGATGTCCGCGCTCTGCGCCGCGACCACCGCCTGGTTCAGCCGCGGCACCGAGCTGGCCGTGATCTGGTCGCTGCGGCCGCCCTTGGGTGCCTGGACCGCCTCGGCCTGGGTGATCTTGCCGTTGTTCATCGTCAGGCGGACCTGCACGGCGCCGTACTGCGTCTGCGCCGCGTCACCGGTGACCGCTCCGTTCACACCGCCCTGCGGTGCCTGCCCGGCCGCCGCGGGCGGAGCCTGCCCCGCCGCCTGGGCCGACCCCGGGTCGGAGGCCGGCTTGAGGGACAGCAGCAGCACGATCCCGGAGACGGTGGCTGCGCCGGCGAGCACGGCACGCCGGACGGGGTGAGACTTCCTCATCGTTTCCCAAACTCCTGAAGGGCCGTTGGTGTCCCGTCGCTCACATCTCGAACGACTCGTGATGGATACGGCGGGCGGGTACTCCCGCGCCGCGCAGTGCCTCGTAGACCGACTGCGCGAAGCCGGGCGGCCCGCACATGAAGACGTCGTGGTCGCCGATGTCCGGGATCTTGCGCTGGAGGGACTCCGCCGAGATGTCGGGGCGCTCGCCTTCCGGGCTGTTGACCGCGTACATCAGCCGCGCGCCGCGCTCGTCGGCGATCTTGGCGAGTTCGCCCCACAACGCCAGGTCCTGGGTGGTGTTGGCCCGGTACAGCAGGGTGATGTCGCCGGACGCGCCCGGCAGCGTCTCGAACAGTGCCCGCATCGGTGTGATGCCGACGCCGCCCGCGACCAGCAGCACCTTGCCGCGGCTGCGCCGCTGCGCGGTCATCGCGCCGTACGGGCCCTCGGCCCACACCTTGGTGCCGGGCTCGAGGTCGCGCAGCCGGGAGGTGTGGTCACCGATCGCCTTGACCGTGATCCGCAGCATGTCCGGGCGGGGCGCCGCCGACAGCGAGTACGGGTGCGAACTGAAGCGCATGCCCGGTGCCTTGAACCGCCAGCGGAAGAAGTGCCCGGCCTCCGCGCCCATCCGGTGCAGCTTGCGCCCACTGATCAGCACGGACACGATCCCCGGCGTCTCCTCGATGACCGCGGCGACCCGCATCCGGTGACGCAGGTTCAGGCGGATCGGGGTGAGGATCCGGTACCAGAGGACCAGCGCGGTCACCACGCCGTACAGCCCGTACCAGAAGGTCTTCGCGGCCGGCTCGACGGCGAACTCGTTACCGGTCGTGATCTGGTGCCAGAACGTCATGTACACCGACGCGTACGTGAGCAGGTGCACGTGGTACCAGGTGTCGTAGCCGATCAGGCGCCGCACCCCGCCGATCGACAGGATCCCGATGAGGAACAGCAGGCCCGTGCCGATGGCGGCCTTGCCCATGTCCGGCAGCTGGTTGACGGAGTCCACCGTCTGCTGGACGACGTCACCGAGCCCCTTGCCCGCCTGGAGCGCGTAGCCCCACATGGTGAGGAAGACGTGGGCCAGCACCAGACAGAGCGTGTAGCGGCCGGTCATCGCGTGCCAGCGCGCCACCCGGTCGGTCCCCACCCGGCGCTCCAGCGCGGGCACCCGGGCCATCTGGAGCACCACGAGCGCCATGAGGTACCCGGCGAGCAGACCGGTGATCCGACCAGCGGCCAGGATCTTGCTCGTGTTGTCGGCGAGGGACGGCGTGTTGTCCCACCACAGCCACAGCACGGCCGCCGCACCGGCCCACAGGGCGATCAGCAGCGGGACGGCGGGTGAGCGGCGCGGGCGGATGCGGCGCATCGTCTGGCGGCGGGCGGCACGTCCGCCTGCGAGCGTGGTGGTCACGGTTCCTCCGTGGGGACTTGACCCTTGGCCCACACATACGTGCCGGGGCACGGGAGCGTTCAGCCGCGCGCCGACTCGGGCACGAACAGGAGTGACCGTTGGTAACAGTCACACGGTCGGCGCCCCCGTCACACGCGGGTGACGGCGGTGCTCCCGCTCCGCGTGCCCACGGCGATGTGCGGCCGCCGTGCGGGGTCGGCCCAGACGAGAATCCGCCGCATCGCCTCCCCGGGCACCGACACACAACCGGCGGTCGCCCCCCGCCCGTTGACGTGGAGGAAGATGCCCGCGCCGCGCCCCCGCACCGGACGCTCGTAATTGAAGCCGACGACGAGCGCGTGCGCGTACTGCGTCGCGTAGCCGATCAGGTGCTCGGACTCGGCGGCCCGGCAGTCCGCCGCGCGCGGCTCGGTCCAGCGGTTGTAGGAGCGGGAGTCGTTGTCCTGGCACCACCAGGAGTCCTGGTGCACCCGTCGGTAGGGGTACGCCGTCCCGCGCGGCGCCGCCTCGATCCCGAAGGCGTACGGCAGGTCGTAGAGGCCGGTCGGTGTGGTGTTCGTGCCCTGCGTGCGGCCGGCGCCCGCGACGAGCCCGTTCGCTCCGAAGCGGGCGGGCGCGGAACCCCGCTTCACCCAGCGCCCGCCCGAGCGGTCCCACCAGGTGACGGTCCCCGTCGTCGAGGCCCGCGTCGGGGCCACCGCGGTGATGAGCTGGGTGCCGCCGCCGGTGTGGGCCATCCGCGCGGGCAAGGGCGGCGGGGGCGCGGGCGGCCCGGCACCGAGCACGATCAGAGAGGAGACGGCGAGGGCGACGGCACCGGGGCGCATGCCTCAGACCGTAGAGGGCGGCAGCGGCAACGGCAGCCCGGGTAGTCCGTCCAGGCTGCTGGCGATGTGCTCCTTCTTGCTGAAGTAGGCGCTGAGGGACGCGTCGTCCTCCCGGGCGAAGCGCTTTCCGTGCAGGTCCCGCTCCTCCTCGTACGTCATGAAGGGAACCGCGTAACCGCAGGTGTCGCGGATGAGTTCGGCGGTGACGACGATGATCGCGCGCAGGCCGTGCCGCGCCGGGTCGATGTCGCGGAAGCGCCCGAGCAGCTCTCTGAAGCGGGGGTCGTCACGGAAGACCGGCTCGCCCCTGCCGTGCACGCGCACGATGTTCGGCGGGCCCTGGAAAGCACACCACATCAGCGTGATCCGCCCGTTCTCCCGCAGGTGGGCGATGGTCTCGGCGTTGGAGCCGGCGAAGTCGAGGTAGGCCACGGTGTGCTCGTCCAGCACCGCGAACGAGCCCTTGAGGCCCTTGGGGGAGAGGTTGACCGTGCCGTCCGCCGCCAGGGGCGCGGTGGCGGTGAAGAAGACCGGCTGCCCCTCGATGAACGTGCGGAGTCGGCCGTCTATGCGCTCATGAGTCTTTCCCATGTCGAACGATTATGGCCGTGAACCTTTCGAGCGTCTAAGGAATTGCGGGGTCCGGTCACCTCTGCCGGACCCCGCGGGCAGGCGTCGTCCATGGCCGCCCCGGCCGGCGCTCCCGCGGGGCGGCCACAGCGCCTGTCACCTCACTTGTTGAGGGTGCACGCGGCCAGGGCCTCCAGGCCCTGCGGCTTGGCGGCGGTCCGCCCGATGGCGGTGGCGATGCGGTTGACGGTCGAGACGCGCTTGTCCTTGAGGGGGCCGAGGATGGCGTTCTGGACGAAGTTGGGGCCGCCCTGGCCGACGGTGTCGACCAGGCGCTTGTTGGCTTCCTGGATCTGCGTGTTGAGCAGGGTGAGGTTGCGGTCGACCTCGGCCTTGGCGGAGGCGGGCACGGCCGGGAGCTTGGAGCGGACGTCCGGACAGGTGATCGTGCCGGCACCGGCGTTACCGGCGTTCCCCGCATTGCCGACGTTGCCCGCGTTCCCTGCATTGCCGGCGCTGCCCGCGTTGCCGCCCGCCTGCGGCTTGCCGGCCGCGCCGCCGCCCGCGTTGGTACCCGCGCCGTTCAGCGTGCAGGCGGCCAGGGCCTCCAGGCCCTGCGGCTTGGCGGCGGTCCGTCCGATGGCGGTGGCGATGCGGTTGACGGTCGAGACGCGCTTGTCCTTGAGGGGGCCGAGGATGGCGTTCTGGACGAAGTTGGGGCCGCCCTGGCCGACGGTGTCGACCAGACGCTTGTTCGCTTCCTGGATCTGCGTGTTGAGCAGGGTGAGGTTGCGGTCGACCTCGGCCTTGGCGGAGGCGGGCACGGCCGGGAGCTTGGAGCGGACGTCCGGGCAGGTGATCGTGCCCGGCCCGGCCAGCGTCCGGGCGTTCTCGGCGCCGCTGTCGGGCGTCTCCCCGGCGAGGGCGAAGCCGGCGATCACCGTGCCGGACAGTGCCACCGCGGCGGCGCCGCCGATGAACGTGACGCGACGCTTGTTGTACTTCGGAAGAGCCCTGGACATGCGGATGCCTCACTAGGGGTCGTGGTGTCATCGGTGTCGTAACGCGGCGCCTGCGTTCGGCGAGAGGTACGAGTAAGCGGTTTCTCGCGTTCAAAGGATCTTCAAATTGCTCTCACGTGGCCGGAAACCGCCTGCCGGCCCTGCTGGATTGACGAATCATGCATAAGTCTGCATACTCATGCATGACGGTGAGGCACATCCACCCCCCTTGAGGAGCGCAGCAGGTGAGCAGCAACAGCGGTGACGTCCGGCTCTGGGGCGGCCGGTTCGCCGACGGTCCCGCCGAGGCCCTGGCGAAGCTGTCCGCGTCCGTCCACTTCGACTGGCGGCTCGCGCCGTACGACATCGCCGGTTCGCGTGCCCACGCGCGCGTGCTGCACAAGGCGGGCCTGCTCACGGAGGACGAGCTGACTCGCATGATCGCCGGCCTCGACCAGCTGGAGGCGGACGTCGCCGACGGCTCGTTCGTGGGCACCATCGCCGACGAGGACGTCCACACCGCCCTGGAGCGCGGCCTCCTGGAGCGCCTCGGCGCCGACCTCGGCGGCAAGCTGCGCGCGGGCCGCTCCCGCAACGACCAGGTCGCGACCCTCTTCCGCATGTACCTGCGTGACCACGCCCGGATCGTCGGCGGCCTGATCGCCGAGCTCCAGGACGCGCTGATCGGTCTGGCCGAGGCCCACCCCGACGTGGCGATGCCCGGCCGCACGCACCTCCAGCACGCCCAGCCCGTCCTCTTCGCCCACCACGTCCTGGCCCACGTCCAGTCCCTCTCGCGGGATGCGGAGCGGCTGCGCCAGTGGGACGCGCGGACCGCGGTCTCGCCCTACGGCTCGGGCGCCCTGGCGGGATCCTCCCTCGGGCTGGACCCGGAGGCCGTGGCGAAGGACCTCGGTTTTGAACACGGCTCGGCGGGCAACTCCATCGACGGCACGGCCTCTCGGGACTTCGTCGCCGAGTTCGCCTTCATCACGGCGATGATCGGCGTCAACCTCTCCCGGATCGCCGAGGAGGTCATCATCTGGAACACGAAGGAGTTCTCCTTCGTGACCCTGCACGACGCCTTCTCGACGGGCTCGTCGATCATGCCGCAGAAGAAGAACCCGGACATCGCCGAGCTGGCCCGGGGCAAGTCGGGCCGCCTGATCGGCAACCTCACGGGCCTGATGGCCACGCTCAAGGCGCTCCCGCTCGCGTACAACCGCGACCTCCAGGAGGACAAGGAGCCGGTCTTCGACTCCATCGACCAGCTGGAGATCCTGCTCCCGGCCTTCACCGGCATGATGGCCACCCTCACCGTCCACCGCGAGCGCATGGAGGAACTGGCCCCGGCCGGCTTCTCCCTCGCCACGGACATCGCCGAGTGGCTGGTGAAGCAGGGCGTGCCGTTCCGGGTGGCCCACGAGGTCGCGGGCGAGTGCGTGAAGGTCGCCGAGGCCGAGGGCAAGGAACTGGACGAGCTCACCGACGAGCAGTTCGCCAAGATCTCCGCCCACCTCACCCCCGAGGTCCGCACGGTTCTCAACGTCCCCGGCGCCCTGGCCTCCCGCAACGGCAGGGGCGGCACGGCCCCGAGCGCGGTCGCCGTCCAGCTGGCGGAGGTGAAGGCCGACGTGGCCGCCCAGCACGAGTGGGCGGTGGCCAGGAAGCAGGCCTGAGGGGCACGCCCCCTCAGGGGCGCGGGGCTGTATCGAGGTGCGGCTCCGCCGCGTGGGCGCGAACAAGCGAAGACGACCGGCACTCGCCGAAACACCGCAACGGCCGAGCTCCGAGGCGAAGGTCATCGCGGGTACGTTGGTCGGAAGCCGTACCGGAGCCGACCGAACGGAGCCCGCGATGCCCTTCGCCCGCCTGGCCACTGCGACCACCCCCACCTGCCACATCGGCCTCGGCCTCGCCGCCGTAGGGCGCCCGGGCTACATCAACCTCGGCCGGGACGAAGACCTCGGAGAAGACCGGAGCGTCGAGACGCTCCGCACCCGCACGCACGAACTCCTCGACGCCGCCTACGCCCAGGGTGTCCGCTACTTCGACGTGGCCCGCTCCTACGGCCGCTCCGAGGAGTTCCTCGCCGACTGGCTGAAGGACAGGCCCGGCCTCGACGACATCGTCGTAGGCAGCAAGTGGGGCTACACGTACACCGCCGACTGGTCCACCGACGCAGAGAAGCACGAGGTCAAGGACCACAGCCTCGCCACCTACGAACGCCAGCGCGCCGAGAGCGACGCCCTGCTCGGCGACCGGCTCGACCTCTACCAGATCCACTCGGTGACCCCGGACAGTCCGGCCCTCACCGACAAGGAGCTGCACGCGAAGCTCGCGGAGGCCGCCGCGCAGGGCCTGACCGTCGGGTTCTCCACCAGCGGCCCCGCCCAGGCGGACGCGATCCGCGCCGCCCTCGCGGTGACGGTCGACGGCGAACCCCTCTTCCGTACCGTGCAGTCCACGTACAACGCGCTGGAGACCTCCGCCGCGCCCGCCCTCGCCGAGGCCCACGCCGCCGGACTCACCGTGATCGTCAAGGAGGGCATGGCCAACGGCCGGCTCGCCGGACCGCACGCCCCCGGCGCCCTGCGGGAGATCGCCGACCGGACCGGGCTGGGCTGCGACGCCGTGGCCCTGGCCGTCATCCTCCGGCAGCCCTGGGCCGGTGTCGTCCTCTCCGGTGCCGCCACCACCAACCAGCTCGCCTCGAACCTGCACGCGGCGGTCGTCGACCTCGACGACGACCAGCTGACCCGCCTCGCCACGCTGGTGGAGGAGCCGCGCGCGTACTGGCAGCGGCGCGCACAGCTGCCCTGGCACTGATCACACCGGCACCCGCAGCACCACGGCAGTGGTGAGTCACGCATGCCCCGCATGAGACATTCGTGTCTCATATGGGTTAGGCTTGTCTCATGGCTGTCGACCCTGAGCACGTGCTGCGCGCCGCCGCCGCCCTGCTGACCCGCAAATCCACCGCGACCATGGACGAGGTCGCCAAGGCCGCCGGGATCAGCCGGGCCACGCTGCACCGACACTTCGCCGGACGCGATGCCCTCGTCCGGGCACTGGAGGCGCTCGGCATCGCGGAGTGCGAGGCGGCGCTGGACGTGGCCCGGATCGACGAGGGCACGGCGAGCGAGGCGGTCCGCCGCCTGGTCGGGGCCATGGAGCCCGCCGCCGGACTGCTCGCGTTCCTCTACACCGAGAACCAGCTGTTCGAGGGCGAGGGCCAGAACGCCGGCTGGGCCACGATCGACGACCGGATCTCCGGCCTGTTCCGCCGCGGCCAGCTCGGCGGCGAGTTCCGCATCGACCTCACGCCCGCGTGGCTCACCGAGGCGCTCTACGGCCTCATGGCCTCCGGCGCCTGGATGGTGCACAGCGGCAAGGGCGCACCCAAGGACTTCCAGCACATGATCGTCGAGCTGCTGCTCGGCGGCGCACTCAGGAGAGAGGAATCATGACCAGCACCCTGCAGGCGGCGGAGACGACCGAGGCGGTGAAGCGCCCGGGCCGCTGGCTCGCGCTCGGCGTCCTCGTGCTCGCCGTGCTGCTGGTGGCCGTCGACGCGACCGTCCTCGGTCTCGCGACCCCCTACATCAGCGAGGACCTCAAGCCCTCCGGCACCCAGCTGCTGTGGATCGGCGACGTCTACTCGTTCGTCATCGCCGGTCTGCTTGTGTCCATGGGCAGCCTCGGCGACCGGATCGGCCGCAAGCGGATCCTGCTGGTCGGGGCCACGGCGTTCGGCGCGATATCCGTCGTCAACGCCTACGCCGGCACGCCCGAGATGATGATCGCCGCACGGGCGCTGCTCGGCGTCGCCGGAGCGACCCTCATGCCGGCGACGCTCGCCCTGATCCGCAACCTCTTCCACGACCCGCGCGAACGCAGCCTCGCCGTCGGCATCTGGGGCGCCACCGCCTCCGCGGGTACGGCGGTCGGTCCGATCGTCGGCGGGTTCCTGCTGGAGCACTTCTGGTGGGGTTCGGTCTTCCTGATCAACCTGCCCGTGATGGCCGTCCTGGTCCTCGTCGGCATCAAGCTGCTGCCCGAGTCGCGCACCGCGAACCCCGGCCCCTGGGACCTGGTCAGCGTCGTGCTGTCGCTGGTCGGCATGATCGGCGTCGTGTACGCGATCAAGGAGGCCGCCACCCACGGCTTCGGCTGGAGCACCCTGGCGGCGGGCCTGCTGGGCGCGGCCGCCCTGTACGGATTCGTACGCCGTCAGCTCAGGCTGCCCGCCCCGCTGCTGGACATGCGGCTGTTCCGGCACCGCGGCTTCAGCGGGGCGGTGCTGGCCGATCTGCTGACCATCCTCGGCCTGTCCGGGCTGGTGTTCTTCCTGTCCCAGTACCTGCAACTCGTCCAGGGCAGGGGGCCGTTCGAGGCCGGGCTCGCCGAACTGCCCGCAGCCGTCGGTGCGGTGGTGGCCGGACTGGCCGCGGGGCGTGCGGCCCGGCGCTTCTCGGTGCGGGCCGTGGTCTCCGGGGGCCTCGCGGCGATCGGCGCCGCGCTGGCCGTGCTGACCGTGCTCGGCCAGTCCACCGGCTACCCGCTGCTCGGGGCGGCGCTGCTGGTGGTCGGTGTCGGGGCCGGCTTCTCGTTCACCGTGACCGCCGACGTGATCCTCTCCAGTGTGCCCAAGGAGCACGCGGGCTCCGCGTCCGCCGTGTCCGAGACGGCGTACGAACTCGGTGCGGCACTCGGTATCGCCGCGCTGGGCTCCATCGTCACCGGCGTCTACCGCGACTTCACCGGCCCGACGGGCACACCGGCCGCGGCCCACGAGTCACTGGGCGGCGCGGTGGAGTCGGCGGCGCACATGCCGGCCCACAGCGCCGAGGCGATGCTGGAAGCGGCCCGTACGTCCTTCGTCGACGGCCTGGCCCTGGCAGCCGGCGCCGGCGCCGCGGTCCTCCTGGCGGCAGCGGTGGCGGCCTGGTTCCTGCTGAGGGGCCAGAACCTGGAAGACAGCGAACCGACCCACCATTAAGAACCACGCCCCAAAGGGGCGCGGGGAACTACGCGAACCGGGCACGGGGGGTCCAACCCCACAACGCCCGGGGAGCGAGGCCCAAAGGGGCGCGGGGAACTGCGCGAACCGGGCACGGGGTGTGACCCCACAACGCCCGGGGAGCAATGCCCCAAAGGGGCGCGGGGAACTGCGCGACGAGCCCCCACAACCCGCAGCCGCCGACGAACCGGTCCCCCCGACCCCACCCGCGCCCCGAAGAACCTACGCCGCTTCTTTCGCCTTGCTCGCGTACATGTCCACGTACTCCTGCCCCGACAACCGCATCACCTCGGCCATCACCGAGTCCGTCACGGCCCGCAGCACATAGCGATCCCGGTCCATCCCCTCGTACCGGGAGAACTCCATCGCCTCACCGAACCGCACCGTGACCTTCCCCGGCCGGGGCAGCCCCGCCCCACCCGGCTGCAGCTTGTCCGTACCGATCATGGCGAACGGCACCACCGGCGCCCCCGTCATCAGGGTCAGCCGGGCGATCCCCGTCCGCCCCCGGTACAGCCGCCCGTCGGGCGACCGCGTCCCCTCGGGGTAGATCCCGAAGACCCGGCCTTCCTCCAGCACCCGCCGGCCGGTCATCAGCGCGGCGACACCGCCCCGCCCACCGTCCCGGTCGACCGGGATCATGCCGACACCGGTGAAGAACCAGGCCATCAGCCGCCCCTTGACCCCCTTCCCGGTCACGTACTCGTCCTTGCCGATGAAGAAGACCTGACGGTCGCAGACCAGCGGCAGGATCATCGAGTCGATGAACGTCAGGTGGTTGCCGGCCAGGATGACAGGGCCGTCGCCGGGAATGTGCTCCGCACCCTCCACCTGTGGGCGGAACATCAGGCGCATGATCGGGCCGAGCACTGCCTTGATGAGCGCGAAGCGGGACAACGGACCCTCCGGTGTCAAGGGGTTCTGTATGAGTCTGTGCAGGTGAGGACGATACTCGTGGCCCCGGTCATCGCGCACATCGGGCACGGCGACTTCACCGATGCCTTACGCACTGTTGACGCGTGTTTACCTGCGGTGGTGCACGGCCGACGGTACGTAACGCGACCGACATGCTGTGACGCACATCGCCCCGGAGCCCACCGCACGCGTTCCCAGAACGGCACGCCCGAATCGAACATGATGCGACGAGCCATCAACTCATGCTCCTCACCAGGCACTACGACATCCCGCGTCACCCGCGTGTTCCACCCCGGGTCTCCCACCGGTCATGTACGCGCCCCTACGATCGGCCCGCACGGACGAGCCGCGACGGCAGGAAGGGCGCTCATGGGAACGCAGGAGTCGAACGAAGAAACGAGCGGTGCGGGACGGCGGGCCCTGCTCGGAGCCGCGGTGCTCGGGGCCGGCGGAGCGGTCCTCGGCATGGCCGGCACGGCCCGCGCCGACGGAGCGCGGCACGGTGGCGGCGGATTCAAGAGCCTGCCCAAGCCGACGATCATCGGCCACCGCGGCGCCAGTGGCTACCGCCCCGAGCACACCTTCGGTTCGTACCAGCTCGCCCTCGACCTGGGTGCCGACATCGTCGAGGCGGGCGACCTGGTGCCCACCAAGGACGGGCACCTGGTCTGCCGTCACGAGCCGGAGATCGGCGGCACCACGGACGTCGCCGACCACCCCGAGTTCGCCGACCGCAAGACGACCAAGCTGCTCGACGGCGTCTCCACCACCGGCTGGTTCACCGAGGACTTCACGCTCGCCGAGCTGAAGACCCTGCGCGCGGTCGAGCGCATCCCGGCCAACCGCCCGCACAACACCCTCTACAACGGCCGCTGGGAGATCCCTACCTTCGACGAGGTCCTCAGGTGGCAGGACGAACAGACCCGCAAGCGCGGCAAGCAGGTGTGGATCTACCCCGAGCTGAAGCACCCCACCTACTTCCGCAAGCAGGGTCTGCCCCTGGAGGAGCGGGTCGCCAGGCTGCTGCGCACCTACCGCAAGGACCGGCGCAGCTCCCCGGTCATCCTCCAGTCCTTCGAGCCGACCAGCATCCAGCGCCTGCACAAGATCGTCGACAATCCGCTGGTCGTCCTGCTGTCCTCGGCCGGCTCCCGCCCCTGGGACTTCGTCGAGACCGGCGACCCGCGCACGGTCGCCGACCTGGTCAAGCCGGCCGGCCTTCGTGAGATCGCCTCCTACGCCCAGGGCATCGGCCCGACCCTGGACCTGGTCGTCCCGCGCGACGCCCAGGGCAGGCTCACCACGCCGACGACCCTGGTCGCCGACGCGCACCGGGTCGGTCTCGTCCTGCACCCGTACACCATGCGCAACGAGAACCCCTTCCTGCCCGCGGACTTCCGCAAGGGCACGGACGCGGACGCCTACGGTGACGTCTTCGGCGCCTACAAGGCGTACTTCGCGACCGGCATCGACGGCGTCTTCACCGACCAGCCCGACACGGGTCTGCTGGCCCGGGAGGACTTCAAGGGCTGACCCCCGTCAACAGCCGGGGCCACACCCCCCGGTCGAGTGAGCTTCGGCCGCCCGGGCAACCCGCCGCCCGGGCGGCCGCGTCGCTCCGCATATGACGCACGACCTGGTCACCGCCCTGCGCCCGCTGCTCACCGCGGAGGCCTGCGCGGAGGCACATTTCAGCGGAACCGAGCCGGGTGATCTGGAGCAGGCGGTCTGGCTCCGCCTGCTGGAGCGCCTCGACGCGGAGGACCCGCCGCTCGACCCCGAACAGTGGCTGCGCCGCGCCGTCCGCTCCGAGGTGCGCCGCACCCGCCGCAGGCACCGCCTCGAACGGCCGTACGCCGGTGAACCGGTCGACGACCAGGACCCCGACCCCGAACAGCTCGCCCTCACGGCGGCCCGTGGCCGGGCCCTGCGTGAGGCGGTGCGCCGCCTCCCGGGCCGCTGCCCCCGGCTCATGGAGGCCCTGCTCTCGCCTGAGGACCTGACATACCGGGAAATCGCAGGGGAGTTGGGTATCTCACAGGGGAGTCTTGGCCCGGAACGTTCCAGATGCCTGGGATGTCTCAGGAGATTGCTGTCGCCGGAGGTTGCGGCCCGCTGAGGACGGGGATAGGAGTGGGGACGACAGGTGATCAGATGAGCGGGAGGCGTGCGCACATGGGCATGAGCGTGATCATCTCTGCGGCGGCCGAGCAGGACGCGGAGCAGATCTTCAGGCTGCAGTACCTGTGCTTCCAGTCGGAGGCGGCGCTGTACGGGAACTACCGCATCGACCCGCTCGTCCAAAGCCTCGACTCGGTCCGCGAGGAGGTCACCCGCGACTGCGTCTTCGTGGCCCGGCTCGGCGAGGAGGTCGTCGGCTCGGTCCGCGGCTCCGTCACCGAGGACGGCGCCGCCGCGATCGGCAAGCTCTGCGTCCACCCGCGCCTCCAGGGACACGGCATCGGAGCCCGCCTCCTCCGGGCCGCCGAGTCGGCCCTCGCCGACCAGCACGGCGCCACACGCTTCCGTCTCCACACGGGCCACCGCAGCGAGGGCAACCTCCGCCTCTACCGCAAGGTCGGCTACGAGACGGTGGGCAGGTCCCAGGGCGCCGACGGCGTACCGATGATCATCCTGGAGAAGCCGGCCGGCACCTACGCGGCGACAGCTTGATCCGCCCCTTCAGGGGCTCGGGGAACTGCGCGAACGACCCCACACGGTCCGCGGCCGCCTGACGGACCTCAGGCGGCATCCTCCTTGGGCGCACCCTTGCGCAGCCAGTAGATGGCGGACAACGGCAAGAGCACGGGAATGAAGAGGTACCCCATCCCGAAGTCCGACCACACCGTCGCGTCCGGGAAGGCGGACGGCTCGACCAGGGTCCAGGTCCCCACCGTCAGCACCCCCACCAATTCGGCGACACAGCACGCGAGGGCGACCCTCCGCGCCGTCTCCCCACCCCGCACCAGCGTGTACGTGATGAACCCGTACACGACACCCGCCACGGCCGACAGCGAGTACGCCAGCGGCGCGCGGTCGAACTCCGTCGTGATCTGATACGCGGACCGCGACACCGCTCCCACGACCATCACGCCGTACAGCCACACCAGCAGCGTGCCCGGCCCGCTGATCAGCCGGCGCCGGCTCACCTCAGCCTCCCCAGATGTCATAGAGACGCACCTCCAGCACCGCCAGCACCACACCACCGGCGGCCACCGTCACGGAACCCCACCGGGTCCGCTCGGCCAGCGACATGAACCCCGCCGCCGGGACACACGCGAACGCCCCCAGCAGATACGCCACGAAGATCGTCGTGCCCTGCTCCGGCTTCTCGCCCTGCGCGAGCAGCACGATCCCCACGACCAACTGGATCAGCGACAGCAGGGTGACCACGGCCATCCCGATGAAGTGCCAGTCCTTCGTCGGCTGGTCGCGGTAGGCCGCCCAGCCGCACCAGGCGGCGAGCAGCAGCGCGGCGACGCCGGTCACCAGCGTCAGGGCATTCAGCATGCAGCGACCTTATTACGGCCGAAAAGGCCCCCTGCGTCCGGCCCTGGCCTGCACCGTAGGGTCGAGGGCATGACGATCCACGCCCGGGCCCTGCTGTTCGACAACGACGGAACCCTCGTCTCCTCCCTCGCCTCGGTGGACCGCTGCTGGACGCGGTGGGCCGAGGAGTACGGGATCACGGCCGAGGCGTTCGCACGCATCGAACTGCACGGCCGGCCGGCCGCCGAGATAGCCGCCGACCTGCTGCCCGCCGAGGTCGTACCGGCCGCCGTCGCGCGGATCGAGGATCTGGAGGTGGCGGACGTGCCCAACGGCGGCGTGCGGCTGCTGCCGGGCACCCGGGCCTTCCTCGACGCGCTGCCCGCCGAATGCTGGGCCGTCGTCACCTCGGCCACCCGGCGTCTGGCCGAGGCCCGGCTCGACGCCGTCGGCATCCTGCCCAAGACGCTCGTCGCCGCCGACGACATCACCCGCGGCAAGCCCGACCCGGAGCCCTACCTGCTCGCGGCCCGCACCCTCGGCGTCGACCCCGCGCACTGCGTCGTCTTCGAGGACGCCCCCGCGGGCCTGGCGGCCGGGCGCGCCGCGGGCATGACCACCGTGGCGTTGACCACAACCCACCAGGCCCACGAACTCCGTGCCGATCTGGTCGTCGAGAACCTGTCGGCCCTGTCCGCGCTGGTCACCGAGCAGGGCGTGGAGATCTCCGTGTGCCGCTGACGGCCCCGGATTCCGTCCACCGCTGTCCAGCATGCGGACAGCGGAGGGCTGGTCAGGACCGTACGCATGTTTTACTGACGACATGACCACGACGAGCGACCGCATCCCCGCGACCGAGGCGACCCTGACGCCCGGTGCTCGTTGTATGTGTCGAATGTGCGCCTTCTAGAGGGCCCCTGCACCACCCCTGAGCTCGCGCCCCGAAGCGAGACGCGGCCCGTCCGCACGCCCTGAGCGCTGCGTGACCCGAGGCCGCCCCGCGCACATGTTTCTCCCGGTTCCACTCTTCAGCGAGAACCGTGTCGCGTCCCTGACCGAATGCACCTGTGCCCGGGCACACCCACGCCCGCGCACTCGACAGTGACGGAATCCCAGTGATCACCACCTCGGGCCTGACCAAGGTCTACCGTGCACGCGGCCGCGAGGTCACCGCCCTGGACGGCGTCGACCTGCACGTCCGCGAAGGCGAGGTGTACGGCGTCATCGGCCAGTCCGGCGCCGGCAAGTCCTCGCTCATCCGCTGCGTCAACCTGCTGGAACGCCCCACCGCCGGCACCGTGACCGTCGCCGGGCAGGACCTCACCGCCCTGGCCGGCCGCGGCCCGCGCGCCGGCCGGGAACTGCGGCAGGCGCGCAGCCGCATCGGCATGGTCTTCCAGCACTTCAACCTGCTGTCCTCCCGGACCGTCCAGGACAACGTCGAGCTGCCGCTGGAGATTCTCGGGAAGTCCGGCAAGGAACGCTCCCGCAAGGCGCTGGAACTGCTCGACCTGGTCGGCCTCGCCGACAAGGCGAAGTCCTACCCGGCGCAGCTCTCCGGCGGCCAGAAGCAGCGCGTCGGCATCGCCCGCGCCCTCGCCGGCGACCCCAAGGTGCTGCTGTCCGACGAGGCCACCAGCGCCCTCGACCCGGAGACCACCCGCTCGATCCTGGCCCTGCTGCGCGACCTCAACCGGCAGCTCGGCCTGACCGTCCTGCTCATCACCCACGAGATGGACGTCGTGAAGTCGGTCTGCGACTCGGCCGCCCTCATGGAGAACGGGCGCATCGTCGAGTCGGGCACGGTCAGCGAACTGCTCGCCACCCCGGGCTCCGAGCTGGCCGCCGCGCTGTTCCCGCTCGACGGCGAGGCCTCCGGCGACGACCGCACCGTCGTCGACGTCACCTTCCAGGGCGAGAGCGCCACCCAGCCCGTCATCTCGCAGCTCGCCCGCACCTACAACATCGACATATCGATCCTCGGCGCCGCCATCGACACCGTCGGCGGCCTCCAGGTCGGCCGGATGCGCATCGAACTGCCCGGCCGTTACGAGGACAACGTGGTGCCCATCGGCTTCCTGCGCGAGCAGGGCCTCCAGATCGACGTCCCGGGCCACGAGTCCGCACTGGTGAAGGAGAGTGCCAAGTGACCTGGTCCGAGATGCAGCCCCTGCTGGAGCAGGCGTGTTGGGACACCCTCTACATGGTCGGCTGGTCCACGCTCATCGCCGTCGTCGGCGGACTGCCGCTCGGCATCCTGCTGGTCCTCACCGACCGCGGCGGCCTCCTGCAGAACGTCGCCGCCAACAAGGTGATCGGGCAGATCGTGAACATCGCCCGCTCCCTGCCGTTCATCATCCTGATGGTCGCGCTGATGGGCTTCACCCGCTCGATCACAGGGACGACCATCGGCGTCGAGGCCGCCATCGTGCCGCTCGCCGTCGGCGCCATCCCGTTCTTCGCACGCCTGGTCGAGACGGCCGTCCGCGAAGTGGACCACGGGCTCGTCGAGGCCGTGCAGGCCATGGGCGGCAACACCTGGACCGTCGTCCGCAAGGTCCTCGTCCCCGAGTCCCTGCCGTCGCTGATCTCCAGCACCACCACCACGATCGTCGCCCTCATCGGCTACTCCGCCATGGCGGGCACGGTCGGCGCCGGGGGCCTCGGGGACATTGCGATCCGCTACGGCTACCAGCGCTTCGAGACCCAGCTGATGTGGATCACCGTCGCGATCCTCGCCGTCGTCATCTCGGTCATCCAGTTCGCCGGCGACTACGCGGCCCGCTCCCTGCACCGCCGCGGCGCCCACTCCGGCCCCGCCCCCAGACTGCGGCTCCTCAAGGCCGCCTCCTGAACCCCCCGTGCACCCACCACGGGGTCGCATCACTCGCAAGGTCATAAGGAAAGGCACTTTTCGTGCGTAACGCCGCCAAGATCACCACCGCCGTTCTCGCCGCCGGAGCCCTCACCCTCGGGCTCAGCGCCTGCGGAGCGGACAGCTCCGACACCGACGGACCCCTGATCGTCGCCGCCAGCCCCGTCCCGCACGCCGAGATCCTCACGTTCGTCAAGGACAACCTGGCGAAGAAGGAGGGCCTCGACCTGCAGGTCAAGGAGTTCACCGACTACGTCACGCCGAACACGGCGACCCAGGACGGCTCCGTCGGCGCCAACTACTTCCAGAACAAGCCGTACCTCGACGACTTCAACAAGAAGAACGGCACCGACATCGTGCCCGTCGTCACGGTCCACCTGGAGCCGCTCGGTCTCTACTCCCACAAGGTCAAGAAGGCCGACGACCTGAAGAGCGGTGCGACCGTCGCCATCCCCAACGACACGGTCAACGAGGCCCGCGCCCTGAAGCTCCTCGCTGCCAACGGACTCATCACGCTCAAGGACGGCGTCGGCAACGAGGCGACCCCCTCCGACATCACCAAGAACCCCAAGAACCTCAAGTTCAAGGAGCTGGAGGCGGCCCAGACCCCGCGCTCCCTCGACGACGTGGACGCCGCCGTGGTCAACGGCAACTACGCCATCGAGTCCGACCTCGAGCCGTCCAAGGACGCCCTCGTCCTGGAGTCCCCGAAGAACAACCCCTACGGCAACTTCCTCGCCGTGAAGAAGGGCAACGAGGACGACCCGCGCGTGAAGAAGCTCGCGAAGCTCCTCACCTCGCCCGAGGTCAAGAAGTTCATCCAGGAGAAGTACGCCGGCTCCGTGCTCGCCTCCTTCTGAGCCCACGTCCGGCACCCGCGCACGGGACCTTCCCCACCCCACCGGGTGAGGAAGGTCCCGTGGTGCGGATCAGTGCTTTCATGCTGCATGCTGGGCAGTTCAGCATGCCCTGAAGGTTCACCGAAGGTTACGGAGCGGCGCATGACGAGCACCTTCCCCAACATCTCCATCAGCACGGAGCGGTTGGTGCTGCGTCCCCTCGACGAAGACGACGTCCCTTCCCTGACCGCGATGATGAACGACGAACAGGTGGCGGCCTGGACCTCCGTGCCCCAGCCCTTCACGGAGAGCGGCGCCCGCACCTGGATCACCGAGTACGCCCCCACGCAGCGCACCGAGGGACACGGCATCGACTTCGCCGTCACCGAGTTCCTCACCCAGCGCCTGGTCGGCGTCATCCAGCTCACCAAGACCAACTGGCACGTCCGCTCCACCGAGCTGTCGTACATCATCGCCCCCTGGGCGCGCGGCGAGGGCTACGCCTCCGAGTCCGCCCTGGTCACCGCCCAGTGGCTCTTCACGGACCAGAAGTTCGAGCGCATCGAACTGCGCACGGCCGCCGACAACACCGCCTCCCAGCAGGTCGCCCAGAAGATCGGCTGTATCAGCGAGGGCGTCCTGCGCAACGCCTGCATAGCCCGGGCCCGTGCCGAGGACGGCACATGGACCGACGTGCGCACCGACTTCATCGTCTGGAGCCTGCTCCCCGAGGACCTCGAGGGTGTCGGCGAACAGCTGCGGGACGGCTTCACGTCCTTCGGCGACTGGAACTGACCGGAACCACCCGCAGGACGCCGGAGACGACGCCACCGGCGCTCCCCCCGACACCTCCAACGGGTACCCTCACGGAGCCCGCCCCCGGGCTGCTCCCCACCACGCCACACAGACCACCTGCGCAAACCCCTGGAGATTGACGACGATGGCCGACCGGGTCACGGTGATCGGCTGGGACGGTTCGCCGCTGACCGCCGCGGCGAGGGCCGCCCTGGGCGCCGCCACGCTCGTGGCCGGCGCCGCCCACCACCTGGCGCTCCCCGAGGTGCCCGCCGGCGCCGAGCGCATCCGCCTCGGCAGTGTCGCCCTCGCCGCCCGCCGTATCGCCGCCCACCGCGGCACGGCCGTGGTCCTCGCCGACGGTGACCCGGGCTTCTTCGGCGTCGTACGCGCCCTCCGGGCCCCCGAGTTCGGCCTCGAGGTGGAAGTCGTCCCCGCCGTCTCCTCCGTCGCCGCCGCCTTCGCCCGCGCGGGCATGCCGTGGGACGACGCACAGGTGGTCGTCGCACACCCCCGCACCCTGCGCCGCGCGGTCAACGTATGCCGAGCCCACACCAAGGTGGCGGTTCTCACCTCACCCGGCGCCGGCCCCGCCGAACTCGGCCTGCTCCTCGAAGGAGTCCACCGCTCCTTCGTCATCTGCGAGGAACTCGGCACCACCCGCGAGCGGGTCTCCGTCGTCACCTCCGACAAGGCCGCCGACCACACCTGGCGCGACCCCAACGTCGTCATCGTCCTGGGCGGCCCGGCCCGGCCGGACACGGCGGGGGAGTCCGGCGGCTGGATCTCCGGCCGCGACCCGTCCGCCGGACCGCGCGGCTGGACCCTGCCCGCCGACGCCTACGGCGTGCACCTCGGTGAGGGCGAGACCCAGCTGCTGCGCGCCTCCCAACTCGCCCACCTCGGGCCGCGCCTCGGCGACCTCGTCTGGGACATCGGCTGCGGCAGTGGCGCCTTCGCCGTCGAGGCCGCCCGCGCCGGTGCGGCCGTCCTCGCCGTCGACGGCGACCGGACCGCGTGCGTGCGCACCGACGCCACGGCCCGCCGCCTCGGCGTCCAGCTCCAGATCGTGCACGGCATCGCCCCGCACATCCTGGAGAACCTTCCCGAACCCGACGTCGTCCGCGTCGGCGGCGGGGGAGCGGCCGTCGTCTCGGCGGTCGCCGACCGCCGCCCGCAGCGCATCGTCACGCACGCCGCCACCCGTGACGCCGCCGAACTCATCGGCCGCGACCTGACCGAGCACGGCTACAACGTCGAGTGCGCTCTCCTCCAGTCCGTCGAACTCGACACCAAGGCCTGGACGGAGAAGGAGCGGAGCGTCGCGTTCCTGCTCAGCGGCGTCCTGCCGAAGCGCGGCGCCTGACCCCGCGTCCGTCCCCAGGACCGTCCCCGTGATCGGTTTGTCGTACTGCGCGCGGTAGGCTGGCCGATCGCTGCACCGCACAAGGACGCCCGGCGCTTCGTCGGTCAATGTCCGGAAAACCCGCCCGTTTTGGGGTGTGTGTGGTACGGCAGAACGGGAGGACGCGCAACGTGGCGCAGTCCACAGCGGAACCGTCGCGGATCAAGCTGCCGTGGGGGTGGTTCGACCGCGACAATGCCAGTGAATGGCTTTGTCGCCTTTTCCGGGCGGACCGTTCGTGCCGCTGGGGACGCACGCTCGTTCTTCACTGCGGGGCGGTCGGTGCGCTGTTCTGGGCGAGCTGGTCGTAGGAGCACTAACCGATGGGCGAGGGGTACGCATGACCGACACCGGCCAGGTCCCGGGCGAGGGGCTGCCGGAGAGCGCAGGCATGGTGGAGCAGCCGGACGCCCCCGCGCCCGGTGCGTACACCTACCTCTCCGAGACCCCCGCCGAGGACGACGATCTGCTGCTGTTGCCGGGCGCCCAGGGCGCTTGGGGCAACGAGGTCCCCCCGCCCGCGCCGGAGCCGGTCCAGGAGACCGCGCACCAGCCCGGCCCGCACGAGATCTCCGGCCGGGACAGCGGCTCGGTCGACCTCAGCGGTGTGCGTCTGCCCGACCCGCCGCCGATCCCGCCCATCACCCCGCGCCGGCCCCTGCACCTCGGTCCGCCGCTGCCCGACAGCTCGGCCAGCCCGGTGCGCTCCCTCGCCGACCGCGGTCCCGCGGACGCGCCGGTACGCCAGCCGGCGCCGGCCACCGCGGGCCCCGAGTACCTCGACGGTCCCCGCGCCTCCGAGCCGGGGACACAGCCCGCCGCGCCCTGGGGCACGCCGGCCACGCACCCGGCCCCGGTGGGCGCAGGGGCGATGCCTGCGGAAACGGTTGTTCCGGCCACGGCACCGATGGCCACCGCCCAGGCGGTCGCGACCCACGCGACGACGGAGACCGGCCATGCGATGCCGCAGGCTGCGGAGTCGGTGCCGGCAGAGGCACCGGCATCGGCATCGGCATCGGCATCGGTTGAGGCTGTGCAGCCCGCTGCCGTCGACCAGGCCGTGGTGTCGGCGGAAGCGCAGGCTGCCGAGGCCGTCGCCGGCCAGGCTCCTGTGAGCGCCGGCCCGGACGGGGCGCACGTCCCCGTCGCCGAGCAGGTCGTGCCCGTTCCGGGGGCGGACGCCGTGGACCCGGGCCTGGACGCGGCCGCGGGCCGGGTGAGCGCCGCCCAGGCGGGACTGGCCGCCGCCGATGAGCCCGCTGGTGTCGTAGAGGCCCCGGCTGCCGAGGCCGGGCACCCGGTTCCCGAGCAGGGCGCTGCCGTCGGAGGCGACCCCGCTGCGACCGGCGTCGGCGCGGACGCGGGTCCGGTGGCTGCCGCCGAGGGCGCGGCCGTGGCCGCTCCGGAGCAGGTTGCGCCGCCCACCGCGGAGGTTGGGCCGGTCGTCGAGAGTCCTGCGCAGGGTGGTGAGTCCGAGTCTGCCGGTGGGGCTCCTGAGGGTTCCGTGCCGGCGGCCGCCGCCGAGCAGGCCACGCCCGTGGCTGCCGACCAGGCCGTGGCTCCAGCTCCTGCCCCCGAGGCCGTGCAGGTCGCCGAGGCCGTCCCGTCCCCTGAGGCGGTCCCGGACCCTGGGGCCGCCCCCGCCTCCGAGACCGCCCCGACCCCCGAGGCCGTTCCGCTCCCCGAGGCCACCGCCGTTCCGGACCACGCCGCCGTCACTCCGCCCGAGGCCGTCGGCGCGGAAGCTGTCGCCCCGGAAGCAGCCACGGAGCCGCCGGCCGCCGACGTCGCCCCCGCTCCCGAGCCCGTCGCCCCGGAGCCGGACGTCACCGCCGAAGCGGCTGCGCCCCAGCCCCCGGCGGCAACTGACGCCGTGCCAGTCGCGCAGGAACCCGAGGCGTCGGCTCCGCAACCCACCACGCCGGCTCCTGTAGCGCCCGGCCATGCCGCCATGGTCCCGGCCGCAGAGCCGGCCGGTCAGGAGGCGGCTGCTCCTGCCGCAGAGCCGGTCAGCCAGGAAGCAATCGTTCCGGCCGCCGAGACGGTCCCCGCTCCGGAGCCGATCCCGGCCGCCGAGGGCGTCGCCCCCGCGGAGACCGACCTGGTCGAGGCCCCGGAACCTGTGGCCCAGGCTGGCCCACCCGCCGACGCGCCGGCCC
>NZ_JAKEIO010000044.1 GCF_021474405.1 [Streptosporangium] indianense
CCCGCCGACCGCGCCCCCGGCCGCACCCGGGCAGCCCGCCCGGCCCGTCGCGGGCGACGCGACCGGCTGGTCCATGGAGGAGCGGCTCTACAACCAGGTCTGGGGCATGTTCGAGGACCTGGCCCGCACCACCGCCGCCTACCGCAGTGCCGTCGACTTCGCCGAGTCCCGCATGGACAAGGAGCTGGAGCAGGTCCTCTCCGACCCGCGCAGCCGGATCGGCGGGCAGGGCGACGCCGCTCGCGAGGCGGCCCGCGCCCGGCACGCCGAGCTCGTCGCCCAGGCCCGGGAGGCCCTGGACCGCGACGTCGCCCAGCTCGCCGCCGAGGCCGACGTCGTCGAACCGGCCCTGCCACCGGCGTACGCCCGCTGGGACAACCCGGTGTGGCACGGCTACCGGGTGCCGATGGAGATCCCCATGGCCCTGCGCCTGGGCGACCTCCATCTGCCGGAGGCCGACCGGGTCCGCATCCCGATGCTGGTCCGGCTGCCGCTGGAGCGGGGCCTGTGGATCGACAGCGGGGCGGCCGGATCGTTGGACGATTCGTTCACCGACTCCGCCACCATGACCCGTCTCGCCATGGAGACGGCGGTCGCGCACGCGGCCCGGCTGCTGGCCGTCTATCCGGCGGGCGAGTTCACCGTCCACGTCATCGACCCGGCCGGTTCGGGGGCGCAGGCGTTGGTGCCCCTCGTGCAGACGGGTGTGCTCGCGGCCCCGCCCGCGCTCGGCGCCGCGGGGGTGGCGGATGTGCTGGGCCGGCTCACCCAGCGGGTCGATCTGGTGCAGATGGCGGTCCGGGGCGGCGCCGCCGACTCCCTCCCGCCCGGCTTCGACACCTCCCAGCAGCTCCTGATCGTCAACGACTTCCCGCACGGCTTCGACGACCGTGCCGTGAACCAGCTGCGCTACCTCGCCGACGAGGGCCCCGCCTTCGGTGTCCACCTGATGATGGTGGCCGACCGGGAGCAGTCCTCCGGGTACGGGCCTTTGCTCGACCCGCTGTGGCGTTCGCTGCTGCGACTGACGCCGGTGGCCGACGATCACCTCGCCGACCCGTGGGTCGGTCATGCGTGGACGTACGAGCCGGCACTGGTGCCGCCCGGCAGCCAGATCCTCCAGCAGGTGCTCCAGCAGGTGGCCGTCGCCCGCACCAAGCTCACGTAAAGCTATCTGACCTGGGGTTTTGGTCTTTCTTTTGCCAAGCGCTTTACCTGTTCTTGGTGATTGGGTAGTGTTGACGGCACGGAGGGGAGTACTCCCTGTCTGCTGCGGCGTACCCGTCAATACGGATCAGGCCAGATCCCGGGGCGTCGGCCCATCCTTGGGTGGAAGAGACCTCCGGCAGCGACGACGCTGACATTTGCCGTTACGACTGCCGGAGGCGCAGTGGATGTTTCCTTGACCCTATGGGTCCTGACGATCGTGGGCCTCGCCGCCCTCATCGCGGTCGACTTCTTCATCGGCCGCAAGCCGCACGACGTGTCGATCAAGGAAGCCGGGATCTGGACGATCGTCTGGATCGTGCTGGCTGCACTCTTCGGCGTCGGTCTGCTCATCTTCGGCGGTGGCCAGCCCGCCGGTGAGTTCTTCGCCGGCTTCATCACCGAGAAGTCGCTCAGCGTCGACAACCTCTTCGTCTTCGTCCTGATCATGGCGAAGTTCGCGGTCCCGTCGCAGTACCAGCAGCGAGTCCTGCTGATCGGTGTCCTCATCGCCCTGGTCCTGCGAGCGATCTTCATCGCCGCCGGTGCGGCGATCCTCGCCAGCTTCGCCTGGGTCTTCTACATCTTCGGCGCCTTCCTCATCTACACCGCCTGGAAGCTCATCCAGGAGGCCCGGGCCGAGGAGGAGGACGAGGAGTTCGAGGAGAACAAGCTCCTCAAGGCCGCCGAGCGCCGCTTCGGCGTGGCGGACCGGTACCACGGCACCAAGCTGTGGATCGAGGAGAACGGCAAGCGGGTCATGACCCCGATGCTGGTCGTGATGCTGGCCATCGGCACCACCGACGTCCTGTTCGCCCTCGACTCCATCCCGGCGATCTTCGGCCTGACGCAGGACCCGTACATCGTCTTCACGGCCAACGCCTTCGCCCTGATGGGCCTGCGCCAGCTGTACTTCCTCATCGGCGGTCTGCTGAAGAAGCTGGTCCACCTCAGCTACGGCCTGTCGATCATCCTGGGCTTCATCGGCGTGAAGCTGGTGCTGCACGCGCTGCACGAGTCCGGGGTGCATGTCCCCGAGATCAGCATCCCGGTCTCGCTGGGCGTGATCTGTGCCGTCCTGATCGTCACCACGATCACCAGCCTGCGAGCCTCCAAGAAGCAGGCGGCGGCCGAGGGGGCGCAGGACAAGAGCGGAGGCGCTCCGAAGGACAGTGTCGACGCCTGACCACGTCGGGCGCAGGGACAACCATCACCGGGATCGGTGCTCGGCGAATTGCCGACCGCCGGTCCCGGTGCTTGCTTGTTTCCTGGAAGCGTTCCCCGGCCCGGGGGCGCCGCGGGCGGCTGGAGTCGTCATGAAGTTCGTGCAGATCATCGAGTTTCGAGACCGAGCGCCTGGACGAGATGCGGCAGGTGCTCGAAGAGGCGGGGCAGCGCAACGCCGGCCGGGCGAACGGCCCCACCCACAGCATGCTGCTGACGGACAGGGACAAGCCCGGCCGCTACCTGGCGCTGATCGAGTTCGATTCGTACGAGGAGGCCATGCGTAACAGCAACGACCCCGAGACCAGCGCGATGGCACAGCGGCTGGACGCTCTCAGCACGGGCGAGCGGGTCTACACCAACTGCGACGTCCTGGACGAGCGGGACCTCAAGTAACGCCTCAGCGGCGCCTCGGGGCGTCCTCAAGAGCCCGGCACACCGGAGTGCACGGCCTGAGCACCTCTGCGACGATCGCTGCATGATCGCTCGGAGCAGGCGACTCGCGGCACGGTGGACGACCCTGGTGCCCCTGCTCGCGGTCGTGCTGCTGGTCCTGACCTGGGGACGGGATCTGCCGGTGGCGGTCGTCGCCCTGGTGACCCTGGTCCTCGCGGGAGCCGTCCTGGCCGCCGTGCACCACGCCGAAGTGGTGGCCCACCGCGTCGGTGAGCCGTTCGGGTCCCTCGTGCTCGCCGTCGCCGTCACGATCATCGAGGTCGCCCTGATCGTCACCCTGATGGCCGACGGCGGGGACAAGAGCTCGACCCTGGCCCGGGACACCGTCTTCGCGGCCGTGATGATCACCTGCAACGGCATCGTCGGACTGTGCCTGCTCGTCGCCTCACTGCGGCACGGCACGGCCGTCTTCAACCCGGAGGGGACCGGCGCCGCACTCGCCACGGTCGCGACCCTGTCCACGCTCAGCCTGGTCCTGCCCACGTTCACCACGAGCAAGCCGGGGCCCGAGTTCTCCACCGTCCAGTTGACCTTCGCGGCGCTGTCCTCGCTCGTCTTGTACGGCTTGTTCGTCACCACACAGACCGTGCGGCACCGGGACTACTTCCTGCCGATCACCCGGCACGGCGAGGTCATCACCGTCGAGGAGCACGCCGAGGCGCCGACCGCCTCCACCGCCAGGATCAGCCTGACCCTGCTCGGCCTGGCCCTGGTCGGCGTGGTCGGCCTGGCCAAGGGCGTCTCGCCCACCATCGAGTCGGGGGTGGAGGCGGCCGGGCTCCACCAAGCCGTCGTCGGCGTGATCATCGCGCTGCTCGTGCTGCTCCCGGAGACCATCGCCGCGCTGCGCTCGGCCCGCCGCGACCGTGTGCAGACGAGCCTGAACCTCGCGCTGGGCTCGGCCATGGCCAGCATCGGCCTGACCATCCCCGCCGTGGCGCTCGCCTCCCTGTGGCTCTCCGGTCCGCTCGTCCTCGGTCTCGGCGCCACACACATGGTGCTGCTCGCGCTGACCGTCGTGGTGGCCTCGCTGACGGTGGTGCCGGGCCGGGCCACGCCGCTCCAGGGCGGTGTCCACCTGGTGCTGTTCGCGGCATACCTGGAGCTGGCGATCAACCCGTAGGCCCGCGCAAACGCTCACGCCACAGCGAAAACACCATGCGGCTCACCCGGCAGCGCTGCCCGCCCGGCTCATCCCGCCGCTGCCTCGGCAGCACTGCCCACCCGCACCGGGCGCGTCTCCGGCAGCAACGCGAAGCACCCCAGGCTGAAGAGTGCGATCGCCGTCAGATACGCGGCCACACCCCACGGCACCCGCCCGCCCTGCTCGGCGAGCGCGGTCGCCACGATCGGTGTGAGGGCTCCTCCGAGGACCCCGCCCAGGTTGTAGCCGACGGCGGCGCCGGTGCAGCGCACCCGCGGCTCGTACAGCTCCGGCAGATACGCGGCGATCACGGCGAACATCGTGATGAAGGCGAGCATCGCCCCGAGGAACCCGAGGAACATCGGCAGCGGTGCCCCGGTGGCGAGGAGCGCGACCATCGGGAACATCCACAGGGCGGCGGCCGCACACCCGGTCAGGCACAGGGGCCGCCGGCCGTAGTGGTCACCGAGCAGCGCCACCACCGGGGTGAGGGCCCCCTTCACCAGCACCGCGCCCATGATGCAGGTCAGCATGACGCCACGGCTCACCCCGAGCCGCTCCGTGCCGTAGGCGAGGGACCAGGTCGTCACGGCGTAGAAGATCGCGTAGCCGATCGCGAGTCCGCCGCCGGTCAGCAGCAGGAGCCGCCAGTGGTGGCGGACGACTTCGGCGAGCGGCACGCGCGCGTGGTCGTCGATCCCGAGGAAGCTCGGGCTCTCCGCGAGGGACGACCGCAGCCACAGCCCCGCGGCGGCCAGCACCCCCGCCGCCCAGAACGGCACCCGCCACCCCCACGCGGCGAACTGCGCCTCGGTCAGCGCCGAGGACAGCCCCAGCACCACCCCGTTGGCGATCAGGAACCCCAGCGCGGGCCCGACCTGCGGGAAGCTCGACCACAGCACACGCCGCCGTGCCGGTGCGTGTTCCACGGCCAGCAGCACCGCCCCGCCCCACTCGCCGCCGAGCCCCAGCCCCTGGAGGAAGCGCAGGACGAGCAGGAGCAGGGGAGCGGCCACGCCGATCGAGTCGTACGTCGGGACGAAGCCGACGGCGACCGTGGAGGCCCCGGTCAGCAGCAGGGACGCGACGAGGACCGGGCGCCGTCCGCGCCGGTCCCCGATGTGCCCGAACAGGACCGAGCCGAGCGGCCGTGCCACGAAGCCCACGCCGAAGGTGGCGAAGGCGGCCAGCGTCCCGGCCATCGGAGAGAAGGTCGGGAAGAACAACGGCCCCAGGATCAGGGCCGCCGCGGTTCCGTAGACGAAGAAGTCGTAGAACTCGATGGCGGTACCGGCGAGCGAGGCGGCCGCGAGGCGCGGCATGGAGGGTGCCCTTACGGTGCGTACGTCGTGCATGCCGCGTCAACTACCCACCGTGACTGCCGGTTACGGGGGCGCGTGGAGGGTCTCGGGGCCCTCAGTACGTGACCGTGATGCGCCGGGCGGGTCCGTCCACGCGCACCGTGCCGCCGTACGGGATCACCAGTTGCGGATCGGTGTGCCCGAAGTCCACGTCGAAGACGATCGTGGTGCCGGGGGCGTAGGTCCGCATGGCGCGCAGGACGGCCTCGCGCTGGTCGCCCGCGTAACGCGCCGCCTCCTCCGGCGTGGTGGGGTGATCGAAGGACCAGGTCTTGGGCCGGCCCATCAGCAGGGCGGCGAAGCGTTGCAGCAGCCCGCGTTCGCCCATGCCGCGCAGGGTGCGGAAGACCTCCGTGGCGCTCGGCATGTCCTCCGAGGTCTCCAGGAGCAGCACACCGCCGTCGTAAGCGGACAGGTCCCGGGCGATCTCCCGGTCGGCCATCAGCAGCCAGGCGAGGATCTCCAGACAGCCGCCCCAACTGCGGCCCTCGACCACCCGGTCGGGGTTCACCCAGGTCCAGCCGGTACCGGGCCGGGTCTCCGGCTCCGCGTCGAAGGTCGCCGGATCCGCCCAGTCCCTGTCGATGTCGCGCCACCGCTCGGCGGGCCGCAGCTCGTACGGTCCCGGGGTGAACAGGGCCGCGTGCAGGGATTCGGCGGTCTGCGGGTGCATGGCGCCGGGACGGCCCAGTTCGCACATGACGCTGGCGCCGTGGAACGCGACGACGCCGCAGGAGCGCAGGAACGCGAGCAGGTTCGTGTTGTCGCTCATCCCGAAGAACGGCTTCGGGTTGGCCCGGATCACCTCCCGGTCCAGGTACGGCAGCACGGTGATCTGGTCGTCGCCTCCGATCGACGCGATGACCGCCTTGATCCCCGGGTCGGCGAAGGCGGCGTGGATGTCGTCGGCCCGTTGCCGTGGCGTGGAGCCCATGGTGCGGGTCGCCGGGTACTCCACCGGTTCCAGCCCGAACTCCTTGCGCAGCCGCTGCAGACCGAGCTCGTAGGGGAGCGGGAAGAGTCCTGGCAGGCCGGAGGAGGGCGAGATCACGGCGATGCGGTCACCGGGGGACGGCTTCGGCGGATAGGCCGGGCTGGTCAGGCTCGTCGGGCTCGTCATGCCGGGAGGCTACGACCCGGCGTGCGCCCGGCGCACCGAGATAAAACCGGCCATGTGTACGGGGTCACGAGCGGCATGCCGAGCGGGCGGGACCCGGCGTGCACCCCGGGCCGTGATCGGCGTGCTCAGCGGGGCGAGACCCGGCGTGCACGCCGGGCCGTGATCGGCGTGCTCAGCGGGGCGAGACCCGTACGCGCGCCGTGATAGACCGGCTGTGAGCAGCGGTCCGCCACGGGCCGCACGACCCCGAACGGACCGGAGGAACCGTGCCCCGCACCCTGGCCCACGCCCCGATCATGATCCTCAACGGCCCCAATCTGAACCTGCTCGGCCAGCGTCAGCCGGAGATCTACGGTTCCGACACCCTCGCCGACGTCGAGGCCCTGTGCGCCAAGGCGGCGGCCGCGCACGGCGGTACGGTCGACTTCCGCCAGTCCAACCACGAGGGCGAGCTGGTCGACTGGATCCACGAGGCGCGACTGAACCACTGCGGCATCGTGATCAACCCCGGTGCCTACTCGCACACCTCCGTCGCCATCCTGGACGCCCTCAACACCTGCGACGGCCTGCCGGTGCTGGAGGTCCACATCTCCAACATCCACCAGCGCGAGTCGTTCCGGCACCACTCCTACGTCTCGCTGCGCGCCGACGGGGTCATCGCGGGCTGCGGCGTGCAGGGGTACGTGTTCGGCGTGGAGCGGGTGGCGGCACTGGCAGGGACGGGCACGGCGGACACCTGAGTCGTCACGGTAAGCCCCGTCGGCCATGGCGGACGCCCTTTACACGGGCGTCGCGTCGGCGTGCGCCGGGGCCGCCGGCCGAGGGCGGGGAACGACAGGCCGGCGGCCCATCCGCTCAGGAGCCGTCATCCTGCGCGGGGCTGAGCCCAGTTGACTGCGCGACGACGCGTGGGGGGAGCGCATGTACGACACCGGCGTGCGCGAACGATTCACATGGGGCGCGTGCGCGGCGCACCAGTCACGCCGAGCACGCCCCGCGAACACTCGGACCCGACCGCGCCCCGTGCACGCCGTTCACCACCCGCGCGCGTGCCACTCCGGCAGATGCGGGCGCTCCGCGCCGAGGGACGTGTCGTTGCCGTGTCCCGGGTAGACCCAGGTCTCGTCCGGGAGCGCGTCGAAGATCTTGGTCTCGACGTCGTGGATGAGACTGGCGAACGCCTTCGGATCCTGATGGGTGTTGCCCACACCACCGGGGAACAGGCAGTCCCCGGTGAACACATGGGGATGCCCGTGCGGGTCGTCGTAGACCAGGGCGATCGAGCCGGGCGTGTGCCCGACCAGGTGGCGCGCGGTGAGCTCCACGCGCCCGACCAGGATGGTGTCCCCGTCGTCGACCGGCACGTCGGTCCGTACGGGGATGCCCTCGATGTCCTTCCGGCCCGCGTAGGTGCGGGCCCCGGTGGCCGCCACGACCTCGGCGAGCGCCTGCCAGTGATCGCCGTGCCGGTGGGTGGTGACGACGGACGCGATGCCGTCGCCACCGATCATGCCGAGCAGTGTGTCCGCCTCGTTGGCGGCGTCGATCAGCAACTGCTCGTCCGTGGCCCGGCAGCGCAGCAGATAGGCGTTGTTGTTCATCGGACCCACCGCGATCTTGGTGATCATCAGGTCCTTGAGCTCGTGCACATCGGCCGGTCCGCCGACCGTCACCTCTCCGCTGTACGTCATGTCCGCCAGCCTATAGCGGCGGCAGCGCCGGAAGCGGTCCGCCGTCCGACGACAGCGCGGACCCGTCGCGGCGGCCCGCGAGCCAGCCCAGCAGGTCGGCCGGAGTGCCCGTGACCGTCACCTCGGGCCCGTGCTCCCCGGGCTTCCGTCCGGTGCTCCACGCGCGCGTGCCGTCCGTGACGCGGGTGGCCGGCACGTCGGGGTGCCCGGTGAACCGGTCGGCCAGGAAGTCGATCTCCCGTTCGGTGAAGTCCGTCGGCAAGTCCTCCAGCTCGTAGCCGATCCCCAGGTCCACGTGGTGCAGCTCCACCTCGACCCACCGCCGGAACGGCACCCGGGACGCGGAGTCCGTGACCCCGTTGCGCAGCTCCACCGTGCGCGTCCAGTCCGCCGGAGCGTCCCCCGCCTGCTGGAAGCGGGCGGCGCTCTCGCGCAGGTCGGCGAGCTGCACGTCGAGGGCCCGCGGGGCGTCCCGCTCGATGTCGGCGTCCCGCGCCTCGCCGGAGGCGTACATGGGGCGGCCCCGCAGGACGTTCACGAGGGCGTCCGCGTTGCGGGCGAGGTGGGCCAGTACGTGGCCCCGGCTCCAGCCGGGCAGCCGTGACGGCTCCGTCACAGCCGCGTTGTCCAGTGCACCGACTGCGGTCAGCAGCCGTTCCGTCGCGTCACGTACAGATGCCAGGTCATGAGCGTGATCAATCATGGTGCTGACCCTAGCCGCGCCACTCCTTCGGGTGAAGGTGGTGAACGAGTGCCGTAAATCGAAAGCACGTGCTATATGGTCGGACGTGGCGTCGGGCATGCTGGAGAGCCGGGGTTTGTTGGCAACCCGTGAATCCGACCGGCGTTGTCAGTGGCTCCCCCTAGTCTGAGAAAGACGGGGGCCCCGCCCCTGTCACTTCTCTCAAGAAAGGTGCGGACCGGCGTGGCCGACCGTCTCATCGTTCGTGGAGCGCGCGAGCACAACCTGAAGAACGTCTCGCTCGACCTCCCGCGCGACTCGCTCATCGTCTTCACGGGCCTGTCGGGGTCGGGCAAGTCCTCGCTGGCCTTCGACACCATCTTCGCCGAGGGACAGCGGCGCTACGTGGAGTCCCTCTCCTCCTACGCCCGGCAGTTCCTGGGCCAGATGGACAAGCCGGACGTCGACTTCATCGAGGGTCTCTCCCCGGCCGTCTCCATCGACCAGAAGTCGACCTCGCGCAACCCGCGCTCCACCGTGGGCACCATCACCGAGGTCTACGACTACCTGCGCCTGCTCTTCGCGCGCATCGGCAAGCCGCACTGCCCCGAGTGTCGCCGCCCGATCTCGCGCCAGTCGCCGCAGGCCATCGTCGACCGGGTCCTGGAGCTGCCCGAGGGCAGCCGCTTCCAGGTGCTGTCGCCGCTGGTGCGCGAGCGCAAGGGCGAGTTCGTCGACCTCTTCTCCGACCTCCAGACCAAGGGCTACTCCCGCGCGCGGGTGGACGGCGAGACCATCCAGCTGTCGAACCCGCCCACGCTGAAGAAGCAGGAGAAGCACACCATCGAGGTGGTCGTCGACCGTCTCACCGTCAAGGACGGTGCCAAGCGCCGCCTCACCGACTCCGTGGAGACCGCCCTCGGCCTGTCCGGCGGCATGGTCGTGCTCGACTTCGTCGACCTCCCCGAGGACGACCCCGAGCGCGAGCGCATGTTCTCGGAGCACCTGTACTGCCCGTACGACGACCTGTCCTTCGAGGAGCTCGAGCCCCGCTCCTTCTCCTTCAACTCGCCCTTCGGCGCCTGCCCCGACTGCACCGGCATCGGCACGCGCATGGAGGTCGACCCGGAGCTCATCGTCCCCGACCCGGACAAGAGCCTCGACGAAGGCGCCATCCACCCGTGGTCGCACGGCCACACCAAGGACTACTTCGGCCGCCTGATCGGCGCGCTCGCCGACGCGCTGGGCTTCCGCACGGACATCCCCTTCGCGGGCCTGCCGCAGCGCGCCAAGAAGGCCCTGCTCCACGGCCACAAGACGCAGGTCGAGGTCCGTTACCGCAACCGCTACGGCCGCGAACGCCGGTACACCACGGCCTTCGAGGGCGCCGTCCCCTTCGTCAAGCGCCGGCACAGCGAGGCCGAGAGCGACTCCAGCCGCGAGCGCTTCGAGGGCTACATGCGCGAGGTGCCCTGCCCCACCTGTGAGGGCACGCGTCTGAAGCCGATCGTCCTCGCGGTCACGATCATGGACAAGTCCATCGCCGAGGTCGCCGCGATGTCGATCAGCGACTGCGCGGACTTCCTGGGCAAACTGAAGCTCACCGCCCGCGACAAGAAGATCGCCGAGCGCGTGCTGAAGGAGGTCAACGAGCGGCTGCGGTTCCTGGTCGACGTCGGCCTGGACTACCTCTCGCTGAACCGCGCGGCCGGCACCCTGTCCGGCGGCGAGGCCCAGCGCATCCGCCTGGCCACCCAGATCGGCTCCGGCCTCGTCGGCGTCCTCTACGTCCTCGACGAGCCGTCCATCGGTCTGCACCAGCGCGACAACCACCGGCTGATCGAGACCCTCGTCCGGCTGCGCGACATGGGCAACACCCTCATCGTCGTCGAGCACGACGAGGACACCATCAAGACCGCCGACTGGATCGTCGACATCGGCCCCGGCGCCGGCGAGCACGGCGGCAAGGTCGTGCACAGCGGCTCCCTGAAGGAGCTCCTCGCCAACGCCGAATCGCAGACCGGCCAGTACCTGTCCGGCAAGAAGGCCATCCCGCTGCCCGAGATCCGCCGCCCGCTGGACCCCTCCCGGCAGCTCACCGTGCACGGCGCCCGGGAGAACAACCTCCAGGACATCGACGTCTCGTTCCCCCTGGGCGTGTTCACCGCCGTCACCGGCGTCTCCGGCTCCGGCAAGTCGACGCTGGTCAACGACATCCTGTACACGCACCTCGCCCGTGAGCTGAACGGCGCGCGGAGCGTACCCGGGCGGCACACGCGCGTGGACGGCGACGACCTCGTCGACAAGGTCGTCCACGTGGACCAGTCGCCCATCGGCCGCACCCCCCGCTCCAACCCGGCCACGTACACCGGCGTCTTCGACCACATCCGCAAGCTGTTCGCCGAGACCACCGAGGCGAAGGTCCGCGGCTACCTGCCCGGCCGCTTCTCCTTCAACGTCAAGGGCGGCCGCTGCGAGAACTGCGCGGGCGACGGCACCATCAAGATCGAGATGAACTTCCTGCCGGACGTCTACGTCCCGTGCGAGGTCTGCCACGGCGCCCGGTACAACCGGGAGACCCTGGAGGTCCACTACAAGGGCAAGTCCATCGCCGAGGTGCTGAACATGCCGATCGAGGAGGCCACCGCCTTCTTCGAGGCGGTCCCCGCGATCGCCCGGCACCTCAACACGCTCAAGGACGTCGGCCTCGGCTACGTCCGCCTCGGCCAGGCCGCGACCACCCTGTCCGGCGGCGAGGCGCAGCGCGTGAAGCTCGCCAGCGAACTGCAGAAGCGCTCCACCGGCCGCACGGTCTACGTCCTGGACGAGCCGACCACCGGTCTGCACTTCGAGGACATCAGCAAGCTGCTGACGGTCCTGTCCGGCCTGGTCGACAAGGGCAACACGGTGATCGTCATCGAGCACAACCTCGACGTGATCAAGACCGCCGACTGGATCGTGGACATGGGCCCCGAAGGCGGCGCAGGCGGCGGCCTGGTCGTCGCCGAGGGCACGCCCGAGCAGGTGGCCGGGGTCCCGGCCAGCCACACCGGCAAGTTCCTGCGGGAGGTCCTCGGAGCCGACCGCGTCAGCGACGCGTCCTCGGTGAAGGCACCGCGCAAGGCCACGGCCCGCAAGACGGCGGCTCGCAAGACGGTCGCCGCCAAGACGGCGTCGGCCCGTAAGACCGCCACCAAGAAGGTCGACAGTACGGCCGCCAAGAAGACGGCGACCAAGACCACCAAGGCCGCCGCGAAGAAGACGACCCGGACCAGCAAGGGCTGAGCCCTGCCGAACGCGCCGTGCCCCAGGCTTCGACCTGTGGGGCACGGCGCGTTCCGTGTGCGGTCAGGCGGCCTTCGGCTCCACGAACTGCATGTCGAGCTGGATCTTGACCACGTCGCCGAGCACACCGGGAGCGAAGTGCAGCCCGAAGTCGCTGCGCCGGATCTCGCCCGTCGCCTCGAACCCGGCGTGCCGGCTGCCGTCCATGGGCACGTCGACCAGGCCGCCGAACTCCACGGCGAGCATCACCGGGCGGGTCACCTCGCCGATCGTCAGCTCCCCCTCCATGGTCCAGTCCTCACCCTCGCCCGACACCCGCGTCGAGCGGTACGTCATCGTCGGGCGCTTCTCCACGTCCAGGAGGTCTGAGGCGCGGACGTGCGCGTCCCGGTCGGTGTTGCCGGTGTTGATCGAGGCCAGGTCGACGGTCGCGGAGATCCGCACGTCCTCGACCCGCTCCCCGACGAACAGTCCGGCCTCCAGCCGCTCGAAGCGCCCCCGCACCTTGGCGATGCCCAGGTGCCGAATGGTGAAGTTCACGGAGGAGTGGAACGGGTCGAGGGCCCACTGACCGGGGGCGAGCGGCAGGGGCGTCAGGGCGGTGTCATTCGTCATGCCCTCCACCCTGAGGGCCGGCCGGTCCCCGAGGGAGACCGGCCGGAGCCTGGTAGTGACGGGGCCACCCTCCACGTCTGCACAGCCGGTACGTTCGGCGGGTGAGCGACAACGAGTTGGGCACGTTCCTGCGCACCTGGCGTGAAGCCGTCACCCCGGCCGAGGCGGGTCTGCCCGCGGGCCCCCGACGCCGTACCCCGGGCCTGCGGCGTGCCGAACTGGCCACCCTCGCGGGCGTCAGCGTCGAGTACATCACCCGGCTGGAACAGGGTCGCGACCGCAACCCGTCCGCCCAGGTGCTGGGCGCCCTGGCCGACGCCCTGAACCTCTCCCTCACCGACCGGACGCTGCTGCGTCGCCTGACCAAGGAGGCGGGCGGTGGCGACCCGCTGATCTGTGCGGCGGCCCCGCCGCTCAGCCGTGCGGCGCGCCCCACCGTGCGGGCGGTGCTGGACCGGCTGGAGCCGGCTCCCGCGCTGGTGGTCAACTGGATCGGCGACATCCTCGCCCACACGGCCGGCTACGAACGGCTGGTCGGCCCCCTCGGCCTCCTCGACGACGAGCGGCCCAACCTGCTGCGGTACCTGTTCACCGACGCCCGGGCCCGCGACGCCTACAGGGACTGGGACCGGGTGGCCGACGACCTCGTCGCCCGGCTCCGGCACGGCGTCCCCCTCCGGGACCCGTATCTCGCCGAGCTGGCCGACGAGCTGACGGTGACGGCCGGTGCGGAGTTCACCGACCGGTTCGCCGACCTGGCCGCGGCGCCCCGACGGACGGCCTCCCAGCACATCGAGCACCCGGAGGCCGGGCCCCTGCGGCTGCTGAACGAGACGCTCACGCTTCCCGACGAGGGGCAGCACCTCGTCGTCCACCTGCCCGCGGACGACGCGACGGCCATCGCCCTGGACCGCCTCAACGGACGCCGCCCCGGCGCGCTGCGGGCGGTGGCGGTGGGGGAGACCGGCTGAAGCCCCGACCGGGTACGAGGCGCACAGGGCCCCGGCGGCCCGGTCCTCCACGGGTGGTGGTCGCGGGGCGTCCGGCCTGTGTCAGCCCTCCAGCTCGCGCGCGTACGGCGGCTCAGCCCCGGCGCGTGAGCAGGTGATCGCCGCCGCGCGGGCCGCGAACGCCAGCAGTTCCGTCCAGCCGGCGTGGCCCAGTTCGGCCAGGCTCCGTGTGCTCAGGGCGTCGCGCACGGCAAGCCCGTGCAGCAGGGCCGCGTTGACCGTGTCGCCCGCGCCGATGGTGTCCACGACCTCGACGCGTTCGCCCGGCACCGTGTACTCCCCGTCGGCGGTGAAGGCGGTCAGGCCGTCACCGCCCCGCGTGATCACGACCGCGTCCGGTCCCGCCGCCAGCCATTCCCCGGGCGTGCCCCCGAGCCACTCCGCGTCCTCCGCGGACAGCTTCAGCAGCGACACCGACGGCAGCCAGCTCTTGAACCGCGCCCGGTAGGCGTCCGCGTCCGGAATCAGCCCGGGCCGGATGTTCGGGTCCAGCGCGGTGAACAGGCCCTGTGCCGACGCCCGGCGCATCATCTCCTCGTAGGCGCTCGCGCCCGGCTCCAGCACCAGGGAACAGGTGCCGAAGGACACCGCCCGGGTGCCGGACGGCAGCGCGGAGGGCGCCTCGAACAGCCGGTCGGCCGTCCCGTCGACGTAGAAGGAGTAGGCCGCCGAGCCGTCCGCGCCGACTGTGGCGACGGCCAGCGTCGTCGGCTCGGTGCCCCGCTGCACCGGGGACACGTCGACCCCGGACGCGCTCAGTCCGTCCAGCAGGGCCTGTCCGAAGGCGTCGGACGACACCCGGGAGCAGAAAGCGGTGGGGGAGCCGAGACGGCCCAGCGCCACGGCCGTGTTGTACGGGCCGCCCCCGAGCGCGGGCCGCAGCGCCGCCAGGGCACCCGTGCCCTGCGGTACCAGGTCGATCAGTGCCTCACCGGCGACGACGATCACGACGGGGTTCCTTCCTCGGACGGGCTCGGGCAGCCGCACGACGTGCGGTGGACGAAGGTGCAGGGCAGCCGCACGGTCCGGACCGGCCGGCCCGGTTCGGCGAGCCGCTCCAGAAGCACGTGGACGGCGCGGGCGCCGATGTCCCTGCCGGGCTGGGCGATGGCGGTGAGCCGGGGCGAGAAGAGATCCGCCCACGCGAAGTCGTCGAAACAGCACAGGGCGATGTCACCCGGCACGGACAGGCCGTGCGCACGCAGCGCACGCAGCACGCCGATGGTCATGGCGTTGTTGCCGGTGACCAGCGCGGTGGGCGGCACCCCCAGCGACAACAGGGCCCCGGTCGCCTGCTCGGCACCCGCCGACTCCGAGTCGCCGTGCACCAGCAGCCGCTCGTCGTACGCCAGGCCGCCGAAGGCCAGACCACTGCGGTACCCGGTGATCCGCTCGCTCGTCGTGCTGAGCCCGGGCCGCCCCGCCACCAGTCCGATCCGCCGGTGACCGAGCCCGGCGAGGTGGGTGACCAGCCGGGACATCGGTTCGGCGTTGTCGGCGCACACCTGGTCGACGTGCCGACCGCCGTCCTTGCCGGGCGCGTCCACCACCCGGTCCAGGAACACGGCCGGTACGTCGTGCCGCCCCAGGTAGGCGAGCAGCCCGCGCGGATCGGCGGAGGGCGCGACGATCAGGCCGTCGACCCGGCGCTCGTGCAGCAGCTGGACGACCTTGCGCTCGTGCTCCGGGTCGTCGTGCGGATCGGCGAGCAGCAGGCTGTATCCGGCCTCCAGCGCGGCGGCTTCGACGCCCTGGAGGATCTCCGTGAAGTAGGGATTGCTGATCGCCGACACCGCTAGGCCGATGGACCGGGTGCGGGAAGTCACCAGGGAACGGGCCAGCGTGTTCGGGGTGTAGCCGAGCTCCTCCACGGCGTCCAGCACCGCCTGGCGGGTGTGCGGCAGCACCGGCCGGGTCCCGTTCAGCACGTGAGAGACCGTCGCCACGGAAACACCGGCGCTGCGCGCGACATCGGCCATGGTCGCCATGGGCGTTCCCTCCTCCCCTTCCGGCGGGGAACGTATCGCATCGAGCGGCAGACGTAAACGCTTGCGCAATCGTTTACGTCCGACCGCTCCCGGTAGCCGAAGGACAGATCCGGAGCCGGAGCCGAAGGACAGGATCCGGGCTCGAAGGACAGATTCGGGCCCGAAGGCCGGGATCCGGGCCCGAAGGGCGGATCCGGGCTCCTGGAGAGGCGGTCCCCGTACGACGTCCCGCGCAGCGGTCCCGGGCGGCTACTCCCAGTCCCAGCCGATGCCCAGGAACCCCGCCCGTACCCGGGGCTCGACCAGGTGCACCGAGTGGTGCCGACCGCTCAGCGCCAAGCCCTGGCACGCGCCCCTCGGCGCCGCCGCGGAGTGCTGGGCGAAGCGGTGGCACCGCACCGGAAGGGCCGCCGGGTCGAAGCACACCTGAAGGACGTACTGACCCCCGGGGCAGTCGAAGCCGCGCACGTACTCGCGGGCCACACCCGCCGTGCCGTCCTCGACGCCGTAGCGGAACAGGAAGGTGTCCCCGGCCCGCAGCCGGGTGTCGAAGAGCAGCTCGGCCGCGAGCACCCCGGTGTCGCGGTGCCAACGGACACGCCCGGTACGGCAGTTCTCCAGGGCGTGCACCCGCATGCGCTCCGGCGCCGCACCGCGATCCCCGTGGTGGACGGCCACGAAGCGGTCGATGCCGTCCCGGTGGGCGCGCACGATGTGGTGCGACTCACGCTCGGCGAGTTCACGCCGCGCCCCGATCCGGAGCCGTTCGTGGTGGCCGAGGGAGTGCAGGCCCCCGTCCGGCGGGCAGTCCAGCTCGGCGAGCAACTGGTCCAGGACGCCGGACGCCTCGACGAGGGAGCGGTAGGAGCGGGCGGCGGACCGCAGCCCGGACGTGCTGTCCCCGCTCTCGGCGAGCAGCCGGATCAGCGACTCCTCGGGAAGCTCCAGGATCTCCTCCAGCGCGCGCACGGCCCGCAGCGACTCGGGGCGCTGCGGGCGCCGGGCGCCCTGCTGCCAGTAACTCAGGCTGGTGACACCGACCTTCACCCCGTGTCGGGACAGGTGGTGCTGCACGCGCTGCAGGGGCAGGCCGCGGGCGGCGATGGCGGCCCGCAGGGCGACGTGGAAGGGGCCGCCTTGCAGGACCGAGTCCAGTTCCGCGGTGGCGACGTCCGCGTGCTGTGGGGCGTGCGGCATGCAGGGGCCTCTTCTCTGAGTCGGCAACGGCTGGTCAGACCGCTTGCGCGGGGCCCTCCCACCGGCGCGGGCAGGTCTTCACATCCGTACGCCGTCGTTCAGGGCCCGAGTTCCCCCGCATTGAAGCGTGTTGACCCGGCCCCGACAACACCTGATGCCGGACAGTGACCCACGTGCTCCCGGCCGGCGCCGCCCGGACATGCGAACGCCCGGGGCGTGCGCCCCGGGCGTTCGCGTCGGCCTGTGCTTCCGGGAGCGGCCGCCTAGGAGCGGTCGCCGCCGTCCTGTTCCCGCAGGGCCAGGCGCTTGGCCCGCACGATGTCGGGATCGCGCGGGTCCAGGGCGTCGGGCAGCGCGAACGCGTCGTCCGCGTACCGGCGGGCACGGGTCGTCCGCCGGGTTTTCTCGATCCGCATCCGCTTCATCTGCGCAGCCCTCCGACCCGTGGCCCGCCCGCTCCCCACCGGGAAACGGCCGGTCCGCACCGACAACCTGTGCCTGCACCGGCACGGACGCCGCCCACCGGACGTCGCCGTGTGCCGTGGGTGAGCCACATTCCCACTCCCGGTGGGCCGTAACCCCCGGGCGGCCCATGCCGTTGGAAACTGCCTGCCGCCGGGACCCTGATCAGGTCCCTCCGCGGCGCCTGACTGTCGGTGCTCGCCAGTAGGGTGTGAGACATGGCCGACCCCTCCAGCTACCGCCCCAAACCGGGTGAGATCCCCGACTCGCCGGGGGTCTACAGGTTCCGTGACGAGCACCGCCGGGTGATCTACGTCGGAAAGGCGAAAAGCCTGCGCCAGCGCCTGGCGAACTACTTCCAGGACCTGGCGGGCCTGCACCCGCGCACCCGCTCCATGGTCACCACGGCCGCGTCCGTGGAGTGGACGGTGGTGTCGACGGAGGTCGAGGCGCTCCAGCTGGAGTACTCCTGGATCAAGGAGTACGACCCCCGGTTCAACGTCAAGTACCGCGACGACAAGAGCTACCCGTACCTCGCGGTGACGATGAACGAGGAGTACCCGCGCGTGCAGGTGATGCGCGGTCACAAGAAGAAGGGCGTGCGCTACTTCGGGCCGTACGCGCACGCGTGGGCGATCCGTGACACCGTCGACCTGCTGCTGCGCGTCTTCCCCGTGCGTACGTGCTCGGCGGGCGTGTTCAAGAACGCCGCCCGTACCGGCCGCCCCTGCCTCCTGGGTTACATCGGCAAGTGCTCCGCCCCCTGCGTCGGCCGCGTCTCCGCCGAGGAACACCGCGAACTGGCCGAGGAGTTCTGCGACTTCATGACCGGCCGGACCAGCACGTACATCCGCCGGCTGGAGAAGCAGATGGTGGAAGCGGCCGACGAGATGGAGTACGAGCGGGCCGCCCGGCTGCGCGACGACATCGGCGCCCTGAAGAAGGCCATGGAGAAGAACGCGGTCGTGCTCGCCGACGCGACCGACGCCGACCTGATCGCGGTCGCCGAGGACGAGCTGGAGGCGGCGGTCCAGATCTTCCACGTGCGCGGCGGGCGCGTGCGCGGCCAGCGCGGCTGGGTCACCGACAAGGTGGAGGAGATCACCACCGGTGCCCTCGTCGAGCACGCCCTGCAGCAGCTGTACGGGGAGGAGACCGGGGACGCCGTCCCCAAGGAGGTCCTCGTCCCCGCCCTGCCCGACCCCGTCGAGCCCGTCCAGGAGTGGCTCGCCGGGCGGCGCGGCTCCGGGGTCTCCCTGCGCATCCCGCAGCGCGGCGACAAGAAGGCCCTCATGGAGACCGTGCAGCGCAACGCCCAGCAGGCGCTCGTGCTGCACAAGACCAAGCGCGCCTCCGACCTGACCACGCGCTCACGCGCTCTGGAGGAGATCGCCGACGCCCTCGACCTGGACAGCGCCCCGCTCCGGATCGAGTGCTACGACATCTCCCACCTCCAGGGTGACGACGTCGTGGCCTCCATGGTCGTCTTCGAGGACGGCCTGGCCCGCAAGAGCGAGTACCGCCGCTTCCAGATCAAGGGCTTCGCCGGGCAGGACGACGTCCGCTCCATGCACGAGGTGATCACCCGGCGCTTCCGGCGTTACCTCGCCGAGAAGGAGAAGACGGGGGAGTGGACCGACGGCGAGAGCGCCCAGCCTTCCGTGACCGACGGCGAGGGCGCCGCGGCGCCCGTGACCGGCGGCGGGAACGCCGCGGCTCCCATGCCCCACGACGACAACGCCGTGGCTCCCATGACCGACGGTAACGGCGACCTCGTCGGGACCGGCCCCACCGAGGACGACGGCCGCCCCAAGAAGTTCGCCTACCCGCCCCAGCTCGTCGTCGTCGACGGCGGCGCCCCGCAGGTCGCTGCCGCCCGGCGCGCCATGGACGAGCTCGGCATCGACGACATCGCCGTGTGCGGCCTCGCCAAGCGGTTGGAGGAGGTCTGGCTGCCCGGCGACGACGACCCGGTGGTCTTGCCCCGCACCAGCGAGGGCCTGTACCTGCTCCAGCGCGTCCGTGACGAGGCCCACAGGTTCGCGATCACCTACCAGCGCACCAAGCGGTCCAAGCGCTTCCGCTCCAGCCCCCTGGACGACGTCCCCGGCCTCGGGGACACGCGCAAGCAGGCACTTCTGAAGCACTTCGGTTCGTTGAAGAAACTGCGATCCGCCACGATCGACCAGATCTGCGAGGTCCCCGGCATAGGCCGCAAGACGGCCGAGACGATCGCCGTGGCCCTCGCCCGGTCGGCCCCGGCCGCACCCGCCGTCAACACGGCGACCGGAGAGATCATGGAAGAGGAACCGGGCACCATGGGTTCCAGTGGGGAACCCGTGGCAACGGGCACCCCGGACGAACGACGGGGGCAGGAGACATGAATGTGAACGAGCACGACGCGCGACAAGAGCAAGCCGGAGACGGAGCACAGGTGAGTACGGGCACGCCCAACGACAAGGCCCCGGTCCCGGACGCGGCCATCCCCGAGCTGGTGATCATCTCCGGCATGTCCGGAGCCGGGCGCTCCACGGCGGCGAAGTGCCTGGAGGACCTCGGCTGGTTCGTCGTGGACAACCTGCCGCCCGCCCTGATCCCCACCATGGTGGAGCTCGGCGCCCGCTCCCAGGGCAACGTGGCGAGGATCGCCGTCGTCGTCGACGTCCGCGGGCGCCGCTTCTTCGACAACCTCCGCGAGTCCCTCGCCGACCTGGAGGCGAAGAACGTCACACGGCGGATCGTCTTCCTCGAGTCCTCCGACGAGGCCCTGGTCCGCCGTTTCGAGTCGGTGCGCCGCCCGCACCCGCTGCAGGGCGACGGCCGCATCGTCGACGGCATCGCCGCCGAACGCGAGCTGCTGCGCGAGCTGCGCGGCGACGCCGACCTGGTGATCGACACCTCCAGCCTGAACGTCCACGAGCTGCGCGCCAAGATGGACGCCCAGTTCGCCGGCGAGGAGGAGCCGGAGCTGCGGGCCACGGTGATGTCGTTCGGCTACAAGTACGGCCTCCCGGTCGACGCCGACCTCGTCGTCGACTGCCGCTTCCTGCCGAACCCGCACTGGGTCCCGGAGCTGCGCCCGTACACGGGCCTCAACGAGGAGGTCTCCGGCTACGTCTTCAACCAGCCCGGCGCCAAGGAGTTCCTCGACCGCTACACGGAGCTCCTGCAGCTGGTCGCCACCGGCTACCGCCGGGAGGGCAAGCGCTACGTGACCATCGCCGTGGGCTGTACGGGCGGCAAGCACCGCTCGGTCGCCATGTCGGAGAAGCTCGCCGCCCGGCTCGCCGCCGAGGGCGTGGAGACGGTGGTCGTACACCGGGACATGGGACGCGAATGACACGACGTACACCCCGGCTGAGCCGGCTGCGCCGGGTGGTGCCCGAGAGCAACGGCGACAAGGGCGCCTCCGGCCAGAAGGGCGGCCGGCCCGCCGAGGCCCGGGGCGGCAGGCCGCGCCGGCGCGGCACCCAGCCCAAGGTCGTCGCCCTCGGCGGCGGCATGGGCCTGTCCGCCTCGCTCGCGGCGCTGCGCCGGATCACCGGCGACCTCACCGCCGTCGTCACAGTGGCCGACGACGGCGGCTCCAGCGGCCGGCTGCGCGACGAGCTGGGCGTGCTGCCGCCCGGGGACCTGCGCAAGGCCCTGGCGGCGCTGTGCGGCGACGACGACTGGGGTCAGACCTGGGCCCGGGTCATCCAGCACCGCTTTCAGTCCCAGGGCGACCTGCACGAGCACGCGGTCGGCAACCTGCTGATCGTCGCCCTGTGGGAGCAGCTCGGCGACCATGTCCAGGCCCTCGACCTGGTGGGACGACTGCTGGGCGCCCAGGGGCGGGTGCTGCCGATGTCCGCCGTGCCGCTGGAGCTCCAGGCCCTGGTCAAGGGCCACGACCCGGAGCGCCCGGAGGACGTCGACACGGTCCGCGGCCAGGCGACCGTCGCCCTCACCCCGGGCGAGGTGCAGTCCGTGCACCTGGTGCCCTGCGACCCGCCGGCCGTGCCCGAGGCGGTCGAAGCCGTCCTGGACGCCGACTGGGTGGTGCTCGGCCCCGGCTCCTGGTTCTCCTCGGTCATTCCGCACCTGCTCGTGCCCGAACTGCTGGACGCGCTCACGCAGACGAAGGCCCGCCGGGTACTCTCCCTGAACCTCGCGCCGCAGCCCGGAGAAACCGAGGGCTTCTCCCCGCAGCGTCATTTGGAGGTTTTGGGACGACACGCCCCTAAACTCGCCCTGGACGTGGTGCTGGCCGACGAGGCCGCCGTGCCCGACCGTGACTCCCTGACCGACGCCGCCAAGCGGTTCGGGGCCGCGGTCGAGCTGGCGCCGGTGGCCAGGCCCGACGGAACCCCGAGGCACGACCCGGAGCTGTTGGCCGCCGCGTACGACCGTATTTTTCGGATGCATGGAAGGATCGGCCCATGGCGATGACGGCAGCGGTGAAGGATGAGATCTCCCGGCTCCCCGTCACCCGGACCTGCTGCAGAAAGGCGGAGGTCTCCGCCATCCTGCGGTTCGCCGGCGGCCTTCACCTCGTGAGCGGTCGGATCGTGATCGAGGCGGAGCTGGACACCGCGATGGCGGCCCGCCGTCTCAAGCGGGACATCCTGGAGATCTTCGGCCACGGCTCCGAGCTGATCGTGATGGCTCCGGGCGGACTGCGACGCGGCTCGCGGTACGTGGTGCGGGTCGTCGCGGGCGGTGACCAGCTCGCCCGCCAGACCGGCCTGGTCGACGGGCGGGGCCGCCCGATCCGCGGCCTGCCCCCGCAGGTGGTCTCGGGGGCCACCTGCGACGCCGAGGCCGCCTGGCGTGGCGCGTTCCTGGCGCACGGCTCGCTCACCGAGCCCGGCCGCTCCTCCTCCCTGGAGGTGACCTGCCCGGGTCCCGAGGCCGCGCTCGCCCTGGTCGGCGCCGCCCGACGGTTGTCGATTCCCGCCAAGGCCCGCGAGGTGCGCGGCGTGGACCGGGTCGTCGTCCGTGACGGCGACGCGATCGGCGCCCTGCTGACCCGCCTCGGCGCGCACGAATCGGTGCTGGCCTGGGAGGAACGCCGGATGCGCCGTGAGGTGCGCGCCACGGCGAACCGGCTCGCCAACTTCGACGACGCCAACCTGCGCAGGTCGGCCCGTGCGGCCGTCGCCGCCGGCGCCCGGGTGCAGCGCGCCCTGGAGATCCTCGCCGACGACGTGCCCGAGCACCTCGCCGCCGCCGGCCGGCTGCGCATGGAGCACAAGCAGGCCTCCCTGGAGGAACTGGGCGCGCTCGCCGACCCGCCGCTCACCAAGGACGCCGTCGCCGGCCGGATCCGCCGCCTGCTGGCCATGGCCGACAAGCGCGCCTCCGACCTCGGCATCCCGGGCACGGAGGCCAACCTCAGCGAGGAGCTGGCCGACAACCTGGTCGGCTGATCCCACACGACGTCAAAAAGCCGGTTCAGGCGCCCACTTGGGTGACCGGAACCGGCTTTTGCGTGTCGCCGGGCACCCTTGACTCGATCATGGTCTGTCATGAGCCTGGCATCTGTTCGCTGCTGTGGCGGACCCACGCAAGGGGGGTTCATGAGACGAAGAGCGAGATCGATCCTCGCTGTCGGCGCGCTCCTGATCGGCGGAGCGAGCTTCGCACCCATCGCCCAGGCACAACCGGGGAGTCCGGCCCCGTCCGACCCGGACGAAGTCAAGGTCTTCCGGGCCGACGTCACCAGCAAGCAGGTACCCCTGCTGCTGGCGGCCGGCCAGGACGGCCACGAACTGAGTGAGCGCGTCCCCGCGAAGGGCACCGCGACCGTCGAGGTCTACCTGACGGACCGGCAGGCGAAGAAGCTGGAGAAGCAGGGCGTCGACCTCACCGAGCACGAGCTCTCCACCCGGGCCGAGGCCCGCGTCGAGGCCGCCGCCGAGGGCGTGTTCCGCCCGTACAGCGGCAAAGGGGGCCTGCGGGAGGAACTCCTGCACACCGCCCAGGAGCACCCGGACCTCACCAAGGTCGTCTCCATCGGCAAGACCGTCAAGGGCCAGGACATCCTCGCGCTCAAGCTCACCAAGGGCGCGAAGAAGACGAAGGACGGCTCCAAGCCCGCGGTCCTCTACATGTCCAACCAGCACGCACGCGAGTGGATCACGCCGGAGATGACCCGGCGTCTGATGCACCATTATCTGGACAACTACAAGAAGGACCGGCGCCTCAAGAAGATCGTCGACTCCACCGAACTGTGGTTCCTGCTGTCGGCCAACCCCGACGGCTACGACTACACCTTCGCGGACCCCGCCCACCGCCAGTGGCGCAAGAACCTGCGGGACGTCAACGGCGACGGCGTCATCACCACCGGCGACGGCGTCGACCTCAACCGCAACTTCGCCTACAAGTGGGGCTACGACAACGAGGGTTCGTCCCCCAACCCCACCAGCCAGACCTACCGCGGCGCGGGCCCGAACTCCGAGCCGGAGACCCAGGCCCTGGACGCCTTCCAGAAGCGGATCGGCTTCACGTACGGCATCAACTACCACTCCGCCGCCGAACTCCTCCTCTACGGAGTCGGCTGGCAGGTGGCCACGCACACCCCGGACGACGTCGTCTACGAGGCGCTCGCCGGCACGCCCGACAACTCCGCGATCCCCGGCTACCACCCGCAGCTCTCCTCCGAGCTGTACACCACCAACGGTGAAGCCGACGGCCATGCGGCGAACGTCAACGGCCTGGCGATGTTCACCCCCGAGATGTCGACCTGCCAGACCGCCTCGGACCTGGACCCGAACGACGAGTGGAAGGCCTCCGACTGCCAGTCGGTCTTCACCTTCCCGGACGACGAGAAGCTGATCCAGCAGGAGTTCGCCAAGAACATCCCGTTCGCGCTCTCCGTCGCCGAGACCGCCGCCCACCCCGACCGGCCGTCCTCGTCGGTCGGCCTGAACGCCGCCGACTTCACCCCGGCAGCGTTCACCACCTCCTACTCCCGCGGCGCCGACCAGGAGGTCTCCGTCGTCGTCCGGAAGGCCGTGCGCGACAAGGAACTCAAGTACCGCGTCAACGGCGGCCGCATCCGGGACATGGCGCTCAAGCCGTGGAAGGGCGGCGAGACCTACGGCGGTGAGGACAACCTCTACTTCGACGAGTACCGGGCGAAGGTCAAGGACGGCGAGCCGGGCGACAAGGTCGAGGTGTGGTTCACCGGCGAGGCGAAGAACGGCAGGAAGGTCGCCGGCGAGCACTTCACCTACACCGTCGCCGAGCGGCCCCGGTCGAACACCCTCGTCGTCGCCGAGGAGGGCGCGACCGCCACACAGGCGCAGACGTACGTGGACGCGCTCAATGCGAGCGGCCGCAAGGCGATCGTCTGGGACGTCGCCCGGCAGGGCGCGCCGGACGCGCTCGGCGTGCTGAGCCACTTCGACACCGTCGTCCACTACACGGGCGCTGGCGTCCCGGGCGTCGCCACCCAGCTCCAGCTGCGTGCCTTCCTCAACGAGGGCGGCCGGCTGATCGAGGCCGGTGAACAGGCCGGCGGCGACGTCGACCTCGGCGGCGGCGCGCTGTCGGACGACTTCAGCCAGTACTACCTGGGCGCCTACACCCGCACCGCCACCCCCGGGGCCACCGGCTTCACCGGCTCCGGCGAGCTGGGCGGCGTCACCGGACCGCTGGGCGCCGCCCCCGGCAATCCGCTGGACAAGGCCGGCACCTACAGCGTCACCTCCGACGAACTGCGGACCGACGAGTTCCCGCAGTTCGCCAGCAAGGGCGCCGGGCAGTTCGCCGGCACGGTCAACCCGTACGGCCCGTACGCGGGCACCTCGATGGCCGCCGCCGTCCACACCGACGACGCCTACAAGCGCCTCACCCGCACCGTGGACCTCACCGGTACCACCGCGGCCCAGCAGCCGGCCCTGCGCACCCAGCTCCTGTGGGACACCGAGCCCGGCTACGACCACGCCGTCGTCGAGGTCCACACCGCGGGCTCCGACGACTGGACGACCCTTCCCGAGGCCGGCGGCGCCACCAGGACCACCGCGCCGACGGAGTGCGAGGGCGGCTTCTACGTCAACGAGCACCCCTGGCTGAAGCACTATCTGACCGTGGCGGCCGACGGCTGCTCCGCGACCGGCACCACCGGCGCGTGGAACAGCCTCACCGGCAGCTCCGGCGGCTGGCGGCAGGTGAACTTCGACCTGAGCGCCTACGCCGGGAAGACGGTCGAGGTCTCCATCAGCTACGTCACCGACCCGGGCAGCGGCGGGCGCGGCGTCCTCGCCGACGACGCCTCGCTCGTCGTCGGCGGCACGGCGCGGGAGACCGAGGGCTTCGAGACCTCGCTCGGCGCCTGGAAGCCGGCCGGACCGCCCGCGGGCAGCCCGGCCGTCCTCAAGGACTGGGCCCGCACCGGCGCCCTGTTCCAGACGTACGGCGCGGTCACCACGGACGACACCGTGCTGCTGGGCTTCGGCCTGGAGCACGTCACCGCCGCGGCTGACCGGGCGGCGCTGATGAGGAAGGCACTCGCTTCCCTCGACGGGTGAGTTCCCTGGTCGACAGGGAACCCGTGAGACAGCGACATTGAGTGATCTTGCTCGCGGCGGTGGGCGGTCCGTACCCCTACTGGCGGGTACGGACCGCCCTGCCGTGTATGAGGCATCTGGATGTCACCACCAGCCCTTCCGGGAGGTAGGGTCGTAGGCGGTCGGGGACATCCCAAACAGAGCTCGCCGGCACTTCATGGCCGGCGTACCAACGAGGAGATCGGTTCGTGACGATCCGCGTAGGCATCAACGGCTTCGGCCGCATCGGTCGTAACTACTTCCGCGCGCTGCTGGAGCAGGGTGCAGACATCGAGATCGTGGCTGTCAACGACCTGGGTGACACCGCGACCACCGCTCACCTGCTGAAGTACGACACCATCCTGGGCCGCCTCAAGCAGGAGGTCACGCACACCGCCGACACGATCACGGTCGACGGCAAGACCATCAAGGTCCTGGCCGAGCGCAACCCCGCCGACATCCCGTGGGGCGAGCTGGGCGTCGACATCGTCATCGAGTCGACCGGCATCTTCACGAAGAAGGCCGACGCCGAGAAGCACATCGCCGGCGGCGCGAAGAAGGTCCTCATCTCGGCTCCGGCCAAGGACGAGGACGTCACCATCGTGATGGGCGTCAACCAGGACAAGTACGACCCGGCGAACCACCACGTCATCTCCAACGCCTCCTGCACCACCAACTGTGTGGCGCCGATGGCGAAGGTCCTCGACGAGAACTTCGGCATCGTCAAGGGTCTGATGACCACGGTGCATGCGTACACCAACGACCAGCGCATCCTTGACTTCCCGCACAAGGACCTGCGTCGCGCGCGTGCCGCCGCCGAGAACATCATTCCGACCACCACGGGTGCCGCCAAGGCCACCGCGCTGGTCCTCCCGCAGCTCAAGGGCAAGCTGGACGGCATCGCCATGCGCGTCCCGGTCCCGACCGGCTCGGTCACCGACCTGGTCCTCGAGCTGTCCCGCGAGGTCACGAAGGAAGAGGTCAACGCCGCCTTCCAGAAGGCCGCGGAGGGCGAGCTGAAGGGCATCCTCGAGTACACCGAGGACCCGATCGTCTCCTCCGACATCGTGAACGCCCCGGCGTCCTGCACCTTCGACTCCTCCCTGACCATGGTCCAGGAGGGCAAGAACGTGAAGGTCATCGGCTGGTACGACAACGAGTGGGGCTACTCCAACCGCCTCGTGGACCTCACGGTCTTCGTCGGCAACCAGCTCTGATCGAATAGACCAGGCATCACGGTGTGAGAGCAGGGCTCGGGCAGCGCGCGGTCGCGCTGTCCGAGCCCTGACTCACGTACAGATCAGATCTGTTAGATCACGAGCGCTTCCGAGCGATCACGAGCTCTTTCAGGAGTCCCCTTTCATGAAGACGATCGACGAACTCCTCTCCGAGGGAGTGGCGGGCAAGCGGGTCTTCGTCCGCGCCGACCTGAACGTGCCGCTGGACGGCACCCGCATCACCGACGACGGCCGCATCCGCGCCGTGCTGCCCACGGTCAAGGCCCTCGCCGAGGCGGGCGCCCGGGTCGTCGTCGCCTCCCACCTGGGCCGCCCCAAGGGTGCCCCGGACCCGGCCTTCTCCCTCGCCCCGGCCGCCGCGCGCCTCGGTGAACTCCTCGGCACGGGCGTGGCCTTCGCGACCGACACGGTCGGCGAGTCCGCCCGGGCCACCGTCGCCGGCCTGGCCGACGGCCAGATCGCCGTCGTCGAGAACCTGCGCTTCAACGCCGGTGAGACCAGCAAGGACGACGCCGAGCGCGGCGCCTTCGCCGACCAGCTCGCCGCCCTCGCGGACGTCTACGTCGGTGACGGCTTCGGCGCGGTGCACCGCAAGCACGCCTCCGTCTTCGACCTCCCGGCCCGGCTGCCGCACTACGCCGGATACCTCATCGCCACCGAGGTCGGCGTCCTGAAGAAGCTCACCGAGGACGTCAAGCGGCCCTACGCCGTCGTCCTGGGCGGGGCCAAGGTGTCCGACAAGCTCGCCGTCATCGACCAGCTGCTCGGCAAGGCCGACCGCCTGCTCATCGGCGGCGGCATGGTCTTCACCTTCCTGAAGGCCAAGGGCCACGAGATCGGCACCTCCCTGGTCCAGGAAGACCAGCTCCCGGCCGTCCGGGAGTACATCGAGCGCGCCGAGAAGAACGGCGTCGAGCTGGTCCTGCCGGTGGACGTCGTGGTCGCGCCGGAGTTCCCGGACCTCAAGACCAAGGCCCCCGGCCGCCCCAGCACCGTCGCCGCGGACGCCATGCCGTCCGGCCAGATGGGCCTGGACATCGGCCCCGAGTCCCGCACGCTGTACGCCTCGAAGATCGCCGACGCCGCCACCGTCTTCTGGAACGGCCCCATGGGCGTCTTCGAGCACCCCGATTTCGCCGAGGGCACCAAGGCCGTCGCCCAGGCACTCCTCGACTCGAAGGCCTTCACCGTGGTCGGTGGTGGCGACTCCGCCGCCGCCGTCCGCATCCTGGGCTTCGACGAGAACGCATTCGGCCACATCTCGACCGGTGGCGGCGCCTCCCTCGAATACCTCGAGGGCAAGACGCTCCCCGGCCTCGCCGCACTGGAGGACTGACCCTTTATGAGCACGCGCACGCCGCTGATGGCGGGCAACTGGAAGATGAACCTCAACCACCTCGAGGCCATCGCGCACGTCCAGAAGCTCGCCTTCGCCCTGGCCGACAAGGACTACGAGGCCGTCGAGGTCGCCGTCCTGCCCCCCTTCACCGACCTGCGCTCCGTGCAGACCCTGGTCGACGGCGACAAGCTCAAGATCAAGTACGGCGCCCAGGACATCTCGGCGCACGACGGCGGTGCCTTCACCGGCGAGATCTCCGGCCCCATGCTGGCCAAGCTGAAGTGCACGTATGTCGCCATCGGCCACAGCGAGCGCCGCCAGTACCACGCCGAGACCGACGAGCTGGTGAACGCCAAGGTCAAGGCCGCGTACAAGCACGGCCTGACCCCGATCCTGTGCGTCGGCGAGGAGCTGGAGGTCCGCGAGGCGGGCAACCACGTCTCCCACACCCTCGCCCAGGTCGAGGGCGGTCTGAAGGACCTCCCCGCCGAGCAGGCCGAAACCGTCGTGATCGCCTACGAGCCCGTGTGGGCCATCGGCACCGGCAAGGTCTGCGGCGCCGAGGACGCCCAGGAGGTCTGCGCGGCGATCCGCGGCAAGATCGCCGAGCTGTACTCCCAGGAGCTGGCCGACAAGGTCCGCATCCAGTACGGCGGCTCCGTGAAGTCGGGCAACGTCGCGGAGATCATGGCCCAGGCCGACATCGACGGCGCCCTGGTCGGCGGTGCCTCGCTGGACGCCGACGAGTTCGTCAAGATCGTGCGCTTCCGCGACCAGTGAGTATGCGGTAGCGGCGATCCGTCGTACCCTTGCGGGGTCCAGCGCTGTGCTGGGCCCCGCGTCGTCCATCCGAATCCGAGGAAGTTGGTCCAGCCGTGGTTTTGGGGTTCTCGATCGCCCTGATCGTCTTCAGCCTGCTGCTGATGCTGCTGGTGCTGATGCACAAGGGGAAGGGCGGCGGCCTCTCCGACATGTTCGGTGGCGGCATGCAGTCCTCCGTCGGCGGCTCCTCGGTCGCCGAGCGCAACCTCGACCGGATCACCGTCGTGATCGGTCTGCTGTGGTTCGCGTGCATCGTCGTGCTCGGCATCCTGATGAAGGTGAACAACTGACCGAGCCGCGATCCGCACGGAACTCGTACGTGGGGCCCCATGTTCGGTACGCGCAGCAAAGCGCGGCCTATCATGGGGCTTGCGTCTAGGTGTGAGGGTTGTAACTCCAATCACTGGACGCGCGTTGGGCCTTACGTAGACTGAGGCGCTCGCGGCGAAGCGGAACGCCGACTCGCTTCGCGGCACCATCACGCAGGGAGTTACGACCGTGGCAAGTGGCAACGCGATCCGGGGAAGCCGGGTCGGGGCGGGGCCGATGGGCGAGGCCGAGCGCGGCGAGTCCGCGCCGCGGCTGCGCATCTCCTTCTGGTGCTCCAACGGACACGAGACCCAGCCGAGCTTCGCCAGCGACGCGCAGGTGCCCGATACCTGGGACTGTCCCCGCTGCGGCTTCCCGGCAGGCCAGGACCGGGACAACCCGCCGGACCCGCCGCGCACCGAGCCCTACAAGACCCACCTGGCGTACGTCCGGGAGCGGCGCAGCGACGCGGACGGCGAGGCGATCCTCGCCGAGGCGCTCGCCAAACTGCGGGGCGAGATCTAGAAGTCGAAACCGGCCGGGCACCAACAGGTGCCCGGCCGGAACTGCCTCCCCGGGCATCGGCGGATGCCCGGCCGGTCGCGGCGCCTCGGCGTCGACGGGTGGCCGGCCCGGCGCGGCTTCTCGGCTTCGGCGGGTGCTCAGCCAGGTCTCGGTTTCCAGGCTTCGGCGGGTGCTCAGTCAGGTCTCGGCTTCCAGACGCCGACGGGTGTCCGGCCGGTCTCGGCATCCAGGCGCCAGTGTTTGTCCGGCCCGTCTCGGCTTCTCGGCTCCGGCGGGTGTCCGGCTCGCCTCCGTTTCTCCTCGCCGTCACCGTCGGCCGATTGTCAGTGGTGCCCTCTACGGTTTGTGCATCGGACGAACCATGAGGGGGAGCGGTGGCGACGGTCGAGGCGGGGGGCGTGCGCGCGCCCGCGTGGCGCGGTGGGTTCGGACGGCTGTGGAGCGCCGCCGTCCTGTCCAGCTTCGGTGACGCACTGCGTACGTCCGCGCTCCCCCTGCTGGCCGTCACCCTGACCGACGACCCGCTGCTCATCGCCTCCGTCACGGCCTGCGGCTATCTGCCCTGGATCGTCTTCGGCCTGCTCGGCGGGGCCGTGGCCGACCGCGTGGACCAACGGCGGGCCATGTGGACGGTGGACGCGGCGCGGGGCCTGCTGGTGGCCGCCTTCGCGGTGGCCGTCGCGCTCGGACACGCCTCGATCGGCCTGCTCATCGCACTGGCCGTCGCGCTCACCACCCTCCAGACCCTCTTCGACAACGCTGCCACGGCGCTGCTGCCCGGCCTCGTCGACCGGGACGCGCTCGGCAGCGCCAACGCCCGGTTGATGACCGGTCAGCGCATCGCCGGAGGCCTGCTCGGCGGCCCCGTCGTACCCCTGCTGCTGACAGCGGGGGCCGCCGTGCCGTTCGCGGCCGACGCCGTGACCTTCCTCGTGGCCGCCGCGCTGATCGCCTCCCTGCCGGCCGCCGGACCGGACCGCGAGCGGAGACCCGCGGGCAGCACCCTGCGCCGTGAGATCGCGGAGGGCCTGCGCACCCTGTGGCGCGACCGGGCCCTGCGCGCCCTGTGCACGGCCACGGCCCTGTGCAACATCGGCATGGGCACCCTGCTCGCGATGCTGGTCGTCCTCGTCACCGACTGGCTCCGGGCGGGCCCAGCGGGATACGCGGCGGCCGGCACCGCCTTCACCCTGGGCAGCCTGGCCGGGGGAGTGGTGAACGGCCGGCTGGTGGCGCGGCTCGGCCGTCTGCGGTCCGTGCTCCTCGCCGGCGCGGTGCAGACCGCCCTCCTCGTCGTCATGGGCACCGTGCGCAGCCTCGCCGTACTCGTGGGCGCGCTCGCCGTCTTCGGGCTCCTCGGCATGGTGTGGAACGTCAACACGACGACGCTCATGCAGGAGCGCAGCCCCGCCGGACTGCTGGGCCGGGTCAGTTCCGCCTTCCGGACCCTGGCCTTCGCCGGAGTACCCCTCGGTGCCCTGCTGGGCGGAGCCGTCGCCGCCGCCCGCGGGCCGAACACCCCGCCGCTGCTCACGGCAGCGTTCTTCGCCCTCGCCGTCATCGCGTTGATACCCGTGCGCACGGTGGACGTATCCGTGGTGGAGCCGGAGGACGCCACCACGACGGCCGACGTCGCGCGCTGATCAACTAGGTTGGGACCGGCAGCGGGGCAAGGTACGCAGGCAGGACAGGAAAGAAGGCGGAAGTCCGAGATGAACGCAGAAAGCCGTACCAGACTCAACCAGACGCCTGAGTGGACGGCATTGGCCAAGCACCGCGAGGAGCTCGGCGACGTGGGGATGCGCGAGCTGTTCGCCGCCGACTCCGGCCGCGGCACCGCGTACACCCTCCGGGTCGGCGACCTGTACGTCGACTACTCCAAGCACCTCGTCACCGACGACACCCTGCGGCTGCTGCGCGAACTGGCCGCCGCCACCGACGTCTTCGGGCTCCGGGACGCCATGTTCCGCGGCGAGAAGATCAACACCACCGAGAACCGGGCTGTGCTGCACACCGCGCTGCGCGCCCCGCGGGACGCGGTGATCGAGGTCGACGGTCAGAACGTGGTGCCGGATGTGCACGCCGTGCTCGACAAGATGGCGGACTTCGCGAACCGGGTGCGGTCGGGCGAGTGGACCGGCCACACCGGCGAGCGGATCCGGAACATCGTCAACGTCGGCATCGGCGGCTCCGACCTGGGCCCCGCCATGGCCTACGAGGTGCTGCGGGCCTTCACAGACCGCTCGCTGACGGTGCGTTTCGTGTCGAACGTGGACGGTGCCGACCTGCACGAGGCGGTCCGGGATCTCGACCCGGCGCAGACGCTGTTCGTCATCGCCTCCAAGACCTTCACCACCATCGAGACGGTCACCAACGCCACGTCCGCGCGCACCTGGCTGCTGGACGCGCTCGGTGACGAGGCCGCCGTCGCCAAGCACTTCGTGGCACTGTCGACGAACGCCGAGAAGGTCGCCGAGTTCGGCATCGACACGGCCAACATGTTCGAGTTCTGGGACTGGGTCGGCGGCCGCTACTCCTACGACTCCGCGATCGGCCTGGCCCTGATGATCGCCATCGGCCCGGACCGCTTCCGGGAGATGCTCGACGGCTTCCGCATCGTCGACGAGCACTTCCGCACCGCGCCGGCCGAGTCCAACGTGCCGCTGCTGCTGGGCCTGCTGGGCATCTGGTACGGCAACTTCCACGACGCCCAGTCGCACGCCGTCCTGCCCTACAGCCACTACCTGTCGAAGTTCACCGCCTACCTCCAGCAGCTCGACATGGAGTCCAACGGCAAGTACGTCGGCCGGGACGGGCGCGAGGTCGAGTGGCAGACCGGCCCGGTGGTGTGGGGCACGCCGGGCACCAACGGTCAGCACGCCTACTACCAGTTGATCCACCAGGGCACCAAGCTGATCCCGGCGGACTTCATCGGCTTCGCGAGGCCCGTCGCCGAGCTGAGCGAGCAGCTGAAGGCACAGCACGACCTGCTGATGGCCAACTTCTTCGCCCAGACGCAGGCGCTCGCCTTCGGCAAGACGCCCGAGGAGGTGCGGGCCGAGGGTGTCCCGGAGGAGCTGGTGCCGCACAAGACGTTCAAGGGCGACCACCCGACGACCACGATCCTCGCGCCCGAGCTGACGCCGTCCGTCCTCGGCCAGCTGGTCGCCCTCTACGAGCACAAGGTGTTCGTGCAGGGCGCGGTGTGGAACATCGACTCCTTCGACCAGTGGGGCGTGGAACTGGGCAAGGTCCTCGCCAAGCGCGTCGAGCCCGCGCTGACCGGGGACGCCGAGGTCGAGGGCCTGGACGCCTCCACCCGTGCCCTGGTCGCCACATACCGGGAGCTGCGCGGCCGACGGTGACGCACGCCGGGCGGGAAGCGGGCGGCAGTGCGCCGTCCGCTTCCCGTAGACTCCCGGACGATCATCACGGCCCGGACGATCATCACCGACGTCATCACGGCGAGTGCTCGGGGGAGCGCGAAGTGGCACGCACACGCGGAAGTTGGACCGGCGGCACGCTGACGGCGGGGTCCGTACTGAAACCCCAGGAGGTGGCCCGGGCGGTGTTCCACCCCGCCTGGATCCCGCAGCCCCTCGATCCGTCCGTGGAGCGACTGAAGCGGTTCCGTGTCATCGCCGGGGCGGTCGCCTCGCTCGGTGTCTACACCTTCGTCCAGGGCGGCTTCGACCTCACGGAGCTGCTGGAGAACGCGATGACGGCCTCCGTCGTGCTGCTCTTCCTCACCCCGCTGACGGTCGGCGTGATGCTGTGGGTGTGGCGGCGCGGGGGCACGGTGCGGCAGGTGCGGACGCCGCTGCTCAAGTCCCTCGCGCTGCTGGTGCTGTTCGTCGGCTGCGTGGCCGCCGTGCTGCTGCTGGTGCGGACGGTGAACGCGTCCGCGAACGTCGCCGTGATCATCGGGTTCGGCATGACGATGCTGTGGCTGCTCGCCTTCACGGCCTACGGAGCCGTGCGCGTCTCGGGCAACTTCTTCGGCACGGCCGCCGTGCACCGCTGCCTGCCGCCGCTGCTCGCCATGGTGACCAGCTGGCTGGTGGCCGTCCCGGACCTCGTGACCGGTGATCTGCACGGGCTCAGCCTCACCCTGGGGATCGTCTTCATCCTGGGCGCGCCGGTGACGGTCACCGCCATCGCGCTGCTGGAGATGCGGCGGCTCAAGCGCCGGTACGGAATCCGGCTGAACGCCCATCCGGCGACACACCCGTCCGTGCCCGGGCCGGTCCCGCCGATGCCCCCGGCGGGCTCGCCCCACCTGCCGCCGCAGGGAAACCCGTACGGGCATCCCTACGCGCCGAGCGGCCAGCACCCTTACGCGCCGAGCGGGCAGCACCCCTACACGCCGGGAGGGCAGCACCCCCACGCCCCGCACCTCCGGCCTCCGTACCACCCGCAGCAGCCGTACGGGAGCTGACCCGGGGGCGCTGACCCCGGGGCGGACCGGCGTCAGGCCACCGCGCTCAGCGTGTCCGCGAGGCGCCGTCGGGCGGCCCGGGCCGCCGGGAGCGCGGCCAGTGCCGCGGCGCAGAGGACCGCCGCCGTGCCCAGCAGCACCATCAGGACCGCGGAGGGCCCCTGGGCGATCCCCGCTCCGATGCCGCTGGAGCGGCCCTGGACGTCGATCAGCCACCGGGCGAGGGGCAGACCCAGGGCGAGGGCGGCGAGGACGGCCGCCAGAGCCGTGAGGCCGGTGGCCGTGACGGTGATCGCTGTGATCTGCCGGGGGGACAGCCCGATGGCCTTCAGGGCCAGCAGGTCCCGCTCGCTCTCGCGGACCGTGCCGCCGATCGCGGTCAGCAGTTCGATGAGCCCGATGAGGGCGAGGACGGCGATCAGCCCGGCGACCACCGCGCGCAAGGGGGAGAGCCCGTCGGCCGGGTTGGTCACCGCGTGCACGTCCAGATGGCCGCGCCCCGCGGCGGCGAGCCGGTCGGCGACCTCCCGCGGGTCCGCGCCGGGGTCCAGGCGGAGCTCGTAGAGCGTCGGGCGGAGCCCCGGATCGTTCTCGCGAAGGGTGTCGAGGGAGGTGGAGATGACCCGCCCGGCGTTCTCCGGCTCGATGCTGCGGCCCACGATGTGCAGGATCTGCGGCCGGTCGCCGACGGTCATCCGCACCCAGGAGCCGACCCGCACGTCCAGCAGGTCGAGCAGCCCCTGCCCGGCCACCGCCTCGTCGACGCCGCGGGCGGGGCGGCCCTCGGCAAGGGTGTGCGGGTAGGGGTCCTCCCGGGTGCCGATACCGCGCAGGGCGATCGTCGCGGTCTGGCTGGGACCCAGGGCGGCCGTCTCGACGCCCGGGTAGGCCGCGGCCACCTCCGGGTCCTTCTCCAGCAGGGAGCGGACCCGCTGTTCGCCCAGGCCGGAGTCGGCGCGGACACTGAGCGCGGCCGGCAGGCCGATCCGCTCGGGCTCGCTGTGGAAGCGGTCGAGGGTGGTCCAGGCACTCATCGCCACGACGATCAGCAGCAGCGGCAGCGTGAGCCGGGCGACGGTGGCCAGGGACCGGGGGCGGCGCGTGAACGCCTTGTGCCAGCCCAGCACCAGCGCGGGCGGGATCCGCACGCCGAGGGCCCGGCGGGCCACGCCGGACAGCCGTCCCCCCGAGGTCGCGGCCGGTCGCGGCACCGGCACGGGCGGCACCCGCCCGGCCCGCCACGCGGCCAGCCCGGTGGTGGCGCCGATGAACAGCACCGCGCCCACGGGCACCACGAGCAGCGCCACGGTGTGGCCGGGCAGCCCCTGCCACACGCCGACCGCGTCCCCGAGCCGCCCCGGGATCCGGCTGCCCAGGGCCTCGGCGAGACCGGCCGCGGCCAGGGCGCCCAGCAGGGCGTAGGCGAGGTGCTGGAGCAGGAAGACGCGGACCACCTGACCGGGGGTGAAGCCGATGGCCTTCAGGACGGACAGGTCGCGCAGGTGTCCTCGGATGCGGGTGCCGATCGCCCCGTGCACGGCGAATCCGGCCGCGACCAGGGCGCCCAGCCCGAACAGGCCCAGCACCTGGCCGAGCAGCCGGTTGTCGCCCTGCGCCTCGGCCTGCGCCTGCTGCCAGGTGGACACCTCGCCGATCGCGCCCGGGCCCAGCACGGTCACGGCACGCTGGACGATGTAGGACGTGTCGCCCGGGTCGGTCAGCCGCAGCCCGATCACCTGGCCGCCCGGGTCCGGCACGGCCGACGGAAGCGCCCACACCAGGCCCGGCTGCTCACCGGGCCGGTAGCGCGGCTCGGCACTGTCGGCGAGGCCCACGACGGTCAGCTCGCGGGCGGTGCCGGGCACGTCGAGGGTGTCGCCCGGCTGGGCCAGCAGGGCACGGGCGAGGCGGCTCTCCAGCACCACGCCGTCGGGAGTCGACGGGGTGAGCCAGTGCCCGGAGACCACCGGCGGGCGGCCGGCGGACTGCTTCTGCGGCATGCCGCGCAGTTCGACCGCGGCGCGGCTGCCACGCGAGGAGACGGTGGTGGCGGCACTGGGGTAGGGGCCGACGACGGACTCCACGCCGTCCAGCCGGGCCAGCTTCCCCGGGTCGGCCTCCGTGTCGGTGTGCAGCCACACATGCGCGCCGTGCGACTGCGTGAAGACGCGCTGCCAGGGGTTGGTCGCGTAGCCGAACAGGGCGGTGGCCAGCAGCAGGGAGGCGACGATGCCCGCGGTGGCGAGGACGAGGAACAGTGCCTCGCCGCGGTGCGTGCGCAGATCGGAGTGCGCCCAGCGCAGGGTGGCTCGCATACGGGTCAGCCCCTCCGCGGATCGTCGTACCCGCGCATGTCAGTCCTTCAGCTCCAGCACACCGGATATGCCGGCGCGGCGCGGCGGGGTGGTGCCGCCGTCGAGTGCCGCGTCGTCGGCGATCCGGCCGTCGAAGAAGCTGATCACCCGGTCCGCGGCGCTCGCCAGCCGGGCGTCATGGGTGACCAGCACGATCGTCTGGCCGCGCTGGTGGAAGCGGGACAGCAGCCGCATCACCTCGCGGGTGCCCTTGCTGTCGAGGCTGCCCGCGGGCTCGTCGGCCAGCAGCAGCGGCGGGTGGTTGACCAGCGCCCGGGCCAGGGCGACGCGCTGCTGCTCACCGCCGGACAGCTCGCCCGGCATGCTGCGCTCCTTGCCCGTCAGGCCCAGCTCGGCCAGCAGCGCCTCACGCTCGGTGCGCGCCTGCTTGGGCGGGGTGCCGGCGAGCAGGGCGGGCAGTTCCACGTTGTCGGCGACGGACAGGTTCGAGACGAGGTTGAAGAACTGGAAGACGATCCCGATCCGCTTCCTGCGCTCCACCGCCCAGCGCGCCTCGCTGTAGGTGTCGGTGGACTCGCCGTCGAGCCAGATGTGGCCCGCGTCCGGGCGCTGGAGTCCGCCGAGCAGATGCAGCAGCGTCGACTTGCCCGCGCCGGACGGGCCGGTGATCGCCACGAACTCGCCCTGCCGTACGCACAGGTCGACCCCGCGCACGGCGTGGGCCGGGGCGCCCTCGCCGTGGTGGGTCTTGGTCAGTCCCTCGGCGCGCAGCACAGGAGCGGGACGCTCGTCGCTCACTCCAGCTCCTCCAGCTCTTCCTGGCACCGTTCCAGCCAGTCGAGGTCGGCCTGCAGGTGCAGCATCGCGCCCTCGATCAGCAGATGGGCGATGCGGTTGTCGCGGTCTTCGGCGGCGGCCAGCTTCGACAGCTGCCGCATGGTGTTCAGGTACTGGCGGCGCTGCTGGTTGATCAGGGTGATCTGCTCGGCGAGACCGGTCTGCGGGGCGAGCGCCAGTTTCATGAAGAACTCGTCCCGCACCCGCGGCTCGTCCTCGGGCTCCTCGAACCAGGCGCGCAGCGCCTCCCGCCCGGCGTCGGTGAGGTGGTAGACCTTTTTGTTGGGCCGGCTGGACTGCGTCACGTCCTCGCCCTCGATCAGTCCCGACTTCTCGAGGCGGCCGAGGGTCACATAGATCTGGCCGACGTTCGGCTGAGGGTACGCGGAGCCCAGCAGTTGCTCAAGGTCCTGCTTGAGCTCGTAGCCGTGGGCGGGTCCGCGGGCGAGGAGGGCCAGGAGGGGCAGGCGCACGCGTGCAGTCCTCCTGTCCGGTCCAATGTGCTCCAGGCCCTAGTATCGCCCATACCTAACAGGTATACATGGCCTCTGATTCCGGGCAAAGGTGCCCAGCGCCGGTGTACAGGGAGGAACCTATGCGGTGGATCCAAGCCGCGGGTAGGGGCCTCCTCGTTCTGGTCGTGGTCCTGACCGGTTATGTCGCCGCCGGAGCGCAGGCGGGCGAGCCCTCCGCGGGGTCCCGCGGGCCGCTCACCCTGGCCACCGCCGGCGATCTCACCGGCTACCTCGGCCCCCTGCTGGAGGGCTGGAATCGTACCCATCCCGGCGAGAAGGTGACCCTGGTCGAGCTGCCGGACTCGGCCGACGAGACCCAGGCCCAGATGATCACCGACCTGCGCGACGGTGATCGCAGCCGGTTCGACGTGCTCAACATCGACGTCAACTGGACCTCGGAGTTCGCCGCGGCGGGCTGGATCAGACCGCTGCCCCGGGACCGCTTCCCCCTGAAGACGTTCCTCCAGCCGGTCGTGGACACGGCGACCTACGACGGGCAGCTCTACGCGGTCCCGTACGTCACGAACGCCGGTCTGCTCCTGTACCGCAAGGACGTCCTCGCCGCGGAGGGCGTCGATCCGCCGCGCACCTGGGCGGAGCTGGAGCGGTACGCCAGGACCATCGCCCCGAAGCACGGCCTCGGCGGCTACGCCGGACAGTTCCTGCCCTACGAAGGCCTCACCGTGAACGCGGCCGAGGCCGTCTACTCGGCGGGCGGCTCGATCCTGGGCGACGAGGGCGAGCGCGTCACCGTCGACTCGGCGGCGGCCCGCGAGGGCATCGGGTTCCTGGCGCGCGGAGTGCGCGAGGGCTGGATCCCGAGGGAAGCGCTGACGTACAAGGAGGAGGAGTCCAAGCAGGCCTTCCAGGACGGCCGGCTGCTCTTCCTGCGGAACTGGCCGTACGCCTACGTCGGCGCCTCGGCCCCCGGCTCGAAGGTCGCCGGGAAGGTCGGCGCCGTGCCCCTGCCCGGGCCCGGCGGGCCGGGGACCAGTGTCCTCGGCGGGTCCAACCTGGCCGTCAGCGCGCACGCGCGGCACCCCGACTCGGCGGCCCGCCTGATCGCGTACCTCACCGGTGAGCGCGTGCAGCGGCAGGTCCTCACCCGCGGTGCGCTGCCGCCCGTGCGCGCGGACCTCTACCGGGATCCCGCGCTCATCCGCAGGTTCCCCTACCTGCCGACGCTGCGCACGAGCGTCCTCGCGGCCGCGCCGCGCCCCAAGAGCCCGCGCTACGACCAGGTCAGCCTGGTGGTGCAGGCCGTCGTGAACGACGCGATGGCGGGGCGCCAGACGCCCGCAGCGGCGGTCCGGCGGCTGGCGCGCGAGCTCGCCGTCATCTCGCGCGGCTAGCACTTTCCGCGCCCCCTCGGCGTCCTCCCCTACTTACTTGTTAGGTAACGCGGGGGTCTCATCTCGCTGAGTATCGCCCGAGTATGTCCCTATTTCAGGACCACAACCGCTGGATACCTTCTGCCTTTTCATTGACACCCTCTCGACACGCCTACTTAACATGCATGCATAACCGCTGCCCTCCTCAGAGACAGGTCGATGGGTTGAACAGGCACCACTGGTGGCGTGACGCAGTGATCTATCAGGTGTACGTCCGCAGCTTCCTCGACAGCACCGGCGACGGCATCGGCGACCTCGCCGGGGTCCGGGCCGGACTGCCGTACCTGAAGAAGCTCGGCGTCGACGGGATCTGGCTGAGCCCCTTCTATCCCTCGCCGCAGCACGACCACGGCTACGACGTGGCCGACTACTGCGACGTCGACCCGCTCTTCGGTGATCTCGACGAGTTCGACCAGCTGGTCGGCGCCGCGCGGCGGCTCGGCATCAAGGTGCTCCTCGACATCGTCCCGAACCACTGCTCCAGCGAGCACCCCTGGTTCCGCGAGGCGCTCGCGGCCCCCGCCGGCAGCCCCGCCCGGGCCCGCTTCCACTTCGCCGACGGCCGCGGCCCGGACGGCTCCGAGCCGCCCAACAACTGGCACGCCATGTTCGGCGGCCCGGCGTGGAGCCGGGTGACCGAGGCGGACGGGCGGCCCGGCCAGTGGTACCTGCACATGTTCACCCCCGAGCAGCCCGACTGGAACTGGCGCGAGCCGGAGGTCGCCGCCGAGTTCGACCGGGTGCTGCGCTTCTGGCTGGACCGGGGCGTCGACGGCTTCCGCATCGACGTCGCCGCCGGCCTCTACAAGCACCCCGAGCTGCCCGACTCCGACGACCCGGAGGCCGACGCCCGCACCCGCGACTCGGTCAACCCGCTCGCCTGGAACCAGCCTGAGGTGCACGACGTGTGGCGCCGCTGGCGCTCCATATGCGAGGAGTACACCGAGCGCGACGGCCTCGACCGCCTGCTCGTCGGCGAGGTCTCCGTGCCGACCGCCCGCGAGCACGCCCGGTACGTCCGCCCCGACGAACTGCACCAGGCCTTCTTCTTCGACCTGCTCAGCGCCTCCTGGGACGCCGACGCCTTCCAGAAGGTGATCTCGGAGGCCATGCAGGACATCGCCGGCACCGGCTCGACCGTCACCTGGGTCCTCAACAACCACGACCAGGTCCGCACCGTCACCCGCTACGGCGAACCCGCCACCGAGGGCAGCGGCCTCGGCGCCGCCCGCGCCCGCGCCGCCGCGCTCCTGATGCTGGCCCTGCCCGGCGCCGCCTACATCTACCAGGGCGAGGAGCTCGGCCTGCCGGAGGTCGTGGACCTGCCCGACGACGTGCTCACCGACCCGATCTTCCATCGCACCGGCAGCCGAGCCCGCATCCGCGACGGCTGCCGCGTGCCCCTGCCCTGGTCGGGCCAGGCCTCGCCGTTCGGCTTCACCCCCGGCGTGGAGAGCGCCAAGCCGTGGCTGCCGCAGCCGGAGTACTTCGCCGAGTACGCCACCGACCGCGCCCTCGCCGACACCCGCTCCTTCTGGCACCTGTACCGCGACGGCCTCCAGCTGCGCGCCGCCCTGCCCCAGCTGGGCGAGGGCACGCTGCGCTGGCTGGACGCGCCCCCCGGCGTGCTGGCCTTCGAACGCGGCGACGACCTGGTCTGCGCCGTCAACTTCGGCACCGCCCCCACCCCCGCGCCGGTCTCCGGCACCCCCCTGCTCGCCAGCGGCTCCTGCCCGCCCGGAGTCCTCTCCGGCTCGACGGCCGCCTGGTGGATCCGTTCCTGAACGCCCCGCAAGCGAACGCTTCGCAAGTCAACTCCCCGAAGGGACATCAACGATGATGCGACGACGTACCACCCTGCTCACCGGCTGCACCGCTCTCGTCCTGGCGCTCGGCGCGACCGCCTGCGGCGGCGGCCCCGTCTCGGCCGGCGGCGGCGACAAGGCGCTCGACGGCCAGTCGATCACCGTCGCCGGCGTCTGGTCCGGCACCGAGCAGAAGAACTTCCAGAAGGTGCTCGACGCCTTCACCGAGAAGACCGGCGCCAAGACGCAGTTCGTCTCCACCGGCGACAACGTCTCCACCGTCGTCGGCAGCAAGATCGAAGGCGGCAACGCCCCCGACGTCGTGATGGTCCCGCAGGTCGGCGTGCTCAAGCAGTTCGCGCAGAAGGGCTGGCTCAAGCCGCTGTCGCAGAAGACCGAGCAGGCCGTCGACGCGGGCTACGCCCCCGTCTGGAAGAAGTACGGCAGCGTCGACGGCACCCTCTACGGCCTCTACTTCAAGGCCGCACACAAGTCGACCGTCTGGTACAGCCCCGAGGCCCTCGAACAGGCCGGCGTGAAGCCCCCGAAGAGCTACGACGAGCTGCTCAAGGCCGGGCAGACCGTGTCCGACTCCGGGCTCGCCGCGTTCTCCGTCGCAGGACAGGACGGCTGGACCCTCACCGACTGGTTCGAGAACGTCTACCTCTCCCAGGCCGGACCCGAGAAGTACGACGCCCTCGCCGCGCACAAGCTGAAGTGGACCGACGCCTCCGTCGTCGACGCCCTCACCACCCTCGGCAAGCTCTTCAAGGACAAGCAGCTCATCGCCGGCGGCCAGAAGGGCGCCCTGAACACCGACTTCCCCGGCTCGGTCGAGAAGGTGTTCGGCCCGGAGCCCGAGGCCGGCATGGTCTACGAGGGCGACTTCGTCGCCGGTGTCGCCAAGGACCAGTTCGGCAAGAAGGTCGGCGAGGACGCCAACTTCTTCCCGTTCCCCGCGGTCGGCGGCGGCGAGGCCCCCGTCGTCAGCGGCGGCGACGCCGCCGTCGTCCTCAAGGACGGCAAGAACCAGAAGGCCGCCCAGGCCCTCCTGGAGTACCTCGCCACCCCCGAGGCCTCCGCGGTGTGGGCCGAGGCCGGCGGCTTCCTCTCCCCGAACAAGAAGCTCGACCTCGCCTCCTACGGCGACGACGTCACCCGCGCCACCGCCAAGTCCCTCGTCGAGGCCGGGGACTCGGTCCGCTTCGACATGTCCGACCAGGCCCCGGCCGCGTTCGGCGGCACCAAGGGCACCGGCGAGTGGAAGCTGCTGCAGGACTTCCTGCGCGACCCCTCCGACCCGAAGGGCACCGCGGCGAAGCTGGAGGCCGCGGCGGCCAAGGCGTACCAGGACTGATACGCCATGACAGCGACCCTCGTGAAAGAGACGAGTTCCCCACCCGGCCCGGTCGCCGACCGCACCCGGCGACTGCGCCGGCGCGGGAAGATCATCGCCCTGCTGTTCGTGCTGCCCGCACTGCTGCTGCTCGGCGCGCTCGTCGTCTACCCCGTGCTGTTCAGCATCGGCCGCAGCTTCTTCGACGCCTCCGGGACGACCTTCGTCGGCGGCGACAACTACGCCGAGATGTTCCGCGACCCGGCGACCCTCAAGGCCGTGCGCAACACGGCCATCTGGGTCGTCGTCGCCCCGGCCCTGCTCACCGGCCTCGGACTGATCCTCGCCGTGCTGGTGGAGAAGGTCCGCTGGGCGACCGCCTTCAAGCTGCTCCTCTTCATGCCGATGGCGGTCTCCTTCCTCGCCGCCGGCATCATCTTCCGGCTCGCCTACGACGAGGACCCGGACAAGGGCGTGCTCAACGCCGCCGTCGTCTCCGTCCATGACGCCTTCGAGGGGGAGTCCTCCTACCCGACGGCCCGGGCGCGTGACGCCCAGGGGCTGACGAAGGAGAAGGACGGCTCGTACCGCACGAGCACCAGCGTGTCGCCCGGTGACGCGCTGGCCCTGGGCCTGGTCGGCGTGCAGCCCGACGACCTGCCGGGCGGCGCCGAGCCGGCCTACGCGGCGGCCGGACGGAAAGCCGCCGCCGACGAACTGCGCGGCGTGGTCTACCTGGACTTCACGCCCGGCGGGGGAGGGGAGCAGGGCAAGGTCGACCGGCGGGAGAGCGGGCTGCCGGAGATGACGGTCGAGGCGGTCCGTGACGGCGAGCAGGTCGCCTCGACGACCACGGCCGCCGACGGCTCCTTCCGCTTCGGGAAACTCGAACCCGGCTCCTACGAGGTGCGGCTGCCGTCGTCCAACTTCGCCCAGGCCTACGACGGGGTCTCCTGGCTCGGGCCGGCACTGGTCACCCCGGCGATCATCGGCGCGTACCTGTGGATCTGGACCGGCTTCGCCATGGTGCTGATCGGGGCCGGTCTGTCGACGCTGCCCCGGGACGCCCTGGAGGCGGCGCGGATGGACGGCGCGAACGAGTGGCAGATCTTCCGGCGCATCACGGTGCCGCTGCTGGCCCCGGTGCTCTCGGTCGTGTTCATCACCCTCGTCATCAACGTGATGAAGGTCTTCGACCTCGTCTACATCATCGCGCCCGGCCCCGTGCAGGAGGACGCGACCGTGCTCGCGACGCAGATGTGGCTGGTGTCGTTCGGCGGCGGCAACAACCAGGGGCTCGGCAGCGCGCTCGGTGTGCTGCTCCTGCTGCTGGTCGTCCCGGCGATGGTGTTCAACGTCCGCCGTTTCCGAAGGAGTCAGCGATGAACGCGGTCCGGCGCGGACTGGGCAACGGGGCCGTCCAGGCCTTCCTCGTCCTGATCGGCCTGGTGTGGATGACACCGCTGGCGGGGCTGTTCCTGTCCTCGCTGCGGTCCGCCGAGGAGACGGCCAAGGGCGGCTGGTGGACGGTGTTCTCCAGCCCCGGGCAGCTGTCCTTCGACAACTACTCGGAGCTGCTGGGCAACGCCGGGATCACGCAGGCGTTCTGGAACACGGTGCTGATATCGGTGCCGGCCACGGCGCTGGTCGTGGTGATCGCGGCCCTCGCCGGGTACGCCTTCGCGTGGCTGGACTTCCCCGGGCGGGAGGCGATCTTCCTGGTCGTGGTCGCGCTGCTGGTGGTGCCGGTGCAGATCGGTCTGCTGCCGGTCGCCAAACTCTTCGGCCAGCTGGGCCTGTTCGGCACGATCCCCGGCGTCGTCCTCTTCCACGTGGCCTACGGCCTTCCCTTCGCGGTGTTCCTGCTCCGCAACTACTTCGCCGAGATGCCGAAGGAGATGCTGGAGGCGGCGCGCATGGACGGGGGCAGCGAGTGGCGTATCTTCACACGGCTGGTCCTGCCCGTGGGGCGGCCGGCGATCGCCTCCCTGGCCATCTTCCAGTTCCTGTGGGTGTGGAACGACATGCTGGTGGCGTTGCTGTTCGCGGACAGCACGTCGCAGCCGCTGACCGTGGAACTCCAGTCGCAGATCCGACAGTTCGGCAGCAACATCGACGTCCTGGCCCCCGGGGCGTTCGTGTCCCTGGTCGTCCCTGTCGTCGTGTTCTTCGCGTTCCAGAGGCACTTCGTACAGGGCGTGATGGCCGGCTCGGTCAAGTAGCGCCTGAACCAGGGGGCTCCGCCCCCTGGACCCTCATTTCCTTCGCCCACCCATCACCCGAAGCGGTCAGCCAGGAGGCTGGACCCGCCAGTTGCCCCTTGCACGGGCAGTTTCGGGTGGTGGGTGGGCGAAGGTCCTGGGGTCCAGGGGCGGAGCCCCCTGGTTGGCTAGGCCGAAGCCGGCGGGTACAAGGACCGCGGCAGTTGGGAGGCCGCCGTGCCGTCCAGGAGCCACAGGGTCCGGCTCCTGCCGTACGCGCCGGCCGCCGGGGCCTGGATCTCTCCCGCCCCGGACAACGCGATCGCCGCAGCCTTCGCCTTGTCCTCCCCGGCCGCCAGCAGCCACACCTCCCGCGCAGCACGGATCGCCGGCAGTGTCAGCGTCACCCGGGTCGGTGGCGGCTTCGGCGCGCCGTGGACGCCCACGACCGTCCGCTCCGTCTCCCGCACCGCCGGCAACTCCGGGAAGAGCGACGCCACGTGCGTGTCCGGCCCGACGCCCAGCATCAGCACGTCGAACGCGGGCACCGGCCCGTGGTTCTCCGGCCCCGCCGCCTGCGCCAGTTCCTCCGCGTACGCGGCCGCCGCCGCGTCCACGTCGGTGCCGTGCGGCCCGTCCGACGCGGGCATCGCGTGCACCCGCTTCGGATCGAGCGGCACCGAGTCGAGGAGGGCCTCCCTCGCCTGGGTGACGTTGCGCTCCGGGTCGCCCTCGGGCAGGAACCGCTCGTCACCCCACCACAGGTCGAGCCGGCCCCAGTCGATCGCGTCCCGGGCGGGAGCCGCGGCCAGCGCCGCCAGCAGGCCGTTGCCGTTGCGGCCGCCCGTCAGGACCACGGACGCCGAGCCCCGGGAGGCCTGCGCGTCCACGATCCTGGTGATCAGCCGGGCCGCCGCCGCCTGCGCCATCAGCTCCTTGTCGCGGTGGACGACCAGCTGCGGTGCCGTACTCACTTCGTCGCCTTCCGTACGGGCTCCAGCTTCGGCGGTTCCCGCCTCACCGGTGCCTGCGCCGTCGCTTCCGCAGCGGGTGCTTTCGCAGCCGCTTCAGCGGGAGCGGGGAGGGCGAGTCCTGCTCGCCCCTCACTTTTGGGCACCGACGGAACCGACGGCACCGACGGCACGGACGACGCGGACTTCAGCCGGTCCACCCCGTACCGCAGCGCCGACGCGTACGTGTCGTCCGGGTCGAGACGCCGCAGCTCCTCCGCCATCAGCTCGGCGGTCTCCCTGCGCTTGAGCGCCACGGCCCGGTCCGGCTGGCCCTCGATGGACAGCGTCGCCAGCGAGCCGTCGGCCCGGTCCAGCTTGATGGGGCCGCAGTTGGTGTCCATGCGGACCGCCGTCAGACCCGGGCCGCTGGACAGCGAGCGCTTCACGGGGACGTCCAGCCGGTCCGCGAGCCACATCGCCAGCAGCTCACAGCTCGGGTTGAACTCCTCGCCCTCCACCTCGACGGCCCGCACCTCGCAGGCCACCTGGTCGAGGGCCGCCGCCAGCATGGAACGCCAGGGCGTGATGCGGGTCCATGACAGGTCCGTGTCGCCGGGGGTGTAGGTCCCCGACCGGGTGGCCAGGTCCCGGACCGGCTGCTCGGAGGCGTACGTGTCGGTGACACGCCGCTGCGCGAGGGCACCCAGGGGGTCGTTCGCCGGGTCGAGCGGCGCGTTCACCGGCCACCACACCACCACGGGGGCGTCCGGCAGCAGCAGCGGCAGCACCACCGACTGGGCGTGGTCCGCGACCTCGCCGTACAGCCGGAGCACGACCGTCTCGCCGGTGCCCGCGTCCGCGCCGACCCGCACCTCGGCGTCCAGACGGGACTGCGTACGGTCGCGGGGGGAGCGGGAGACACGCTTGATGACGACGAGCGTGCGTGAGGGATGCTCGTGCGCGGCGTCGCTCGCGGCCTTCAGCGCGTCGTAGGCGTTCTCCTCGTCCGTCACGATGACCAGCGTGAGCACCATGCCGACCGCCGGTGTGCCGATCGCCCGGCGGCCCTGCACCAGCGCCTTGTTGACCTTGCTGGCCGTGGTGTCCGTCAGGTCTGTCTTCATGGCCGGCGCCAGCTCCGTCCGTGTCGCTCGAGCATTTCGTCCGCCTCGACGGGCCCCCAGGTACCGGCCGGGTACTGGGCGGGCTTGCCGTTCTTGTCCCAGTACTCCTCGATCGGGTCGAGGATCTTCCAGGACAGCTCGACCTCCTCGGTACGCGGGAAGAGGTTCGAGTCACCGAGCAGAACGTCCAGGATCAGACGCTCGTACGCCTCCGGGCTGGACTCGGTGAAGGACTCGCCGTAGGCGAAGTCCATCGACACGTCCCGGATCTCCATCGACGTGCCCGGCACCTTCGAGCCGAAGCGGACCGTGACGCCCTCGTCCGGCTGGACGCGGATGACGATCGCGTTGGAGCCGAGCTCCTCGGTGGCCGTCGAGTCGAAGGGGGAGTGCGGGGCCCGCTGGAAGACGACGGCGATCTCCGTCACGCGGCGGCCCAGACGCTTGCCGGTGCGCAGGTAGAAGGGGACGCCCGCCCAGCGGCGGTTGTCGATCTCCAGCTTGATCGCGGCGTAGGTGTCGGTCTTCGAGGACGCGTTGATGCCGTCCTCCTCCAGGTAGCCGCGCACCTTCGTACCGCCCTGCCACCCGGCCGTGTACTGGGCGCGCACGGTGTCCCGGCCCAGGTCCTTGGGCAGCTTCACCGCGCCGAGCACCTTGGTCTTCTCGGCGGCCAGCGCGTCCGCGTCGAAGGAGGAGGGCTCCTCCATGGCGGTGAGCGCCAGGAGCTGGAGGAGGTGGTTCTGGATGACGTCACGGGCGGCGCCGATGCCGTCGTAGTAGCCGGCCCGGCCGCCGATGCCGATGTCCTCGGCCATGGTGATCTGCACATGGTCCACGAGGGACCGGTTCCAGATCGGCTCGAACATCGTGTTGGCGAAGCGCAGCGCCAGGATGTTCTGGACGGTCTCCTTGCCCAGGTAGTGGTCGATGCGGAAGACCTGGTCCGGGGCGAAGACCTCGTGGACGACCTTGTTGAGCTCCTCGGCCGACTTCAGGTCGTGCCCGAACGGCTTCTCGATGACCGCGCGCCGCCACGAGCCGCCCGTCTGGTCGGCCAGCTGGTGCTTCTTCAGCTGCTGGATGACCACCGGGAAGGACTTCGGCGGCACCGAGAGGTAGAAGGCGAAGTTGCCGCCCGTGCCCTGTGCCTTGTCGAGCTCCTCGATCGTGGAGCGCAGCCGCTCGAACGCGTCGTCGTCGTCGAACGTGCCCTGCACGAAGCGCATGCCCTGGATGAGCTGCTGCCAGACCTCCTCGCGGAAGGGCGTGCGGGCGTGCTCCTTGACCGCGTCGTGGACCTCCTGCGCGAAGTCCTCGTGCGCCCACTCACGGCGGGCGAAGCCCACCAGGGAGAAGCCCGGCGGCAGCAGACCCCGGTTGGCGAGGTCGTACACGGCGGGCATGAGCTTCTTGCGGGACAGGTCGCCCGTGACGCCGAAGATGACCAGGCCCGACGGCCCCGCGATACGCGGGAGCCGTCGGTCCGCGGGGTCACGCAGCGGGTTGCTGCTCGACACCTGTTCAGCCCTCCGAGGGGGCGAGGCGCTGAAGTTCGGCCTCGGTCGACTTCAGCAGGTCGGTCCAGGAGTCCTCGAACTTCTGGACGCCTTCCTCCTCCAGCAGCCGCACCACGTCGTCGTACTTGATCCCGAGCTTCTCGACCGCGTCGAGTTCGGCGCGGGCCTGCTCGTACGTGCCGGCGATGGTGTTGCCGCGGATCTCGCCCTGCTCCTCCGTGGCGAACAGGGTCGCCTCCGGCATGGTGTTCACCGTGTTGGGCGCCACCAGTTCGTCGACGTACAGGGTGGGCTTGTACGCCTTGTCCTTGACGCCGGTGGACGCCCACAGCGGACGCTGCTTGTTGGCGCCGGCCTTCTCCAGGGCGCTCCAGCGGTCCGAGGAGAAGACCTCCTCGTACGCCTGGTAGGCCAGCCGGGCGTTGGCGACGCCGGCCTTGCCGCGCGCGGCCTTGGCCTCGTCGGTGCCCAGCGCGTCGAGCCGCTTGTCGATCTCGGTGTCCACGCGGGACACGAAGAACGATGCCACGGAGTGGATCTGCGACAGGTCCAGGCCGCGCTCCTTGGCCTTCTCCAAGCCGGTCAGGAACGCGTCCATGACCAGGCGGTAGCGCTCCAGGGAGAAGATCAGCGTGACGTTGACGCTGATGCCCAGGCCGATGGTCTCGGCGATGGCCGGGAGGCCCGCCTCGGTGGCCGGGATCTTGATGAGCGTGTTGGGCCGGTCCACCAGCCAGGCGAGCTGCTTGGCCTCGGCGACCGTCGCCCGCGTGTTGTGCGCCAGGCGCGGGTCGACCTCGATCGAGACCCGGCCGTCCTTGCCGCCGGTGGCGTCGAAGACCGGGCGCAGGATGTCGGCGGCGTCGCGGACGTCCGCCGTCGTGATCATGCGGATGGCCTCTTCGACGGTGACCTTGCGGGCGGCGAGGTCGGTCAGCTGCGTGTCGTAGCCGTCGCCCTGCGAGATCGCCTTCTGGAAGATCGAGGGGTTGGTGGTGACGCCCACGACGTGCTGCTGGTCGATCAGCTCGGCGAGGTTGCCGGACGTGATCCGCTTGCGCGACAGGTCGTCCAGCCAGATCGCCACGCCTTCCTCGGAGAGGCGCTTGAGTGCGTCTGTCATGGAAATTCCATCTCCTACGTGTCGTATATGAGCGTCAGCGCTGAGCTGCGGCGATCGATTCCCGCGCGGCGGCGGCCACGTTCTCGGGAGTGAAACCGAACTCGCGGAAAAGGACCTTGCCGTCGGCCGAAGCACCGAAGTGCTCCAGGGAAACGATGCGGCCGGCGTCCCCCACGTACTTGTGCCACGTGAGACCGATACCGGCCTCCACCGCGACACGGGCCCGGACGGACGGCGGCAGGACGCTGTCCCGGTACCCCTGGTCCTGCTGCTCGAACCACTCCACCGACGGCATGGACACGACGCGCGTGGGCACGCCGGCGCCCTGGAGCTGCTCGCGCGCCTCGACGGCGACGTGCACCTCCGAGCCGGTGGCGATCAGGATGACCTCGGGCTCGCCGCCCTCGGCCTCGAACAGGACGTAACCGCCGCGCGCGGCGTCCTCGTTGGGCTCGTACGTCGGCACACCCTGACGCGTCAGCGCCAGACCGTGCGGCTGGCCCTTGCCGAACTCCTTCGTCCAGCGCTTGAGGATCTCGCGCCAGGCGATCGCGGTCTCGTTGGCGTCGGCCGGACGCACGAGGTTCAGGCCGGGGATCGCGCGCAGCGACGCGAGGTGTTCGACGGGCTGGTGCGTCGGGCCGTCCTCACCGAGGCCGATGGAGTCGTGCGTCCACACGTACGTCACCGGCAGGTGCATCAGCGCCGACAGCCGCACCGCGTTGCGCATGTAGTCGGAGAACACCAGGAAGGTGCCGCCGTAGATCCGGGTGTTGCCGTGCAGCGCGATGCCGTTCATCTCGGCGGCCATCGCGTGCTCGCGGATACCGAAGTGGATCGTGCGGCCGTACGGGTCCGCCTCCGGCAGCGGGTTGTCCGCCGGGAGGAAGGAGCTGGTCTTGTCGATCGTGGTGTTGTTGGAGCCGGCCAGGTCGGCCGAGCCGCCCCACAGCTCGGGGATGACCCCGCCGAGCGCCTGGAGGATCTTGCCGGACGCGGCGCGCGTGGCGACACCCTTGCCGACCTCGAAGACCGGGATCTTCTCCTCCCAGCCCTGGGGCAGCTCACCCTTGGCGATCCGGTCGTACTCGGCGGCGCGCTCGGGGTTGTTGTCCCGCCACTGCTGGTACGCCTTCTCCCACACCGCGCGGGCCGCCTGGCCCCGCTCCAGGGCCCTGCGGGTGTGCGTGATGACCTCGTCGGAGACCTCGAAGGTCTGCTCCGGGTCGAAGCCCAGGACCCGCTTGGTCGCCGCGACCTCGTCGTCGCCGAGCGCCGAGCCGTGCGCGGCCTCGGTGTTCTGCGCGTTCGGGGCCGGCCAGGCGATGATCGAGCGCATCGCGATGAACGACGGCCGGTCCGTGACGGCCTTGGCCTTCTGGATCGCCTCGAAGATCGCGGCCGGGTCCAGGTCGCCGTCGGCCTTCGGCTCCACCCGCTGCACGTGCCAGCCGTAGGCCTCGTACCGCTTGACGGTGTCCTCGGAGACGGCCGTCTCGGTGTCGCCCTCGATCGAGATGTGGTTGTCGTCCCACAGCAGGATCAGATTGCCGAGCTTCTGGTGGCCCGCGAGGGACGAGGCCTCGGCGGAGATGCCCTCCTGGAGGCAGCCGTCACCGGCGATGCAGTAGATGTAGTGGTCGAACGGCGACTCGCCCTCGGGGGCCTCCGGGTCGAACAGGCCGCGCTCGTAGCGGGCGGCCATCGCCATGCCGACCGCGTTGGCGACCCCCTGGCCGAGCGGGCCGGTCGTGGTCTCCACACCGGTCGTGTGCCCGTACTCGGGGTGACCGGGGGTCTTGGAGCCCCACGTGCGGAAGGACTTCAGGTCGTCCAGCTCCAGGCCGAAGCCGGCCAGGTACAGCTGGGTGTAGAGGGTCAGGGACGAGTGGCCGGCGGACAGCACGAAGCGGTCCCGTCCGACCCAGTCGGCGTCGGCCGGGTCGTGGCGCATCACCTTCTGGAAGAGGGTGTAGGCGGCAGGCGCCAGGCTCATCGCCGTACCCGGATGGCCGTTACCGACCTTCTGTACGGCATCGGCGGCCAGGACACGCGCGGTGTCGACGGACCGCTGGTCCAACTCGGTCCACTCGAGGTCTGTGGTGGTCGGCTTGGTGCTCACCCTGGGTCAGGGCTCCTCTCCACATGTCGGATGCCGGTGTATCGGGGCGCCCACCGGCCGCAGTCGAGCCTACCCCCGCGGGACGTGCGTTTTTTCGAGTCACTCCAGAGTGCCGGGGCTGATCCCGATCCGCCTCCTGACTGGGGCGTACCGCATTCGACAGGTGAATACGGAGCCGCTCATCCGGGTGCTCAATCGAGCTTCGAGGCGCCCTTCCGAAGGCGTTCGCCAACACGAGCCGACCCCCGCGAATGTCCGAGTCTGGGCAACGTCTAAAGTGGCGTGGTACGCGCGAGCCTTTACCGGGACTTCACAGCGGTGAGGCTCGCTGGGATGTCTCTGTAGGGGTGTGCGTGACGGCCGTTGAATCCCGTCCAGCGGGTCTGCTCGGGACGGACCAGAGCCCGGCCCACCGGCCGTTCGGGGCCCGTGTGATGGCCTTCGTGGCTCTCACCAAGCCGCGGATCATCGAGCTGCTGCTGATCACGACGGTGCCGGTGATGTTCCTGGCGCAGCAGGGCGTGCCCGACCTGACGCTGGTGCTGCTGACGTGTCTCGGCGGCTACATGTCCGCGGGCGGCGCCAACGCGCTCAACATGTACATCGACCGCGACATCGACGCGCTGATGGACCGCACCTCGCAGCGTCCGCTGGTCACCGGCATGGTCAGCCCGCGTGAGTGCCTGGCCTTCGGCATCACGCTGGCCGTCGCCTCGACGCTGCTGTTCGGCCTCACCGTCAACTGGCTGAGCGCGTGGCTCGCCCTCGGCGCGCTTCTCTTCTACGTCGTCGTCTACACGATGATCCTCAAGCGGCGTACCTCGCAGAACATCGTGTGGGGCGGCATCGCCGGCTGCCTGCCGGTGCTGATCGGCTGGTCCTCGGTCACGAACTCGATGTCGTGGGCGCCGGTCATCCTCTTCATGGTCATGTTCTTCTGGACGCCGCCGCACTACTGGCCGCTGTCCATGAAGGTCAAGGAGGACTACGCGCGCGTGGGCGTGCCCATGCTGCCGGTGGTCGCCTCCAACAAGGTGGTCGCCAAGCAGATCGTGATCTACAGCTGGGTCATGGTCGGCGTCTCGCTCCTGCTCACCCCCCTCGGCTACACCGGCTGGTTCTACACCTCGGTGGCGCTGCTGGCGGGCGGCTTCTGGCTCTGGGAGGCGCACGGCCTGCAGAACCGCGCGAAGGCGGAGGTGACGGGCGCGAAGCTGAAGGAGATGCGCCTGTTCCACTGGTCGATCACCTACGTGTCGCTGCTGTTCGTGGCGGTCGCGGTCGACCCCTTCCTGCGCTGACACCCGGGCGTACGTCACAGAACCCTGCCCTCGCCAGTCGATCTACCGGTGAGTAGCATCCTGGTCATGGCAGACACGCAGCAGGTTGACCCGAAGGCCGAGCGCAAGGTGGCCCGGCTGGCCAAGCAGATCTCCTCCTTCTCCAAGGCCCACGGCGGTGCCGAGGGTCAGGTCGCCTACATCGGCGAACGCGGCGCCCGCATCGTCCTGGTCGGCGAGGACGGCAACTGGGGCGACCTGGTCGCCCCTTCCTACGAGATCGCCGAGCAGGCGGTGAACACGTCGGGCATTACCCGCCACGAGTCCTTCGACGGCGACTTCGCGGCGAAGGTCAAGACCGGCCGCTACGAGTGGTCGCGGATGGCGGGCATCCAGGTAGGCGGCCCCAAGAACGATTGAGCAGCCGGCCCAGCGGCGCGGGGAACTGCGTGACCAGCCACAACCGGCCCGCAGCCGCCCCGTGCCCCGG
>NZ_JAKEIO010000045.1 GCF_021474405.1 [Streptosporangium] indianense
GTCCCCCCGCATGACCCCACCCCACCGCACCCGCCTCACCTTCCACGGCCCCCTCTCCGCACCCCGCGCCGACGCCCTCGTGCAGCGCCTCACCCGCCACCACCCCACCACGGTCCTGGACATCGGCTGCGGCTCGGGCGAACTGATGCTCCGCGTCCTGGCCGCCACCCCGGAGGCGACCGGCACCGGCATCGACCTGGACACCGACGACCTGGCGCGAGGACGCACGGCCGCCGCGGACCGCGGCCTCGCGTCCCGGGCCCGGTTCCTGGAGGAGTCCGCCACCGGCACCACCCGCGGCCCCGCCGACCTCGTCCTGTGTGTGGGATCGAGCCAGGCCCTCGGCGACCGGCTCCCCGACGCCCTGGCCGAGCTCCGCCGTCTCGTCACCGCCCACGGCCGCGTCCTGCTCGGCGAGGGCTTCTGGGAACGCACCCCGACCCCCGGCGAACTGACCCGCATGTGGCCGGACGCGGCCCTCACCGACCACCCCGACCTCGCGACGCTCATCGGGATGACCGTCGACGCCGGTTTCCGGCCCGAGTGGACCGAGACCGCGAGCCTCGACGAATGGGAGGCGTTCGAGTCGGGGTACCTCGCGGACACCGAGGTGTGGCTCGCCGAGCACCCCCGTCACCCCCTGGCGGAGGAGACCCGGCAGCGCGTCGACCGGCACCGCGCCCGGTGGCTCACCTACCGCGGCGTCCTCGGCCTCGCGTACCTCACCCTCGTACCGACCGCCTGACGGACGTCACGCCGGCACGTGCACCGTCTCCACCCGGCTGGCCACCAGCCGCTCCCGCTCCCGCCGCTGCGCCCGCTTGCGCAGCCGCAGGATCTGGGAGACCCCGAGCGCCTGGAGCACGAACACCGCCGAGAAGGCCAGGGACCAGTCGTCGCCGGTGGCGTCCAGGAGCACGCCGATCGCGAACAGCGTCGTCATGGAGGCGATGAAGCCGCCCATGTTGGTGATGCCGGAGGCGGTGCCCTGCCGCTCGGGCGGGTTGGCCGGGCGGGCGAAGTCGAAGCCGATCATCGACGCCGGCCCGCACGCCCCGAGCACCGTGCACAGCACGATCAGCAGCCACATCGGGGCGTGCGGGCCCGGGTAGGCGAGCGTCGCCGCCCACAGGGCGGCCGTCGTGCCGACCGTGCCGAGCGCGAGCGGCAGCCGGGCCCCGTGGTGCCGGGCGACGATCTGGCCGTAGACCAGGCCGACCACCATGTTCGACAGGACGACGAGGGTGAGGAGTTCACCGGCGACCGCCCGCGACAGCCCCTGCGCCTCGACGAGGAACGGCAGGCCCCACAGCAGCAGGAACACCATCGCCGGGAACTGGGTGGTGAAGTGCACCCAGAGGCCCAGCCGGGTCCCGGGCTCCCGCCAGGAGGCTGCGATCTGCCGCCGTACGTAGGCCGCGCCCTGGTGCGGCAGGGGCTCCGGCTCGTGGCCCTCCGGGTGGTCCTTGAGGAACAGCAGCACCAGGACCAGCACCACGGCCCCGGCCGCCGCGCTGCCCGCGAACGCCGCCGTCCAGCCGACGCCGTGCAGCAGCCGGGCCAGGACGAGCGTGGAGACGAGGTTGCCCGCCATGCCGATCAGTCCCGCGAACTGGGCGACCAGCGGCCCGCGCCGCGCCGGGAACCAGCGGCTGCCCAGGCGCAGCACGCTGATGAACGTCAGCGCGTCACCGCAGCCCAGCAGCGCCCGGGAGGCGAGCGCCATGCCGTACGACGGGGAGAAGGCGAAGCCCAGCTGCCCGGCGGTGAACAGCACCGCGCCGAGCGTCAGCACCTTCTTGGTGCCGAGCCGGTCGACCAGCAGGCCGACGGGGATCTGCATGCCCGCGTAGACCAGCAGCTGGAGGATGGAGAAGGTCGACAGGGCCGAGGCGTTGACGTGGAAGCGGTCGGCGGCGTCGAGGCCGGCCACGCCCAGGGACGTGCGGAAGATGACCGCGACGAAGTAGACCGAGACGCCCGTGCCCCACACGGCCAGGGCGCGGCGGCCGCCCGGCGGGTCGCCGGGTATCGAGACGGCGCTCATCGGACCTCCCCCCGGGCCAGGTGAGAGAACCAGCCGATGTGGCGGTGGACGAGGCCGACGGCCGTCTCCGCGTCACCGGAGCGCAGCGCGTCGAGGATCTCCTCGTGCTCGGCGAGGGTCTTGGCGATGCGGTCGGGGTGGGAGTGCATGACGGCGACGCCCATGCGCAGCTGGCGGTCGCGCAGCTGGTCGTAGAGGCGGGAGAGGATCTCGTTGCCGCCGCTGCGGACGATCTCGGCGTGGAAGCAGCGGTCGGTGACGGCGGCCCCGGCGAGGTCCCCGGCGGCGGCCTGCTTCTTCTGCCGGGCCAGCAGCTCCTCCAGGCGCTCGATGAGCCCGGCCGGCGCGGGCACGGCCTTGCGCGCCGCGTGCTCCTCGACGAGCAGCCGCGTCTCGACGACGTCGGCGATCTCCTGCGCGGAGACGGGCAGGACGAGGGCGCCCTTCTTCGGGTAGAGCCGGATGAGCCCCTCGGCCTCCAGCCGGAGCAGCGCCTCGCGGACCGGTGTGCGCGACACTCCGACGGCCTCGGCGAGCTCGCCCTCGGTGAGGAGGGTGCCGCCTTCGTAGCGGCGCTCCAGGACGCCCTGTTTGACGTGGGCGTAGACACGGTCGGCGGCGGGCGGTTGCTTCACGGCCAGGGTCATGCGGACAGCATAGATACAACAGGTACGCATGAAGAGATACGTCCAGTATGCGGACTTGTATGTCACACATCCGTGGCAAAGCGGGGGTCCCCCTCGGCAACAGCACAACCACGTGTGCTAGTTACGAGTCAGACACATGCGGCCCCCTTCCCCTCGTCCTCAACTCGGCCGCATCGTTGGGGCATTCGACGCAATCGGGGTACTTGACTTGATAACCGGCATTAAGGGCACCCGTCTCCGCAGAGCCGCGGCCGTCGCCGTGACCACCGGCGCCATGCTCGCGACCGGTGCCCTCACCGTCGCGCCGGCGCAGGCCGCCTCGGCGCCCTCCATCGCCGCCAAGGGCGGCTACGTGATGAACAACGCGACCGGCAAGTCGCTGTACACCAAGGCGGCCGACACCCGGCGCTCGACGGGCTCGACCACCAAGATCATGACCGCCCTGGTGGTGCTGAAGCAGTCGAACCTGAACATGGACAGCAAGGTCACGATCCAGAAGGCGTACAGCGACTACATCGTCGACAACAACTACGCGTCCAACGCGAAGCTGATCGTCGGCGACAAGGTCACCGTCCGTCAGCTGCTGTACGGGCTGATGCTGCCGTCCGGCTGCGACGCGGCGTACGCGCTCGCCGACAAGTTCGGTTCGGGCTCGACCCGTTCGGCGCGCGTGAAGTCGTTCATCGGCAAGATGAACACCACCGCCAAGAACCTGGGTCTGAAGAACACCCACTTCGACTCGTTCGACGGCATCGGCCACGGCGCCAACTACTCCACGCCGCGCGACCTGACCAAGCTCGCCAGCGCGGCGATGAAGAACTCCACGTTCCGCACGGTCGTCAAGACCAAGAAGTACACGGCGAAGACGACCACCAAGTCCGGCGGCACGCGGACGATGGCGCCGTGGGAGAACACCAACCCGCTGCTCGGCAGCTACTCCGGCGCGATCGGCGTGAAGACCGGTTCCGGCCCGGAGGCGAAGTACTGCCTGGTCTTCGCCGCCACCCGCAGCGGCAAGACCGTCATCGGCACCGTCCTCGCCTCGACCGGCCTGGACGCCCGCAAGGCGGACGCCACGAAGCTGCTCAACTACGGCTTCACCCAGTAGGGACCACGCCGAGGGGGCCCTGTCGCACACCGCGGCGGGGCCCCCTCGGCCGTGTGCGTCCCGCTCGGGCGGGTCCGATGCGCTTCCTGTGCTCTGCGGTGCCCGCCGGCCCCCCGGCCGGCCTCCGGAAAACGCCGGCGGCCCCCCGCCCGGATGGGCAGGGGGCCGCCGCAGTCGGCTCACGCCCAGGTGATCAGGCGCTTCGGCTGCTCCAGGATCGCCGCCACGTCGGCCAGCACCTTCGAGCCCAGCTCGCCGTCGACCAGACGGTGGTCGAAGGACAGGGCCAGGGTGGTGACCTGACGGGGCTTCACCTTGCCCTTGTGGACCCACGGCTGAAGCTTGATCGCACCGACCGCCAGGATCGCGGACTCGCCCGGGTTGAGGATCGGCGTGCCCGTGTCGACGCCGAAGACGCCGACGTTGGTGATCGTCACCGTGCCGCCCTGCATCGCCGCCGGGGACGTCTTGCCGTCCCGGGCCGTCGACACCAGCTCGCCCAGCGACTCGGCCAGCTGCGGCAGCGTCTTCGCGTGCGCGTCCTTGATGTTCGGCACGATCAGACCGCGCGGGGTCGCGGCCGCGATGCCCAGGTTCACGTAGTGCTTGACCACGATCTCCTGGGCGGCCTCGTCCCAGGACGCGTTGACGTCCGGGTTGCGCTTGATGGCGACCAGCAACGCCTTGGCGATCAGCAGCAGGGGGTTCACCCGCAGGCCGGCGAACTCCTTGTCGGCCTTCAGCTCCTCGACCAGCTTCATCGTGCGCGTGACGTCGACCGTCACGAACTCGGTGACGTGCGGCGCGGTGAACGCCGAGCCGACCATCGCCGCCGCCGTCGCCTTGCGCACACCCTTGACCGGGATGCGGGTCTCCCGCGCGGTGTCGTACGACACCGCGGCCGGGGCCGCGGCGGCCGGGGCGGGCGCGACCTGCGGCTCGGGCGCCGCCGGTACGGCCGCGGCGACCGCGGCGTGCACGTCCTCGCGGGTGATGATGCCGTCCGGGCCCGTCGGGACGACCGTCGTCAGGTCGACGCCCAGGTCCTTGGCGAGCTTGCGGACGGGCGGCTTGGCCAGCGGGCGCTCCCCGCCGGCCGGGGCAGCCGGAGCCGCCGGGGCCGGGGCGCTCGCCGCCGGGGCCGTCGGCGCGTGGCCGTTCAGCTCCGTCTGGATCGCGGTCGAGGCCTGCTGGACCGGGACCTCGGGGCCCTTGCGGGGGCGGCGGCGGGTGGACGAGGTCGCCACCCCGTAGCCCACCAGAACCGGCTGGCGACCCGGGGCCGCGGCCTTCGGCTCCTCGGCGGGCGCGGCCGCCTCGGGCTGCGCGGCGGCGGGCTGCGCGGCGGCGGGCGCGGGCGCGGCACTGCCGCCGCCGACGTCCACCGCGATGATCGCCGTGCCCACGTCGACCGTGGTGCCCTCCGGGAAGTGCAGGTCCCGGACCACCCCGTCGTAGGGGATGGGCAGCTCCACGGCCGCCTTCGCCGTCTCGACCTCGCAGACCACCTGCCCGTCGGTGACCGTGTCGCCGGGCTGGACGTACCACTTGAGGATCTCGGCCTCGGTGAGTCCCTCGCCCACGTCGGGCATCTTGAACTCGCGCACGGACGCTTCCGTCATCGTCGTCACGACCCTCTCCTCAGTACGCCAGCGAGCGGTCGACGGCGTCCAGTACCCGGTCCAGGTTCGGCAGGTACTCCTCCTCCAGGCGGGCCGGCGGGTACGGCGCGTGGTAGCCGCCGACCCGGAGCACCGGGGCCTCCAGGTGGTAGAAGCAGCGCTCCGTGATCCGCGCGGCGATCTCCGCGCCGGAGCCGAAGAACACCGGGGCCTCGTGGACCACGACCAGACGGCGGGTCTTCTCCACCGACGCCTGGATCGAGTCGAAGTCGAGCGGGGAGACCGAGCGCAGGTCCAGGACCTCCAGGCTCTTGCCCTCCTCGGCGGCCGCGTCGGCGACCTCCTGGCAGAGCTTCACCATCGGGCCGTAGGCGGCCAGGGTGAGATCGGTGCCCTCGCGGACCACCTGGGCCTTGTGCAGCGGGCCCGGGATCGCCTCCGTGTTGACCTCGCCCTTGTCCCAGTAGCGGCGCTTGGGCTCGAAGAAGATCACCGGGTCGTCGCTCTGGATGGCCTGCTGCATCATCCAGTACGCATCCGACGCGTTCGACGGGCTGACGATCTTCAGACCGGCGACGTGCGCGAACAGCGCCTCGGGCGACTCGGAGTGGTGCTCCACCGCGCCGATGCCGCCGCCGTAGGGGATGCGGACGACGACCGGGAGCTTGACCTTGCCCAGCGAGCGGGCGTGCATCTTCGCGAGCTGCGTGACGATCTGGTCGTACGCGGGGAAGACGAAGCCGTCGAACTGGATCTCCACCACCGGGCGGTAGCCGCGCAGGGCCAGGCCGATCGCCGTGCCGACGATGCCCGACTCGGCGAGCGGGGTGTCGATGACGCGGCTCTCGCCGAAGTCCTTCTGCAGCCCGTCCGTCACGCGGAAGACGCCGCCGAGCTTGCCGACATCCTCGCCCATGATCAGGACCTTGGGGTCGGATTCCAGGGCGCGGCGCAGCGACTCGTTGATCGCCTTCGCGAGTGCCATCTTGTCGGCCATCTCAGTTACCCCCCTCATCGGCGAACGACGCCTGGTACGCGGCGAACTGGGCGCGCTCCTCGTCGACGAGCGCGTGCCCGTCCGCGTAGGCGTTCTCGAAGATCGCGAAGTGGTCCGGGTCCGGCATGGCACGGACCGCCTCGCGCACTCGTCTGCCCAACGCCTCGGACTCGGTCTCCAGTTCCGCGAAGAATCCCTCGTCCGCGTGGTGTGAGGCCTCCAGATAGCGGCGCAGGCGCAGGATCGGGTCCTTGGCCTCCCAGGCCTGGCGCTCCTCGTCGCCCCGGTAGCGGGTCGGGTCGTCGGAGGTGGTGTGGGCGCCCATGCGGTAGGTGAACGCCTCGACGAGGGTCGGGCCCTCGCAGCTGCGGGCCCGCTCCAGGGCCCACCGGGTGACCGCGAGGACGCCGAGCACGTCGTTGCCGTCGACCCGCACGCCCGGGAAGCCGAAGCCCTGGGCGCGCTGGTAGATCGGCACGCGGGACTGCTTCTCGGTGGGCTCGGAGATGGCCCACTGGTTGTTCTGGCAGAAGAACACGACCGGGGCGTTGTAGACCGCGGAGAAGGTGAAGGACTCGGCCACGTCACCCTGGCTGGAGGCGCCGTCGCCGAAGTACGCGATCACCGCGCTGTCGGCGCCGTCCTTGGCGACGCCCATCGCGTAGCCGGTGGCGTGCAGCGTCTGGGAGCCGATGACGATCGTGTACAGCTGGAAGTTGTTGCTGTTGGGGTCCCAGCCGCCGTTGTTCACCCCGCGGAACATCCCGAGCAGGTTGGCCGGGTCGACCCCGCGGCACCAGGCGACGCCGTGCTCGCGGTAGGTCGGGAAGACGTAGTCGTCCTCGCGGGTGGCTCGGCCGGATCCGATCTGGGCGGCCTCCTGGCCGAGCAGCGACGCCCACAGGCCCAGCTCGCCCTGGCGCTGCAGGGAGGTGGCCTCGGCGTCGAAGCGGCGGGTGAGCACCATGTCGCGGTAGAGGCCGCGGAGCTCTTCCGGGGTGATGCCGGCGACGTACTTGTCGTACTCGGCGTTCTTGACGCGCTTGCCCTCAGGCGTCAGCAGCTGCACGAGCTGGGGCTCGGTGCCGGCGTCCTTCTTGGCGGTGGTGCGGGTGCGCTTGGTGCCGGTGGTGCCGGCCTTGCTTCCGGCGCTGCGTCGCGGTGTGCGCGCGGCAGTGCTCTCCACGGTCACGTGTGCTCCTCCGTCGGTCCGGGCCACGGGGTTGCCGGTAGGCCTGGGGGTCCCCCCTTGCTCTTTTGAGCTCGGGGGAGCGGCTCACCTGTTCTCGACCACGGGGCACGGGGTGGGTGCCGCTCGGCCGGGAACGGGCGTGACAGGTGCCCCGGCGAGCGCCCTGCAGAAAGCACGTTACCCAGTGCGCCACATTTCTGTGTAACCCCACCTGACCTGCGAGTTTGCTTGGATATCCAAGTAAATCGGGAAGGCGTGGAAGGGCCCTGGTCACAGCCTTGCAGGAGGCCGGAGCTACCGCACGTTAACCCGGTGACCCAGGTCACGGGAAGAGTCCTCTTTTCGGCGTACCCCGAACGACACGCGCGCGTGGGCCCCGTTCCCGGGTCCCACGCGCGCGTGGATCATGCCGCTGAGCTGTGGGGTCAGCCTTCGCCGCCGCCCGCGCCGCCCACGATGCCCTCCGTGGCGCCGCCGTCCGTACCGCCGGTGTCGTCGGTCGGGGTGCCCGGATCGGTGGGCTCCTCGTCCGTCGGCTCGCCGGTCGGCTCCGCGCTCGTCGGGTCGCCCGTCGGCTCGCCGGTGGGCGAGGCGGGAGCGCTCTGCGACGGCGTGGCGGACGGCTTGTAGGTCGGCGTCCAGTTGCCGCTGCCCGAGCCGGTGCCGGTGCCGTCGTCCGTCGTGGTGTCCGTCGGCCGGCCGGTGTCCTCGTCGCTCGGCGTCTCGCTGGGCGTCTTCTTCTCGGTCGTCTGCGAGGTGGTCGGCTTCTGCTCCTTGCTCGGGCCGTCCTTGTCGCCGCCGGTGTTCTGCAGCGCCAGCGCGACGCCCGCGACGACGGCGATCACCGCGAGCACGGCGAGGATCCACAGCTTGCCGCGGCCGCTGCCCTTGTTGCCGTGGCCCTCGAAGCCGCCGTCGTCCCCGCCGCCGTAGCCGCTGGGCAGGATCGGCGAGGGGATCTGCGTGGTACCGGAGACGTCCCCGGGATGGCCCATCACGGCCGTCGCTCCGGCGAAGCCGCCCGACGGGGTGTTGCGGCCCTCGTGCATGTCGACCGGGCCGGTGTTCCAGGTGCCGGTGTGGCCGCCCTGGTCGTAGAGCATCTGCAGCGCGTACTGGACCAGCCCGCGCATCTCCTCCGCCGTCTGGAACCGGTCGTCGGGCTCCTTGGCGAGGGAGCGCATGACCAGGCCGTCCAGCTCCGGCGGGCAGGCGTCGGAGGCCTCGGACGGCGGCGTCGGGATGTCCTGGACGTGCTGGTAGACCACCGACAGCGGGGTCTCGCCGGTGAACGGCGGGCGCAGCGCGAGGAGTTCGTAGAGCAGGCAGCCCGTCGCGTACAGGTCGGAGCGGTGGTCCACGGCCTTGCCGAGGGCCTGCTCGGGGGAGAGGTACTGCGGGGTGCCCATGACCATGCCGGTCTGCGTCATCGTCGTGGACGCGCCGTGCAGGGCGCGGGCGATGCCGAAGTCCATCACCTTCACGGCGCCGTTGTGCGTGATGATGACGTTGGCGGGCTTGATGTCGCGGTGCACGATGCCGTGCTGGTGCGAGTAGGCGAGCGCCTCCAGGACACCGGAGACGATGATCAGCGCCTGCTCGGGGCCGGGCGCCTCCGCGTTCAGCAGGAGGTCGCGGATGGTGCGGCCCTCGACGATCTCCATGACGATGTACGGCACGGACTGGCCGCCGACGAAGTCCTCGCCGGAGTCGTACACGGCGACGATCGCGTGGTGGTTGAGGCCGGCCACCGACTGGGCCTCGCGCGTGAAGCGCGCCTTGGACACCGGGTCCTCGGCGAGGTCGGAGCGGAGCAGCTTGACCGCGACGGTGCGTCCGAGACGGACGTCCTCGGCTGCGAACACCTCGGCCATGCCGCCCCGGCCGAGTCTGCGGGTCAGCCGGTACCGGCCGTCCCCGACCAGTCCGCCGTTCCCCCAGGACTCCGGCGCCTCCGACATGCCGCCGCCAGTCGCCTCGGGGTCGGACGGGCCCTGAGCGCGCTGCTGCTGTGCCATCAGTCCTCGCCGTCGTTTCTGCCCGCGGTGCGCGCGGTGTTGTTACGGTCTCCGTCGGCCACGCTACAGCCTCCGCGCAAGCCTCCGGCCCGAGAAGGGGCACCGGGACCGGCACGAGACGGACCGGCCATGAAACCTTCACTCCTTACTGTCGTGCAAATCCCGTGTCCCGGCCGTACGCCCCCGGTAACGCTTCCGCGACGCTTCTTTCGCGTACGGTCACGGAACGGGCACCGAGCTTGACGTGTCAGTGCCCTGGGGCAGACTTGGCCGGGAATGGCGGTTTGGATCAACGACGGATCCACGACGGATCCACGGTGATCCGCGTAAGTCGGCGGCGCCTCAAGGGCTACGGGGGAAACGGGACATGAGCCAGGACGGCGCACAGGGCCAGTACGCGGGGCGGGCGCTCGCCGGCGGCCGCTATCAACTGCGTGACCTCCTCGGCCAGGGCGGCATGGCCTCGGTGCACCTCGCCTACGACAGCGTGCTCGACCGGCAGGTCGCCATCAAGACACTTCACACGGATCTCGGACGGGAACAGGCCTTCCGCGAGCGGTTCCGCCGCGAGGCCCAGTCCGTGGCCAAGCTCACGCACACCAACATCGTGTCGGTCTTCGACACCGGCGAGGACACCCTCGACGGCTTGACGACGCCGTACATCGTCATGGAGTACGTCGAGGGCCGTCCGCTCGGCTCGGTCCTCGACGAAGACGTGCGGCAGCAGGGCGCGATGCCCGCGGACAAGGCGCTGAAGATCACCGCGGACGTGCTGGCCGCGCTGGAGATCAGCCACGAGATGGGCCTGGTCCACCGCGACATCAAGCCGGGCAACGTGATGATGACCAAGCGCGGCGTGGTCAAGGTGATGGACTTCGGCATCGCCCGCGCCATGCAGTCCGGTGTGACGTCGATGACGCAGACCGGCATGGTCGTCGGCACCCCCCAGTACCTCTCGCCCGAACAGGCCCTCGGCCGCGGGGTGGACGCCCGCTCCGACCTGTACTCGGTCGGCATCATGCTGTTCCAACTGGTCACCGGGCGGCTTCCGTTCGAGGCGGACTCGCCGCTGGCGATCGCGTACGCGCACGTGCAGGAGGAGCCGCCGGTCCCGTCCTCGGTCAACCGCGCGCTGCCCCCGGCCGTGGACGCGCTGATCGCCCGCGCGCTGAAGAAGAACCCGAACGAGCGCTTCCCCAGCGCCGAGGCCATGCGGGACGAGTGCCTGCGGGTGGCGGCGTCCTTCCAGGCCGCGCCGCCGAGCATCGTCCCGGGCACCCCGGCCCCGAGCGGCGCGGGCGTCGGCTCGGCCGTGTTCCCGCCGGTCGACCAGGCGACCCCGGCGCCCTCGGGCCAGGTCCAGACCCCGTACCAGCCCACCCCGCCCCCGAACCCGTACGGCACGCCCGCACCGACGGGGCCGACCCCGGCGTACGGATACCCCCAGGCGGGCGGCTACCAGACGCCGACCCCGGCGGGGTACTCCCCGCAGCCGGGCCCGTCGACGCCGCCGCCGTACAACCTGTCGCCGCAGGCCCCGGCGGCCTCCTCCGGCGGCAGGAACAAGCCGGTGATCATCGGCTCGATCATCGTGTCCGTCGTCGCGGTCGGCGGCCTCGTCACGGCGCTGCTGCTGAACGGCGGCGGCGAGGACGACAAGGGCGGCGGCGGCAGCCCGAGCGCCTCGGCCTCCGCGGAGAAGAAGCCCGGCTACCGCGGCCCGGACACCACGAAGACGATCGACACCGAGGAGTGCACGGAGCCGCGGGAGTCGTACAACGACCCGGACAAGATCCAGATCCCGGACTTCAAGTTCAAGAACATCAAGTCGGTCAAGGCCTGCCTCCAGGCGGCCGGCTGGGAAGTGGACGAGAAGAAGGTCGACGAGAACACCTACGGCGACGGCACGGTGATGAACCAGTTCCCGTCCGCCGACACCGACGTCGACCCGGAGGACATGCCCGAGATCGAGCTGAGCGTCTCGACGGGCAACCCGCCCTCCTGAGGTCCCCTGACGCGCGGAAGGGCCCGGCGGCTTCGGCCGCCGGGCCCTTCGTCCACTCCGTGATGCCCGGGGCCCTCTACAGGTAGGGGCCGCCGGACCGGCCGCCGGGGTGCTGCTCGTCGAGGCCGTCACCGACCCCGGGCGGGAGGGCACGGCGCATGGACTCCAGCTGGGCGCGGGCCGCCATCTGCTGGGCGAACAGCGTCGTCTGGATCCCGTGGAAGAGCCCCTCCAGCCATCCGACCAGCTGGGCCTGCGCGATGCGCAGCTCCGAGTCACTGGGGGTCGCCTCGTCCGTGAAGGGCAGGGAGAGCCGCTCCAGTTCCTCGACCAGCTCGGGCGCGAGGCCGTCCTCCAGCTCCTTCACGGAGCTGGCGTGGATGTCCTTCAGCCGCACCCGGCTGGCCTCGTCCAGGGGAGCCGCCCGCACTTCCTCCAGCAGCTGCTTGATCATGCTGCCGATCCGCATGACCTTCGCGGGCTGCTCCACCTGCTCCGTGACCGGGGTCTCGCGGGAGTCATCGTCTGCGCCGCCGTCACCGAGCGCCATGCCGTCCTGGCCCACGACCAGGATCTGCGGGTTCTCCGACGACCGTTCGTTCCTCGGCATCTCCATGTCGCCATTCTGTCGCACGCCTGCACCTCACCTCCGTGGTGCCCCCACAGAGGGCTGATCCACCGTGCTGGAGGAGACGAGTCGCTCACGCCCCGGGTTGCTCCGGCGGGAGCGGCTCCTCCCCGCGGGTGAAACGGAGCAGGCGGGCCTCGCAGTGGTCCAGCCAGCGCACCTCGGCCTCGGCGTGGAGGACGAGCTGCTCCAGGACGAGCAGCCGGGCCAGCTCCCCGGGGTGCTCCGGCGCGCGGGCCAGCGCCTCGGCCCGCTGCCGCACCTGGTCGTGCAGCGCCCGCGTCACGTGCCGCCGCTGAGCCTCAACGACCTCCCGCACGTCGACGCCGTCCGTGCCGAGCGCCATCACCAGCTTGATCGCCAGCTCGTCGCGGGGCGGGCCGGCCCGTTCCACCGGGCGGTCGTACCAGGAGCGCAGCTCGGCCCGGCCGGCCTCGGTGAGCGCGTACAGCGTCCGTCCGGCCGCGTCGACGCCGTCCCGGGCGACCATGCCGTCCCGTTCCAGGCGGCCCAGCGTCGTGTAGACCTGCCCGATGTTCAGCGGCCAGGTGCCGCCGGTGCGCGCCTCGAAGTCGGTGCGCAGGCGGGAGCCGTAGCGGGGGCCGGCCGCCAGCAGGGCCAGCAGCCCGTGACGTATCGACATAACCGGATTGTGCGCGATTCCGTCCGTCGGCCGAACCCGGCGTGCCGGGCGCGCGGGGTGGTGTGAGGCTGTTTGTCTGATGATGACCGAACTTGCCGTTCTGTCCTACCGGGCACGGCGGGAGGGGGTCACCCCCGTGACTCCATGGCTACGCGCGCTGCGGGCGGCAGGAGTGGTGCTCGCCCTGGGGGCCGGCGCGGTCGTCTCACCCATCGCATCCGTCCCGTCGTACGGGGCCGTCCTCACGCACGACGAGGAGAGGAACCGGGAGGAGGCGGAGGGGCCGCGGTCCGGGCCGCCCGGCGCCCGGTCCCCGAGGCCCGCCGCATCGGCCTCGTCGGCCGGACCGGCCGGGCATGCCCGGCCGGGCGACTCACCCCGGGCTGCTTCCCCGTCCCGGTCCGCCCCGTCACCCCTGGCGGCTCCGTCGGCCCTGGCGGCTCCGTCGACGCGGGCGGCTCCGTCGACGCGGGCGGCCTCGCCGACGCCCTCCGCCGCCGGTGAACCCTCCCGGGCCGGGAGCAGGGCCGGAGAGGGCCGGGCGCGGCCGGGACGGCCGGAGCAGCGGCCGGACCTCCCCGACACCACGGCCCTCCCCGAGGAGCCCCGCGAGACCACCCCGGCGCCCACCGCGGCGACGGAGCAGCCCGTACGCGAGGCCGCCACCGCACAACGCCCCGTCGGCCCGGTCCTGCGGATCCTGCCCCTGGGCAGCGGCCTGGTCCTGATCGGCCTGGGCCTGGCCCTGGCGTTCGTCGCCCTGCGACTGCGCCGGGTCTAGGGTCTGTCGTTCGGATCATGGCGCAGGGCATAGGCAGCACCTGTGGACGCCGGTGAGCCCCGCGTCTGCGTCATGAGCCAAACGACAGACCCTGGGTCGGCCGGGCTCAGGCGGCCCGTGGGGTGATCAGCAGGACCTTGCCGATGTGGCCGCTCTCCTCCACCACCCGGTGCGCGGCGGCGGCGTCCGGCATGGGGATTTCGCGGTCGACGACCGGGCGCAGATGGCCCCCCGCGAGCAGGGGCCAGACGTGTTCGCGTACGGCCGCGACGATGGCGGCCTTCTCCTCCAGGGGCCGGGCCCGCAGGGACGTCGCGCTGATCGCGGCACGCTTGGCCAGCAGGGCGCCGATGTTCAGCTCGCCCTTGACGCCGCCCTGCATGCCGATGATCGCGAGCCGCCCGTTGACGGCGAGGGCCTTGACGTTGCGCTCCAGGTACTTGGCGCCCATGTTGTCGAGGATCACGTCCGCACCGGCGCCGTCCGTCGCCTTCCCGACCTCCTCGACGAAGTCCTGCTCGCGGTAGTTGACCAGGATGTCGGCGCCCAGCTCGGCGCACCGCTCCAGCTTCTCCTTCGTCCCGGCCGTCACGGCCACCCGCGCGCCCACGGCCTTGGCCAGCTGGATCGCCATCGTGCCGATGCCGCTGGAACCGCCGTGCACCAGGAGCGTCTCGCCGGGCCGCAGGTGGGCGATCATGAAGACGTTCGACCAGACCGTGCAGGCCACCTCGGGCAGTGCCGCCGCCTGCGTCAGGCCGACGCCCTCGGGCACGGGCAGCAGCTGCCCGGCCGGGACGGCCACCTTCTCGGCGTAACCGCCGCCGGACAGCAGCGCGCACACCTCGTCGCCGACCTTCCAGCCGGAGACGCCGGTGCCGATCGCGGCGATCCGGCCGGAGCACTCCAGGCCGGGGTACGGGGACGCGCCGGGCGGCGGTTCGTAGAAGCCCTGGCGCTGGAGGATGTCGGCCCGGTTGACGGCACCGGCCGCCACCTCGACCAGGACCTCGCCCTCACCGGGCACGGGGTCGGGGACCTCGTCCCACACCAGCGCCTCGGGCCCACCAGGTTCGGGAATCGTGATCGCATGCATGCAAGGGACCGTACCCGCCGGCCCCCGGACCGAGTCCGCTCCGTCCCGAGGTCCTCCCCGCCTACGCCGTTCGACCCGTCCCGCGAAACCCCGTGTCCGTCACCGATGAGTTTGCGCGACGGTGAAGGTCTCCCCACGCGTAGCCCCAGCACGCGGAAGGACCCGAAGCATGAGCACGCAGTTGTCCGGCCTGGCGATCGAGACCGCGGGCCTGGTGAAAACGTTCGGCGAGACGAGGGCCGTCGACGGAGTGGACCTGTCCGTGCCCGCGGGCACGGTCTACGGCGTCCTCGGCCCGAACGGCGCCGGCAAGACCACCACCGTGAAGATGCTCGCCACACTCCTGCGGCCGGACGGCGGCGAGGCGCACGTCTTCGGCCACGACATCGTCCGCGAGGCGGACGAGGTGCGCGGCCGGGTGAGCCTCACCGGCCAGTACGCATCGGTGGACGAGGACCTCACCGGCACCGAGAACCTGGTCCTGCTGGGCCGGCTGCTCGGCCACCACAAGAAGGCCGCCCGGGAGCGCGCCGCCCAGCTCCTGGAGGCCTTCGGGCTCACGGACGCGGCCGCGAAGCAGGTCAAGCACTATTCGGGCGGCATGCGGCGCCGGATCGACATCGCCGCGTCCATCCTCAACACCCCCGACCTGCTGTTCCTCGACGAGCCGACGACCGGCCTGGACCCGCGCAGCCGCAACCAGGTCTGGGAGATCGTGCGGGCCGTCGTCGCCCAGGGCACCACCGTGCTGCTGACCACGCAGTACCTGGACGAGGCCGACCAGCTGGCGTCCCGGATCGCCGTCATCGACCGGGGCAAGGTGATCGCCGAGGGCACCAAGGGCGAGCTGAAGTCGTCCGTCGGCGCCGGGTCCGTCCACCTGCGGCTGCGCGATGCCGACCAGCGCGATCTCGCGGCCGGCCTGCTGCGCCGCGCCCTCGACGCGCAGGTGCAGCCGGAGCCCGACCCGGTGGCCCTCACCGCCCGCCTCGGCACGGCGGCGAGTGACGACTCCGCATCCGAGCAGGCCGCCCGCGCGCTGAACGCGCTGGCCCGGGCCGGCATCACCGTCGACAACTTCTCGCTGGGCCAGCCCAGCCTGGACGAGGTGTTCCTCGCCCTCACCGGGCACGACACGCACGACTCCGCGGGCTCCGCCGACTCCGCCGACCGCTCCGACGACCCGAAGGACGAGGTGGCGGCATGAGCACCGCGACGACGACCGAGAGCAAGGATCTCGCCCCGGTCAGCGCGGAGTCCCTCGCCGCGCTGCTCGTCTCCAGGGAGCGGCCGCCGCGGCCCAGCGCGTGGTCGGCGTCGATGACCTTCGGCTGGCGCGCGATCCTCAAGATCAAGCACGTGCCGGAGCAGCTCTTCGACGTCACGGCGTTCCCGATCATGATGGTGCTGATGTACACGTACCTGTTCGGCGGGGCGCTGGCCGGCTCGCCGAAGGAGTACATCCAGTTCCTGCTGCCGGGCATCCTCGTGATGTCGGTCGTGATGATCACGATGTACACGGGTGTCTCCGTGAACACCGACATCGAGAAGGGCGTCTTCGACCGGTTCCGCAGCCTGCCGATCTGGCGGCCGTCGACGATGGTCGGTTATCTGCTCGGTGACGCCCTGCGGTACACGATCGCCTCGGTCGTGATGCTCACCGTCGGCATCATCCTCGGCTACCGGCCGGACGGCGGGGTCGCCGGTGTGCTCGCCGGGATCGCCCTGCTGGTGGCCTTCTCGTTCGCCTTCTCGTGGATCTGGACGATGTTCGGGCTGATGCTGCGCACCGAGAAGTCCGTGATGGGCGTGAGCATGATGGTGATCTTCCCGCTCACGTTCCTGTCCAACGTGTTCGTCGATCCGAAGACGATGCCGGGCTGGCTGCAGGCGTTCGTGAACAACAGCCCCATCACCCATCTGGCGTCGGCGGTGCGCGGCCTGATGGGCGGCGACTGGCCGGCTGACGAGGTCGCCTGGTCGCTGGGCTGGGCGGCCCTGTTCGTGCTGGTCTTCGGGCCGGTCACGATGCGGCTGTACAACCGGAAGTAGCCCTCGGGACCCGGGCTTTCGACCGGCCGTCACGCATGGTGCGGGTGCGGGTCGGCCGGCCGCTTCGCGCGTCAGTTGTTGCGGGGCAGCGGAGGCATGGGGCGGATGTCCGGTGCGACCTGGGTGGCCGGGGTCTTCCGCACGATCGTGATGAGGCGGTCGGTCAACTCCAGCCTCCCGATGGCGGGATCGTCGTAGCCGAGCACCCGGTGACCGCGTATGACGCTCACGACCAGGTCGGCGACCTCCCGCGGCGTCTTGCCCACCTCGGCCTTGACGACCGGCCGTTCGACGATGTCGAGGCCGCTGCCCTGCTGGATGAGGTCCTCCATGACCATGCCGGCGGAGGGGCTGAGCACGGACAGACCGAGCAGCCGGCCGGCGGCGCTGGCGCTGGTGACGACCGCGTCCGCGCCGGACTGCTTGAGAAGCGGCGCGTTCTCCTCCTCCCGCACGGTGGCCACGATCTTCGCCCCGCGGTTGAGCTGGCGAGCCGTCAGCGTGACCAGGACCGCCGTGTCGTCGCGCTGGGTCGCGATGATGATCTGGCGCGCCTTGTGCACCTCGGCCTGCTTCAGCACCTCGCTGCGGGTCGCGTCCCCGACGATGCCCGCGTAGCCCTCGGCGGTCGCGGCGTCGATCACCTTGGAACTGGGGTCGACCACGACGACCTGTTCCTTCTTCAGGCCCGTCGCGCAGACGGTCCGGATCGCCGATCTGCCCTTCGTGCCAAAGCCGATGACGACGGTGTGATCGCGCAAAGTGGACCTCCAGCGGGTCAGCCGCCACTCCTCCCGGGTGCGTTCGGTGAGGGCTTCGAGGGTGGTGCCGACCAGGATGATCAGGAACAGCACGCGCAGCGGCGTGATGACGAGGATGTTGGTGAGCCGGGCGCTTTCGCTCGCCGGGGTGATGTCACCGTAGCCGGTGGTGGAGAGGGTGACGGTCGCGTAGTAGAACGCGTCGAGGAGGCTGATGCCGCCGCCCGCGTTGTCGTTGTAACCGTCCCGGTCGGCGTAGACGATCAACGCGGTCAGCACGAGGACGAACAGCGCCATGGAGAGCCGCTTGGCGACCTGGCGGATCGGGTGCTCGACCACTTTTCTCGGAAGTCTCACCCGATAGGTCACCAGATGCTCGTCGCCCTGGCGGGCGATCGCGTCCTGGCCCGGAAGTTTCACGTGAAACACACCCCGATTCCTCCGGACGCCCAGGGCAGGTCGAGCAGTTCCGCCTCCTGTCCCGGACGTGCACCGCCCGGCGGGACCACGGCCAGCGCGTCGGCGGCCGCGATGCCGCGCAGCATGGCGGGGCCGTTGTAGTGCAGCGGCACGGCCTCGTCGCCGCGCAGGACCACGGGGACGAGCCGGGTGTCGTGCGGGTGCCCGTGCACGCCGTCCCGGAGCGGCATCGTGTACGGCTCCGGAGCCGGGCGGGCCGCGAGGATCCGCAGCAACGGCTCGGCGAGCGTCAGCAGCCCGGAGACGGCGGCGAGCGGGTTGCCCGGCAGGCCGACGAGGTGCTGGGTCGGCGTGGTGCGGGCCAGCAGCATCGGGTGGCCCGGGCGCACCTTGACGCCGTCCACGAGGAGTTCGGCGCCGATCCGGCGCAACGTGGGGTGCACGTGGTCGACGGGGCCCGCGGCGGTGCCGCCGGTGGTGAGGAGGACGTCGGCGTCGGAGGCGGTGACGGCCTCGTACAGCGCGTCGGCGTCGTCGCGGATGCGCCGGACGGCGATGACCTCGGCGCCGAGCGCCCGCAGCCAGGGCGGCAGCATGGGGCCGAGCGCGTCCCGGATCAGGCCGTCGTGCGGCAGACCCTGGGTGAGCAACTCGTCACCGAGGACCAGGACTTCGGCGCGGGACCGGGGGACCGCGGTGACGGTGTCGTATCCGGCCGCCGCCGCGAGCCCGAGGACGGCCGGGGTGACGAGGGTGCCGACAGCGAGCAGCTGGTCGCCTGCACGGCATTCCTGGCCACGCGGGCGGATGTCCTGGCCGGGGACGACGTCTCTGGTCGCGTAGAGGCGGCCCTTGTCGTCGGTACGGCCGTGCTCGCTGCGCAGGACCGCGGTGGTGTCCGGCGGGATGCGGGCGCCGGTGGCGATCCGGACGGCCTCGCCGTCGGTCAGGGACCCGGGCGCGGCGTGCCCGGCCAGGACCCCCTCGTCCCGTACGCGCCAGGGGGCGGGGCCGCAGACCGCCCAGCCGTCCATCGCGGAGGTGTCGAAGGACGGGAGGTCGGTGAGGGCGTCGAGCGGGGCGGCGAGGGTCAGGCCGAGGGCGGTGTCCAGGGGCGCGGAGACGGGGGCGCGGCGGGCGGTCCGGGCGGCGTCGCGGCCGGCGCGTTCGGCGAGGGCCCGGGCCTCGGGCCACGGGGTGGCGCGGTGGTGGCCCCCGGGCCGGGCCGCGGTGTCCGGCTGGGAGGCGGTGCGGGCGCTGCCCTTCTCGCCCCGGGCCGCGGGGCCGGGCAGGTGGTCGCCGTTGCTGTTCCTCACGAGGGCGAGCACCTCCTCGACGTCGAGGTCCTCGGCGTTCTCTCCGGCACGGGCGCCGTGCGGGGTCATCCGGCGTCCGGCCGGGTGTCGGGCGTGGCGTCGGGGGCCACATCGCCCTGCGGGGGCCGCGAGCCGTCCCTGGCCGTATCGCTCTGGGGCTGCTGCGTGCCGTCCGTGGCCGTATCGCTCTGGGGCTGCTGCGCGCCGTCGGCGGAGGGGCCGGCCTCGGACGTGCTCTCCCGCGCCCAGCGCGTGGCGAGCGCCGCGGCCTTGCGGGCGGCCTCGGCGACCGCCTCGGGGCCACCGCCGGCCTGCGCGGCCGCGTAGCCGACGAGGAAGGTGGTCAGCGGCGCCGCGGGCCGGGCCACACCGTGGGCGGCGTCGCGGGCGAGGTCGAGCAGGCCGCGGGTGTCGACGTCGAGGTCGATCCCCAGTTCGTCCTTGACGGCGGAAATCCATTCATCCAACACGTGCCCATGCTCCCTGATACGTGCCCTGGCGGTGGCGATGTCGTCCCAGGTGTCGCAATCGAAGGACGCGACCGGGTCGGAGATGCGGGTGAGGTTCAGCTCGGCGGTCAGACGCCGCAGGGGGAAGCCGGTGAGAGTGCCGTGCCGGCCGGTGAGGAGCGCGAGTTCCGCACGCAGCCGCGGCGCCCGGTAGGCGGCCACGAGGGGCTGGTCCCGGCCGCCGGGGTCGGTCAGCAGCACCCCGTCGGAGCCGCTCGTCCGCAGCGCGCTCAGCAGGCGGCCCACGGTCGGCTCTCGGAGGAAGGGCAGGTCGGCGGAGAGCACCACGACGTGCTCGGCCGTGGTGTGGCGCAGCCCGGCGTCGAGGGCGGCGAGCGGTCCGCCGCCGGGCGGGTCCTCGCGGGTCCAGGTCACGGGCCGTGCGGTCGGCCGGGGCGCGGCGACGACGACGGTGGTGCGGGCGGTGGCGCAGGCCGCGAGCACCCGGTCGAGCAGGGGCCGCCCGCCCACCCGCACGCCGGGTTTGTCCGTGCCGCCCAGGCGCCGGGCGGCACCGCCGGCGAGCACGACGGCGTCATACCGGGGGCCGGGCCCATGCGCGGGGCCGGTGGCGGCGCCGGGTTCACCGGGGGGCTGGTAGGCGGTCACCCCCCGAGTATGCGTGCCCCCGCGATCACACGGAACGCGGGGGAAGCGACGCGATCACGAACACCGGCTCGGACGAGGAACAGGAATCACAGCGTCCGCAGCAGCACCGCCGGCTGTTCGACGCAGTCCGCGACGTACCGCAGGAAGCCGCCGGCCACGCCCCCGTCGCACACCCGGTGGTCGAAGGTGAGCGAGAGCTGGACGACCTGCCGCACCGCCAGCTCGCCCTCGTGCACCCATGGCTTGGGGACGATGCGGCCGACGCCGAGCATGGCGGCTTCGGGGTGGTTGATGATCGGCGTGGAGCCGTCGACGCCGAAGACGCCGTAGTTGTTCAGCGTGAAGGTCCCGCCGGTGAGTTCGCCCGGTGTCAGCGTCCCCGTGCGGCCCGCCTCGGTCAGCCGGGCGAACTCGGCGGTCAGCGACTCGGCGTCCCGCGCGTGCGCGTCCCGCACGACCGGCACGACGAGGCCCCGGTCGGTCTGCGCCGCGAACCCCAGGTGCACGTGGTCGAACTGCACGATCTCCCTGGCCTGCGCGTCGACCGTGGAGTTGAGCTCGGGGAAGCGGGCGAGGGCCGCGGTGCAGATCCGGGCGAGCAGGGCCAGGAGCGAGATCTTCGGTCCGCCGGCCGCGTTCATGGCGGCGCGCGCCCGCATGAGCTCCGTGGCGTCCGCGTCGACCCAGCAGGTGGCGTCCGGGATCTCCCGGCGACTGCGCGCCAGCTTGTCGGCGACGGCGCCGCGGATGCCCTTGAGCGGCGTGCGCGTCTCGCCGGTGAGCGGGGCGCGGGTCCCGCCGGGGACCGCCGCGGAGGGGCGGGAGGCGAGGGCCGGGCTCGGGGTGTGCCGCACCTCGTGCGGGTGCGGCGCGGCCGGCGATCCCGCCGGAGCGCCCTGGGTGTCCTGGCGGCCCGCGGCGCGCAACGCGTACTCCACGTCCGCCCGCAGGATCAGCCCGTCGGGACCGGACCCGGTCAGCTCCCGCAGGTCCAGGCCGTTCTGCCGCGCCAGCCGGCGCACCAGGGGCGAGATCACGGGGACGGGGCCGTCTGCCGAGCCGGAACCGTTGGTCTGGCCGTTGACGGTCGCCACGGGGGCGGCGACCCCCGCCTGTGCCTGCGCCCGCGCCGGGGAAACCGGCCCCGGGGCCGCGGCGGCGTCCGCCCGGCCCGTCGGCGACCCGGCGCGGTCGGCCCCTCCGGCTGTCGCGGACGCGCCGGACAGCGGCCGGTCCTGCCGGACCCGGCGGCGCCGCGCGGGAGCCTCGGAGGTGCCGTAGCCGACGAGGACGTTGCCCGACCCCCCGGAGCCGGTGTCCTCGGCGCCGGAGGCGGGCCGCTCCCCCACGGCCACCGTGATCAGCGGCGCCCCGACGGGCAGCTCCGTGCCCTCCTCGCCGAACCGGGCCGTGACCACACCGCCGTAGGGGCAGGGCACCTCGACCATGGCCTTGGCCGTCTCGACCTCGACGACCGGCTGGTCGATGGCGACCACGTCGCCGACCTCGACCAGCCAGCGCACGATCTCCGCCTCGGTCAGTCCCTCACCGAGGTCGGGCAGCTTGAACTCCAGCACCTGTGCCATCAGCTCTCGGCCTCCCACTGCAGACGCCCCACGGCGTCCAGGATCCGGTCCACACCGGGCAGGTGGTGGCGCTCCAGCATCGGCGGCGGGTACGGGACGTCGAACCCGGCCACGCGCAGCACCGGCGCCTCCAGATGGTGGAAGCAGCGCTCCGTGACCCGCGCCGCGATCTCCCCGCCCGGGCCGCCGAAGGAACCCGACTCGTGGACGACGACCGCGCGGCCCGTGCGTCGCACCGAGGCGCTCACCGTCTCGTCGTCGAACGGCACCAGGGAGCGCAGGTCGACGACTTCGAGGTCCCAGCCCTCGGCCCGGGCCGCCTCGGCCGCCTCCATGCAGACGGGTACGGACGGCCCGTACGTGATGAGCGTGGCGCTGCGGCCGGAGCGGCGCACCACCGCGCGGCCGATCGGCTCGACGGGCGCCGGCTCCTCGGGGTTCCAGGAGTCCTTCGACCAGTACAGCCGCTTGGGCTCCAGGAAGACGACCGGGTCGTCGGAGGCGATGGACGCGCGCAGCAGCCCGTAGGCGTCGGCGACGGTCGCGGGCGTGACGACATGGAGCCCCGGAGTCGCCATGTAGTACGCCTCGGAGGAGTCGCTGTGGTGCTCGACGCCACCGATGCCGCCGCCGTAGGGGACACGGATGGTGATCGGCAGGGGCATCCTGCCGCGGGTGCGGTTGCGCATGCGGGCCACGTGCGAGATGAGCTGCTCGAACGCCGGGTAGGCGAACGCGTCGAACTGCATCTCCACGACCGGCCGGAGCCCGTACATGGCCATGCCGACCGCGGTGCCGAGGATGCCGGCCTCGGCGAGCGGGGTGTCCGTGCAGCGGTCCTCGCCGAACTCCTTGGCGAGACCGTCGGTGACGCGGAAGACGCCGCCGAGGGTGCCGACGTCCTCGCCCATGACGTGCACGGCGGGGTCCGCGGCCATGGCGTCGCGCAGCGCGCGTGTGAGTGCCTGCGCCATGGTGGCCGGCTTGACGGCGACGGTGGTCATCGGTGCGTGCCCCCCTCGGACTCGGCCTCGGCCTCCAGCTCGGCCCGCAGCTGGTCCCGCTGTTCCCGCAGCTGGGGCGTGGGCTCGGCGTAGACGTGATCGAACAGGTCCATCGGGTCGAGGACCGCGTCCTGGTTCATCTGCTCACGCAGGGCCGCGGCCATGGTCTCGGCGTCCTGCCGGGCCGCCTCGATGCCGGCCTCGTCGAGCAGGCCGCGGCCGGTCAGCTCGCGCTCCAGCAGCCGGATCGGGTCGTGCTCGCGCCAGGTCTCGACCTCGGCGTCACCGCGGTAGCGGGTCGCGTCGTCGGCGTTGGTGTGGGCGTCGACGCGGTAGGTGATCGCCTCGACGAGGGTGGGGCCGCCGCCCGCGCGGGCGTGGCGTACGGCGTCGGAGAGCACCTCGTGCACGGCCGCGGCGTCGTTGCCGTCGACCAGGCGGCCGGGCATGCCGTAGCCGACCGCCTTGTGGGCCAGCGACGGGGCCGCGGTCTGCTTGGCGAGCGGGACGGAGATCGCGAAGCCGTTGTTCTGCACGAGGAAGACGACCGGGGCCTGCCAGACGGCGGCGAAGTTCAGCGCCTCGTGGAAGTCGCCCTCGCTGGTGCCGCCGTCACCGACCATGGCCAGCGCGACCACGTCGTCACCCTTGAGGCGGGCGGCGTGCGCGAGGCCCACGGCGTGCGGCAGCTGGGTGGCCAGCGGGGTGCACAGGGGGGCGACCCGGTGCTCGTGCGGGTCGTAGCCGGTGTGCCAGTCGCCGCGCAGCAGGGTGAGCGCCTCGACGGGGTCCACGCCCCGGGCCACCACGGCGAGGGTGTCGCGGTAGCTCGGGAAGAGCCAGTCGCGCTCCTGAAGGACCATGGCGGCGGCGACCTCGCACGCCTCCTGGCCGGTGGTGGAGGGGTAGACCGCGAGACGGCCCTGCTTGGTGAGGGCGGTGGCCTGAGCGTTGTAGCGGCGGCCCTTCACCAGCTGCGCGTACAGCGCCCTCAGCAGCTCCGGGTCGGCCTTCGCGGCCGCCTCGGTGCCGAGGACGCGGTACGGCTCGGCGTCGGGCAGCAACGGCGCGGGATCCGTCCGGGGCTGCCAGGCGGGCGGCGGGGTCGGCTTGTACGCGCCCCGCTGCTCCATGACCGTCATGACGGCACCTCCTCGTGGGAGCGGCTCGAAGAGGCGCGTCGGCTGTGACTCGCCTCACCTACCGATTGTTCGGTCGACGGCACAATTTGGCTATGGGTGGCCCCAGGCTGTGGACAAACGGTTCTCCACAGCCTGAGATGGACGCAGTACGTCCATGGTAGGGAGGTCGGCGCAGGTGGCATCTGAACAAATGGCCGAAGGCCAGGACGACAGCGGCGTGCTGCCGCCGCCACGGCCCCTGGATGCCATAGATCAGGACATCCTGCGCATGCTGCAGGCCGACGGCCGTGCGTCGATACGGTCGGTCGCCGAGCGGGTCCACGTCTCCCGGGCGAACGCCTACGCCCGCATCAACCGGCTCGTCGAGGACGGTGTCATCCGGGGCTTCGGCGCCCGGGTCGATCACCAGCGGGCGGGTCAGGGCACGTCCGCCTACATCACGCTGAAGATCGTCCAGAACTCCTGGCGCACGGTCCGCGAGGAGCTCAGACAGCTGCCCGGCGCCTCCCACATCGCCCTGGTGGGCGGCGACTTCGACGTGCTGCTGCTGGTCCACGTCTCCGACAACCGGTCCCTGCGCGAGCTGGTCCTGACCCGGCTCCAGGCGATCCCCCAGGTGCTCAGCACCCGCACCCTGCTGGTGTTCGAGGAGGAGGACCTGGAACCGCAGGGCTGACGGCCCCCTGCGTTCACCCGGCCTTGCGCAGGCCCCCCGAAGCCCGGATTCACCGGCCTTGCGCAGGCCCCCGAAGCCCAGGCATTCGCTCGGCCTTGCGCAGACCCCCTAAGCCCAGGCATTCGCTCGGCCTTGCGCATCCCCGAAGCCCAGGCATTCACTCGGCCTTGCGCAGACCCCCGAAGGCCAGCTGCACCACCGCGTCGGCCACCTCGCGTTCGCTCATGCCGCGGCCGTCCGGGCGGTACCACTCGACGATCGAGTTGATCATGCCGAAGACCAGCCGGGTCACCAGCCGGACCTCTATGTCGGCGCGCACGTCCCCGTCCGCCGCGGCCGCCTTGAGCAGGTCGGCGACCCGGTGGTCGAAGTCGCGGCGCCGCTCCAGGGCCCACCGCTCGGTGTCGGTGTTGCCGCGCACCCGCAGCAGCAGGGTCACGTAGGGCAGTTCGGTGATCAGCACCTCGACCATGCGCCGGACGACGTACTCCAGACGGTCCGAGGCGCGCCCCACGCGCGCGTGCTCCTCGTCGAGGATCCCGAACAGCCCGTCCAGAGCCCGGTCCACGGCCCGGCGCAACAGCTCCTCCTTGCCGGTCACATGGTGGTAGATCGACGACTTGGAGATGCCGGCCGCCTTGGAGAGGTGCTCCATGGAAGTGCCGTCGTAGCCGCGCTCGTTGAACACCTGGACGGCGACGGACAGCAGGGTGTCCGGGGTGTAGGTGTCGCGCTTGGCGGTCGTCATGAGGCGGTGCCCTCCCGCTTGTCGGAGGCGTGGGCGTGGCGGTACAGCGCCAGGGAGGGTGCGTAGCGCCCCGAGGGGTCCCTCAGGTGCAGGTCGTCCAGCAGCGCGTAGGCCCAGGAGCGGCCGAGACGACGGCTCCACTCGAAGGGACCGAGGGGGTAGTTGACACCGAGGCGCATCGCGGTGTCGACGTCCTCCTCGGTGGCGACGCCCTTGGCGACCGCGTCGTGCGCCAGGTCGATGATCCGCGCCACCGTACGGGCGACGATCATGCCCGGCACGTCGCCGATGACACTGACCTGCTTGCCGAGCGCCTGGAAGAGGCCGATGGCCTCGGACAGGGTCTGCGGGGAGGTGTCCTGGGAGGCGGACAGGGCGATCCGGGTGGCCGCGCGGTAGTCCAGCGCGAGGTCGAAGTAGACGACGTCGCGGAACTCCACCGAGGTCTGCCCGTCGGCGAGGGCGAGCTGCCCGCCGCTCGGCAGCACCAGGCGGCTGCCGCTGTCCTCGTCCTCGTCGCGGACCGGGATGCCGGCCTCACGGATCAGCGCGAGCAGCTCGGCGGCCGGCCCCAGGTCGCCCTCGGCGACGACGTAGGCGGGCGGCTGCCGCTTCTCGGCGGTGTCCGGTTCGGGGCGCTCGGCGCCGTCACCGTGGTCGTACCAGCCGTGGCCGGTCTTGCGGCCGAGCCGGCCGGACTCGACCAGGCGCCGCTGGGCGAGGGACGGCGTGAAGCGCACGTCCTGGAAGAAGGACTCCCAGACCGACCGGGTGACCGACTCGTTGACGTCCTGGCCGATCAGGTCGGTCAGCTCGAACGCGCCCATCCGGAAGCCGCCCGACTCGCGCAGCACGGCGTCGATGGTGGCGGGATCGGCGCCCTGGGACTCGTACACCGCGAAGGCCTCGGCGTAGAAGGGCCGGGCGATGCGGTTGACGATGAAGCCGGGAGTGTCCGCGCAGGCGACCGGTGTCTTGCCCCAGGCACGGGCGGTCTCGTACGCGCGCGTGGCATGGGTGACGTCGGTGGCGAACCCGGAGACGACCTCGACGAGCGGCAGCAGGGGCGCCGGGTTGAAGAAGTGCAGGCCCACGAACCGGCCCGGGACGCGCAGGGCGCCGCCGATGGCGGTGACGGACAGCGACGAGGTGTTGGTGGCGAGCAGGCAGTCGTCGGAGACGATGCCCTCCAGCTCGCCGAACAGTTCCTGCTTGACGTCCAGCCGCTCCAGGACGGCCTCGACGACCAGGGCGCAGTCCGCGAGCTCCGCGAGGGTCCCGGCGGGCAGCAGCCGGGCGCGGGCGGCGTCCCGCTCGGGGCCGGTGAGCCGCTCCTTCTCGACGAGCCGGTCCAGACGTGCGCCGATCGCGTCGGCCGCCGCCCGGGCCCGTCCGGGGACGGTGTCGTACAGCCGGACGGGGTGGCCCGCGACCAGCGCGACCTGGGCGATTCCCTGGCCCATGGTGCCGGTGCCGACGACGGCCACGGGGCTGCTGAGGTCGAGTGCTGTCATGTGCGCGATCCTCCCGCACGGGGTTTTCCACAGATGCGGCGGACCCCCTTGAACCGACCGATCGTTCGGTTACTCTAGCCCTGTCCGAGTGTTCCTGCCCAGGTTTCTGCCCAGGTCATGAACTCGACGAAGAGTTCTTGAGACGAGGAGTTGGTCACCCATGACCGCCGCACTCTCGGCGCACGAGCTGATCGCCCGGCACCGGTCCACCCTCGACCAGGCGCTGGAAGCGATCCGCACGCGCGCCTACTGGTCCCCGCACCCCGAGCACCCCAAGGCCTACGGGGAGAACGGCAGCCTGGACGCGGCAGCGGGCAAGGCCGCCTTCGACGCCCTGCTCGGCTCCCGCCTCGACCTCGGCCAGCCCGGGACGGACGACTGGGTGGGCGGCGAGACGTCCCCGTACGGCGTCGACCTGGGCGTGACGTACCCGCACGCGGACCTCGACGTGCTGCTGCCCGCCATGAAGGCCGGCCAGCGCGCCTGGCGTGACGCGGGCGCGGAGCAGCGCGCGGTGGTCTGCCTGGAGATCCTCAAGCGCATCAGCGACCGCACCCACGAGTTCGCGCACGCCGTCATGCACACCTCCGGCCAGGCCTTCATGATGGCGTTCCAGGCGGGCGGACCCCACGCGCAGGACCGCGGCCTGGAGGCGGTGGCCTACGCCTACGTGGAGCAGGTGCGCACGCCCGACAACGCCGAGTGGACCAAGCCGCAGGGCAAGCGCGACCCGCTGGCGATGAACAAGCAGTTCACGCCGGTCCCGCGCGGCATCGCCCTGATGATCGGCTGCAACACCTTCCCGACGTGGAACGGCTACCCGGGCCTGTTCGCCTCCCTCGCCACCGGCAACGCGGTCCTGGTCAAGCCGCACCCGCGCGCGGTGCTGCCGCTCGCCCTCACCGTGCAGGTCGCGCGCGAGGTGCTCGCCGAGGCCGGCTTCGACCCGAACCTGGTGGCGCTGGCCGCCGAGCGCCCCGGCGAGGGCATCGCCAAGACGCTCGCGCTGCGCCCCGAGATCCGCATCATCGACTACACGGGCTCGACCGAGTTCGGTGACTGGCTGGAGGCCAACGCCCGCCAGGCGCAGGTGTACACGGAGAAGGCCGGCGTCAACACCGTCGTCGTCCACTCCACGTCCGACTACAAGGGCATGCTCTCCAACCTGGCCTTCTCGCTGTCCCTCTACAGCGGCCAGATGTGCACGACCCCGCAGAACCTCCTCGTCCCGCGCGAGGGCATCTCCACGGACCAGGGCCCCAAGTCCTACGACGAGGTCGTCGCCGATCTCGCCAAGGCGGTGGACGGGCTGCTCGGCGACGACGCCCGGGCGAACGCGCTGCTCGGCGCGATCGTCAACCCGGACGTGAAGGCCCGCCTGGAGGCCGCCGCGGGGCTGGGCGAAGTCGCCCTGGCCTCCCGCGAGATCACCAACCCGGACTTCCCGGGTGCGGTCGTCCGTACGCCGGTGATCGTCAAGCTGGACGGGGCCAAGCCGGACGACGAGGCCGCGTACATGAGCGAGTGCTTCGGGCCGGTGTCCTTCGCCGTGGCCGTCGACTCCGCCGAGGACGCGGCGGAGCTGCTGCGGCGGACCGTCCGTGAGAAGGGCGCGATGACCGTCGGGGCGTACACGACCGACCCGGAGGTCGAGCAGACCGTGCAGGAGGTCTGCCTGGAGGAGGCGGCGCAGCTGTCGCTGAACCTCACGGGCGGGGTGTACGTGAACCAGACGGCGGCGTTCTCCGACTTCCACGGGTCCGGTGGGAATCCGGCCGCCAGTGCGGCGCTGTGCGACGGGGCGTTCGTGGCCAACCGGTTCCGGGTGGTCGAGGTGCGCAGGGACGCCTAGGAGCCGGGGGGTGCGGTGAGTGCGCGAGTGCCGGTTGTTCGTGGTGGTTCGCGCAGTTCCCCGCGCCCCTACAGGGGCGCTCCAGAACCCGCGCTCCAGTGGTAAAGCGTCATCGCCACGCTCGTCGCCAGGTTGTAGCTGCTGACCTGGGGACGCATCGGCAGGGACAGCAGGTGGTCGGCTCGGGCGCGGAGTTCGGGTGACAGGCCCGTGCGCTCCGAGCCGAACGCGAGGACGGCGTCGTCCGGGAGCTCGACGCCCCGGATGTCGTCACCCTCCGGGTCGAGCGCGAACACCGGGCCGGCGGGCAGCTCGTCGACCGTCAGGCGTTCCACCGCCGTCGCGAAGTGCAGCCCCGCCCCGCCGCGTACGACCGTCGCGTGCCAGGGGTCGACCGTGCCCGTCGTCACCACACCGGTCGCCCCGAAGCCGGCGGCCAGGCGGATCACCGCCCCCGCGTTGCCGAGGTTGCGCGGGTTGTCGAGGACCACGACCGGGGCCGTGCGCGGGGTGTGCGCGAGCCGGGCGAGGCTCGACTCCCGGGACGGCCGTACCGCGAGGGCAGCCACCGCCGTGGGATGCGGGCGCGGCACGCACGACGCGTACGTCTCGTGCGGCACCTCGCTCAGCAGCCCGGCCAGCACGTCCCGCACGTCCGGGGCCAGTTCGTCGGCGAGGGCCAGCGCGGCCGCCCGGTCCGCCGTGACCGCCACCGGCACCTCGGCGCCGAAGCGCAGCGCGTGCTTGAGCGCGTGGAACCCGTCCAGCAGGACGGCGTCACCGGCGAGCCGGTGCCAGGTGGTCACGGGGTCGGTCATGCCCCGAAGCCTACGTGCGTGGCCTCCGGGCTCTCGCTGGTGCGCTGCCCGGGCAGCCGCGCACGCCCGCCCCGGCGCCGCAGCCGCTCCCGCGCGCGTACCGCCCGGCCGCCCAGCCGGCGCAGGAAGCCCGTCGGCAGGAACACGGCGTCCGCCGCGATCATCGCCAGCGAGAAGAACGGCAGTCCGAGGACCACGGCGATCACGGCGTGCTCGGTGATCATGACGGCCAGCAGGACGTTCTTCACCCGCCGGTTGAACAGCGTGAACGGGAAGGCGACCTGGACGAGGACCGTCCCGTAGGTCACCAGCATCACCATCGTGCCGCTGGCGGACAGCAGGTCCGCCAGTCCCGGCCAGGGCGAGAAGTACTCCAGGTGAAGCGGGTAGTACACCGCCGTGCCGTCCTGCCAGCGCGATCCCTGGACCTTGTACCAGCCGGCCGTCGCGTAGATCAGGCACGCCTCCGCCATGATGACGAGCAGTGCCCCGTTGTGCACGATGTTCGCCACGACGTCCAGCAGGACCCGCGGCTCACCGGTCCTGGCCCGGCGTCCCACCAGCCACCACAGGCCCAGCACCACCCACACCGTCCACAGCAGGACCGGTATCAGCCAGTCACCCTGCATCCGGCCGGCCAGGGTGACCGCGACGAGCACGAACCCGAGCACGCCCCACAGCAGCGGCCCGGTCCGGTCCGTGACCCGCTCGCCCCGCGCGCGGGCCGCCCGGTCCCGCAGGGCCCGCCGGGCGTCGAGCGACCACACCTGGGCGCAGCGGGTGAACACCAGGTAGATCGACATCAGGTGCAGCACGTTGTCGCCGCCGTCGCCCATGAAGACACTGCGGTTCTGCAGCGACAGCACCCCGGCCATGAACAGCACCGACATGGTGCGGGTGCGCCAGCCCAGCATCAGCAGCGCGCTGGAGAGGACCGCGAGCGCGTAGACGATCTCGAACCAGACCCGGCCGTCCGACCACATCAGGACGGTGAAGGAGCCGTTGTCTCCGATCAGCTGCTGGGCGAGATCCCAGCTCCAGGGGCCGTCGGGACCGTACAGCTCGTGCCGGTGGGGGAGTTCGCGGAGCAGGAACAACAGCCAGGTGGCGCTGAAGCCGATACGGACCACGGCCGTCTGGTAAGGGCCCAGGGCCGCCTCGGTGACCCGGGCGATACCGCCCGAGACGGCCAGCGAGAAGCGGTTCACCGCACCCCTCCCTCGGCCTCGTCCCGCGCCACCTTCCACCACGGCAGCTCGCGGTAGGACGGTGTCGTGGAGACCTTCTCCCGGCTCCACGGGGGCGGCGGCACGTTGCTGGTCCGGGAGCGCACCTGCACCCGTTCGATGACCCCGGCACCCCCGGTCGCGGCCCGTACCGCGTCGTCGTCGGTGAGGCGCAGCACCATGATCCGGCGCAGATACGCCTCGGAGAGCGCGCCGCGCAGCCCCATCGGACGGTTCTCGCCGTCATGCGTCGCGACGAAGAAGTCCCAGGCCCGGCGCAGCTCGTTCTGCTGGGTGTGGCTGGGCAGCAGATTGCCGTCGATGGCCCTGCCGTCCTCGGCGGACAGGTCGTACCAGCCGGTGGTCAGCGTCATGCCGTCCGGCCCGCGCACTCCGGCACGGACCTGGATCGAGATGTTCTGCTGCAACGGGTTCGGCGCGAAGAGTTTCCAGTTCTGTTCGAACTCCGGATAGATCCAGTCGTCGACGGCCTTGCCGTGCGCCCTGGTGACCGTGTTCGCCGGCGCGACGTGCAGGAACGTCATCCCGAGATGCACACACACGCCGATGGCCACGACCGCGAGGGCCAGGGCGACACCGACCTGATAGCGCAGGGAGAGCGCGGCGATGCCGGTACGGGGTTCACGGGGCGGGTACGGCAGGCGCTGCCCGTCCGTCCCGAACGGCTCGACCGGCCCGGACGGGTCCACTGGTGCCTCGTGCCCAGCGGGCGGGGTCGGGGTGCTCGGCGCGTCCGGGCCGTGCCGGGCGGTCGAGCCCTCGTCGTACGCGTCCATTCCGCCCCGTTCCACGATCCCGGTCCGTCGTTCCGTCCGCCCGGCCGGCCGCGAGGGCGTCGTACCGCCCGCGCGGCACCGCGCGGCATCGGCACCGGCACGGTACTCAGGACACCCACCCGCGCACAGCCCCTGCCCGCCCCTCCCGCAGTGGCCGTCGCCACACCGGAGGACGACCGTACGGCGAGTGCGCTGGCCCTGGAGCCGCCGTCCCCCTGGTCCACAGGGGACCCCCGCAGGTTATCCACAGGGCGCCCCGGCCGGTCGCCGACAGGAGTGACACCCTACGGCGCCCGCCCGTACACCCATTCCCTTCTTCTAGAACCTGTTCTATCTTGACGCCCCGTCAGCTCAACGGGACCCCGCCGGGAGGACAGGCACCGTGGACTTCACCTTCACCGAGGAGCAGCAGGCGGCGGCCGAGGCGGCGAAGGGCGTGTTCGCCGGGGTCGCCCCCGACGCCGTGCCCAGCCCGGCCCTCACCCCGGGCGCCGTCGCCGAGACCTGCGACCGCGCCCTGTGGGGCAGGCTCGCCGACGCCGACCTGCTGAGCCTGCTGCTCGACACCCGATACGGCGGGGCCGGCCTGGACGCCATCGCGCTGTGCCTGGTGCTGCGGGAGTCGGCACGGGTACTGGCCAGGGTGCCCCTGCTGGAGAGCAGCGCGGCGGCCGCGACCGTCCAGGCCTTCGGCGGGGAGGAGGCGAAGGCTGACCTGCTCGCCCGGGCCGGCCGCGGCGAGACCGTGCTGACGGTCGCCGCGCACGGCCGCACGGGCCACGACCCCGCCGAGCAGTCCGTGACCGCCCGGCAGGACGGCGGCGGCTGGGTGCTGGACGGGGTGCAGACGGCAGTGCCGTGGGCCTACGACGCCGACGTCACGCTCGTCCCGGCGCACACCGCAACCGGCCGGACCGTACTGGGCCTGGTGCCGCGCAGGCACGAGGGCGTGCTGCCGGCCGAGCAGGTCTCCACCAGCGGCGAGCGGCTCGGCGAGCTGCGCCTGGAGTCGGCACGGCTCGCGCCCCGGGACGTGATCGACGCCGACGGGGCGTGGGAGTGGCTGCGGGACCTGCTGGCCACCGGGACGTGCGCGCTGGCGCTCGGGCTCGGGGAGCGCGTGCTGCGGATGACCGGGGAGTACACGGGCAAGCGGGAGCAGTTCGGCTTCCCGATCGCGACCTTCCAGGCCGTCGCCGTGCAGGCCGCCGACCGCTACATCGACCTGCGCGCGATGGAGGCCACGCTGTGGCAGGCCGCGTGGCGCATCGCCTCGGGGGCCCCGGGCCCGCTGCCCGCGGCCGGGGACGTGGCCGTCGCCAAGATCTGGGCGGCGGAGGGAGTCCGCCGGGTCGTGCAGACCGCGCAGCACCTGCACGGCGGCTTCGGCGCCGACGTGGACTACCCCCTGCACCGCTACCACGCCTGGGCCAAGCACCTGGAACTGTCACTCGGCCCGGCCGCGGCACACGAGGAGGCCCTGGGCGACCTCCTGGCCACCCACCCGCCCGCCTGATCCCGACGGCCGGGTCCGTCGAGGCCCCTGGCCAGAGCCCCCGGTCGGCTGGCGCTGACAAGCACCCCTGGTCAGGGATCCCTAGAGGACGAACCCCTGCTGCCCGTCGTCCGTCACGACGGGACGGCCCGCCGCCTCCCACACCTGCATGCCGCCGTCCACGTTCACGGCGTCGACGCCCTGCTGGGCCAGGTACATCGTGACCTGGGCGGACCGGCCGCCCGAACGGCAGATCACATGGACGCGGCCGTCCTGCGGGGCGGCCTCGGTCAGCTCGCCGTACCGGGCGACGAACTCGCTGATCGGGATGTGCAGCGCCCCTGCGGCATGGCCGGCCTTCCACTCGTCGTCCTCCCGGACGTCCAGCAGGAAGTCACCGTCCTTGAGGTCCGCGACCGCGACCGTGGGCACACCAGCTCCAAAACTCATGCGCCCGACGCTACCCGACCCGGCCACGACACCGGCCCGGGCACGGCTCGGCCCTGCCCCCTCGTGCCGACTCCTGCCGACCCGGGACCCGGCCGCGGCCATGGTCCTTCTCCGCTCGGTCCCGAGCCTCAGCCCTGGCCCTCACCCTCGCCGAGCAGCGCGGCCAGCTCCGTCTCCCGCTCGGTGACCTGGGCGAGCAGCCCCTGCCCGATCTCGTCCAGGAGCCGGTCCGGATCGTCGGGGGCCAGTTGCAGCATGTGGCCGATGGCGCTGTCCTCGAGTTCCCGGGCGAGCAGCCCGAGCAGCTCCTTGCGCTGGGCGAGCCACTCGAGGCGGGCGTAGAGCTCCTCGGCGCGGCTCGGGCCCCGCTTCAGCTCGGGTCCCTCGGCCCATTCCGCGGCGAGCTCCCGCAGCTCCTTCTCGTCGCCGCGGGCGTAGGCGGCATTGACCCGTGTGATGAACTCCTCGCGCCGCAGGCGTTCCTTCTCCTCCTGCGCCAGGTCCGGGTGGGCCTTGCGGGCCAGGTCGCGGTACAGCTTGCGGGCCTCCTCGCTGGGGCGGACCCGCTGCGGAGGCCGGACCGGCTGGTCCGTGAGCATCGCCGACGCCTCGGGGAACAGACCGCCGCCGTCCATCCAGCCGTGCAGCAGTTCCTCGACGCCGGGGATCGGGGCGAGCCGTGCCCTGGCCTCCTCCGCCCGCTGCCGGTCCGCGGGGTCGCCGCTGCGGGCGGCTCTGGCCTCCAGGATCCGGGCGTCCAGTTCCTCGAGCCGGGCGTACAGCGGGCCGAGCTTCTGTTCGTGCAGCCGGGAGAAGTTCTCGACCTCGACGCGGAAGGTCTCCACGGCGATCTCGTACTCGATCAACGCCTGCTCGGCGGCCCGCACGGCCCGCTCCAGCCGCGCCTCGGGCCGGGCGGCGTCGCCACCATCCTGCTCAGCTTCCGGGGTCGTCACCCGACCAGCCTAGGGGACACACCGTCCGCGCCCACGCTCCGGAGGAGAACGGCCCGGAACGCGCGGCACGACCTGTCGCCGACGCCCTCGGCCCCGGACGGGATCAGGACCGGGCCCGCGGGCCCTCGCGGCCCTACACCCCCAGCTCCGCCGCCACCTTCCCCGCCTTCACCCCCGCCAGCAGATCCGCGTGGTCCGCCTCCGTCCGGTCCGCGTAGGCCACGGCGAAGGCCGCCATGGCCTCGTCCAGCTTCTCGTTCTTCCCGCAGTACCCGGCGATGAGCCGCGGGTCGGCGCTGTGCGCGTGCGCCCGGGCCAGGAGGGCGCCGGTCATGCGGCCGTAGTCGTCCAGCTGATCGGCGGCCAGGGCGGCCGGATCGACGCTGCCCTTGCGGTTGCGGAACTGGCGGACCTGGAAGGGCAGCCCGCCGACCGTCGTCCAGCCCAGCAGGTTGTCACTCACGACCTGCATCCGCTTCTGGCCCAGGACGACCCGCCGGCCCTCGTGACCGGCCGCCGGCGTCTCGAAACCGGCCGTCGCCAGATGCGGCACCAGCGCCGACGCCCGCGCCTCCTTCACCTGGAGCACCAGCGGCTCGCCCCGGTGGTCCAGGAGCAGCACGACATAGGACCGGGTGCCGACGCTGCCCGTGCCGACGACGCGGAAGGCCACGTCTTGCACCGCGTACCGGGCGAGGAGCGGCAGTCGGTCCTCCTGCAGCGTGCCGAGGTACTCCTCCAGGGACGCCGCCACCGCCGCGGCCTCGGCGTCCGGGACGCGCCGCAGCACGGGTGGCGCGTCGACGAAGCGGCGCCCGCCGTCCTCGGTGGCCTCGGTCGACTTGGCGGCGAAGCGGCCGCTGGTGTTGTGGCGGGCCTTCTCGGAGACGCGCTCCAGCGTGCCGAGCAGGTCATGGGCGTCGGTGTGGGAGACGAGCTCCTCGTCGGCGATGGCGTTCCACGCGTCCAGGACCGGGAGCCTGGCCAGGAACCGCATGGTCCTGCGGTAGGCACCCGCCGCGTCGTACGCCGCCTTGCGGCACTGGTCCTCGTCGGCGCCCGCCACCCGGCCCGCGAGCACCAGGGAGGCCGCGAGGCGCTTGAGGTCCCACTCCCATGGGCCGGGCACCGTCTCGTCGAAGTCGTTCAGGTCGATGACCAGACCGCCGCGGGCGTCGCCGTACAGGCCGAAGTTGGCCGCGTGGGCGTCACCGCAGAGCTGGGCCCGGATCTTCGTGATCGGCGTGCGCGCGAGGTCGTACGCCATGAGTCCCGCCGAGCCGCGCAGGAACGCGAACGGGTTGGCGGCCATGCGCCCGACCCGGATCGGGGTCAGCTCGGGCAGCCGCCCGCGGCCCGACTCCTCGACGGCGCTCACCGCGTCGGGCCGGGAGGCGTCCAGGTCGAGCGAGGCGTGGGCGCCGCGGGGGATCCGCTTGCGCAGGGCCTTGCCCTCGTCCTTGGGGGAACCGGCGGCCGGCCACTCGGCGAAGCCGCGTACCCGGGGCAGCCTGCGGGGCGCCCCGTACTCGGCCGTGGTCCCGCTCTCGTCCTGAGCTCCAGCCCTGGTCATCCCGACCGCCTCCCCCGCACGCGCACGAACATCAACTCATGCCGACCGTACAACCGGCGGCCGAAACGCGTCAGACCCTGTGGACAACTCCACGCCTGTGGACAGCTCGCGCCGAGCCGTAGCCGGTCCTGCGGGGCCTCGCGGCAGTGCTCACGCCCCCGAGGCCACGGACGTCTGCGCGGGCACGGGGGCCCCGGCCGGCACGGCCGCGCTCTCCTCCGTCAGGACCTGCGCCAGCACCCGCTCGGCCCGGTCCACGGAGATGTCGAGCCGGGCCAGCACCGCCGGCACCGTGATACTGGGCAGGAAGTGCTCGAACAGCACCACGACACGGCGCTCCAGATCCTGCCGCTGGCAGCGCAGCTGGGACAGCAGCTGCACCCCGGAGAAGCTGCCGACCAGCAGCTCGGCCGTCTCCGCCACGTCGACGTGCTGGAGCAGTTCGCCCCGCGTCTTCGCCTCGCCCAGCATCTGCGTGTTCTGGTCGATCCACATCCGGAAGGCCGGGGTGCGGTCGAGGTCCATGGCCCCCTGGTCGAGGGCGAGCCCCACACTGGCCCGCACCAGCGGTTCGGACCGCAGTCGGCGGGCCATCACCAGACCGGAGTCGACGAGTTCCTGGAGCTTGCTGGTCTGCGGCGGGAGCGTGATCGCGAGCTGCTCCTCGAACACCCCCAACGCCAGCTCTTCCTTGGAACCGAAGTGGAAGTACAGTGCGCCCTTGGTGACGCCGGCCCGGTCGAGGATCTCGCCGATGGTCGCCGAGGTGTAGCCGCGTTCGTCGAAGACGGCCGCTGCCGCCTCCAGGATGGTCCGCCGGGTGCGGATCGCGCGCTCCTGTCGCGCCATCGGATGCCTCCTGATCTCCGTCGATCCCTGTGAAGTCGCTGTGGGGCGAGGGCGCGAGAGCCTGTTCCAGCGGCTTGGCTCACCCTTTGAAAAAAACCGGCTCGTCCGTATCTTAGTCAGGCGCCGATCGCGGCCAGGCAGCCGATCTGGGGGTTCTCATGCCGCAGACAGGGCCTTTAGGCCCACTCACGGAGGATCAGACCGGACGTGAGGGCACTCCGGCAAACGCAACGGCTACGACCGTCGAGAACACGCCACAGAACACCGCCCTCCGAGAGCGGCGGGCACCGGCGGTCCCGGCAGCGGCCGGCACACCCCCGTCAGCCCTCTCGGCCCCGTCGGCCCCCTCATCAGCGAACGAGCCCATGCCACCGAGCCCGACCACCGAAGCACAACCGGCCACCGAACGCCCCACCCTCCGCTCCCCCACTGCCGTCGTCACCCCGGAACTCGCCCATCGCACCAATGAGACGGACGTCTTCCCCGCCCGGTGGAGCCGAATCTCCGACAGCCGTTTCCACTTCACGGGGCACTGGCCGGCCGACCACCCCTTCTTCGGCCCCGTGGACGACCACCACCAGGATCCGATGATCGTGGGCGAAACGTTGCGGCAGGCCTCGATGGTGCTGGCGCACGCCGAGTTCGGCGCCCCGGCCGACACGCACTTCGTCATGTGGGACCTGACGGTCCACGTCGACCCGGCCGCACTCCTGCTCGCGGATGCCGCCGAACCGGTCGAGTTCGACGTCGTGTGCTCCGAGGTGCACCGCCGTGGCCGCGGGCTGCGCAGCATGCGCACCACGATGGAGTTCCGCCGCGCGGGACGACTCGTCGCCCGCGGCACCGGAAGCACCGGCTGCACCCCGCCGCGCGCCTACCGCCGCCTGCGCGCGGGCAGACTGAACGCCTTCGACATACCGGTGCCGCTCCCGGCGGGCATAGCCCCGCGGACCGCGGGCCGGGCCCGCGCCGAGGACGTCGTCCTCGCTCCCGGCGACCGCCCCGGCGTCTGGCACCTGCGCGTCGACACCGGTCACCCGGTCCTCTTCCCGCGGCCCAACGACCACGTCCCCGGCATGGTGCTGTTCGAGGCGGCCCGCCAGGCCGCGACCGCCGCGTCAGGCCTGCACCCGTTCCTGCCGCTCCGGATGACCGCGGAATTCGCCCGCTACGCCGAGCTGCACAGCCCGTGCCGGATCGAGACCGAGGTCTTCGACGAGCGCCCCGGGGAGGTGACCGTACGGGTGTCGGGGCGGCAGGACGGCGAGCCGGTCTTCACCGCCGACCTGACCTCCGCCCGCCCCGTGCGGGTACGGTCCCTGTCGTGACGCTCAAGATTCTGATCACGGGCGCGAGCGGCTTCGTCGGCGGCCGGGTCGCCGCCACGGCGCAGCGGCAACCCGGCGTCGGCGTACGCCTGTTGTCCCGGCACGCACCGCACGGACCCGAGTACGTGCACGGCGACCTGTGCGCCCCGCCCTCCCTGCGCGGCGTGTGCGCCGACACCGACGTCCTGGTGCACTGCGCCACGCGGGTCGGCGGCGACGCCGAGACCGTCGAGGCGGTCAACGACCACGGAACCCGTGCCCTGGTCGAGGAGGCCGTGCGCGCCGGAGTGCGCCGGATCGTGTACGTCAGTACGGCCGCCGTGCACGGCCGGGGCCCCTTCCGTGGTGTGCGCCCCGGGGAGGTGCCGATCGCGCCCGCCTCACCCACCAGCCGCACCCGGGCCGCCGCCGAACGCCACGTCCTCGACGCGGGCGGACTGGTCCTGCGCCCGCACCTCGTGTACGGCGAGGGCGACCGCTGGGTGATCCCCGGGCTGGTGTCGCTGATGAACGAACTGTCGGCCACCCTGACCGGCTGCGAGGCGCTCCAGTCGATGATCGACGTCGACACCCTGGGCCGTGCGGTGGTGGCCGCCGCGCTCGCCCCGGCATCCGGCGGCGGTGTGCACCACGTCGGCCACCCCGAGCCGGTGGCGGTGCCGGACCTGCTGGCGACCGTGTCCCGCGAGCTGGGGGAGCCGGGCGGCGGCGCGGCCATGGACGTCGCCACCGCCCTCGACCGGGCCGCCGGGTCACCCCACGCCCTGCATCACCTCGGCATGCTCACGGTCGACCACTGGTTCGTGGACGACACGTTCTGGAAGGCCTTCGACTGCTCGCCCGGTGACGGGTTCGCGGCAGCCTTCCCCCGCGCGGTGCCCTGGTACCGCGCGTTCCTCCAGGGCCGGAAGGTCGCCTGATCACTCCGGCACCGGCTCCGGCTCCCGCTGGAGTCCCTCCGGGCGCGGGCCCGGGCCGTGCAACAGCACCGGCAGTTCCTCGTGGCCGGTGGAGATGATGGACCGCAGCCGCTTCGGCGGACGCGACGGGTCGGCCAGGGCCAGCCGCGGGAAGCGCGCGAACAGCGACGTCAGGGCCACGGTCGCCTCGGCCATGGCCAAGGGCCGGCCCAGGCAGTGGTGCACCCCGTGGCCGAAGGACACGTGGTCGCGGCTGGTGCCGCGGGTGAGGTCGAACCGCTCGGCGTCGGGCCCGTGCCGCTCGGGGTCGCGCCCGGCACCGGCGAAGGAGACCACCAGCGGGTCGCCCTTGGGGATGGTCAGGCCCGGCTCGATCTCGATGTCCTCCACGGCGTAGCGCAGGCCCGACATGGCACCCGGCGCCTCGAAGCGCAGCGACTCCTCCAGGGCGTCCTCCCAGGTCGCCCGCCCGGAGCGGACGAGGTCGAGCTGCTCGGGGTGGGCGAGCAGGCTGTGCACGGTGTTGTCGATGAGGTTGACCGTCGTCTCGAAGCCCGCGGTGAGCAGCAGGATCAGGTTGTCCATCAACTCCTGCTCGCTGAGAGCGCCTTCGTCGCGCGCGGCGATCAGCGCCGTCGTCAGGTCGTCGGCCGGGTGCTCGCGCTTGTGCTGGAGGAACGCCGTCAGCGTGCCGTAGAGGTCGACGGCGTTGGCCTGGGCGTCCTCCAGGGAGATGGCCGTGTCGAAGAAGCGGTTGATGATGCGGTAGAGGTCCGCGCGCGGGCCGTCCGCGCCGTGCGGTACGCCGAAGAGTTCGCACACCACCTCGTGCGGGACGGGCGCCGCGAACGCCGCCCGCAGGTCGACGACTTCGCCTTCCGGGATGCGCTCCAGCGCGTCCAGCGCCCGGTCGACGATCTGCTGGACGCGGGGCAGCAGCGCGTCGACGCGGCGTTTGGTGAAGGCGGCGGCCATCGGTTTGCGCAGCCTGCTGTGGTCGGAGCCATAGGCGGTGACCATGTTGCGCACCGAGACCCAGATGGCGAGCGGCCAGGTGCGGGAGATGTCCCCGTTGATCCAGGCCGGCCAGTGCTGGAAGGCGTCCTTGCTCGTCTCGGGGCCGGCCAGGAGCCGTTTGTTCAGCTCCAGGCCGTTGATCCACCACGCCCGTACGCCGCCGGGGAGTTCGACCTCCACGGCCGGGCCCTGCGCGCGGATGCGGGATATCTCGCCGTAGAGGTCCTGACCTGACGGGTCGATCGACAGGAAGGGGCAGGCGGGCTGGGTCATGGCTCATCGCTCCTCGGTCCGAAGGCTGGGAGACCATCGTGCGATCAGCGCGCCGGAAAAACTTGTCATCCGGTTTGTTTCGCTCGCAGTCCAGCGAGTGACGCGCTCGGCCGGAGGTGTTCCCTACCGCAGCGCGAGCCCCCGCCTGAACCCGCACGCCCGGCGCGTCCGCCCCGCTCTACCGCAGCGCGAACCCCACTGCGTACGGCTGAGCAGGGACGCCCGGAGCATCCGCCCCGCTCTCCACCGGCTCCGCCTGGGCCGCCCCACCCGCCGCTGCCCCGCTCACCGGCGTTCCACTCGCCGTCGGTCCGCTCCCCGCCGGGTCCAGCGCCGCGACCAGGCGCGGTGCCGCCAGGCACGGCAGCAGCAGGTGCCACAGATCGGTCAGTGAGGGCCGGGTGAGCCAGCCCTGGTCCTCCCGGGCCAGGACCTCGATGCCGGTCGTGGCGGCGAGGACGACCGCGCTGGTGCGCTGCGGTGTCACCCCGGCGGCGAGTTCACCCCGCCCCTCCGCCTCGGCCAGCAGCCCCTGCACGCACTCCCGCCATTCCCGGCGCAGGTCCCTCGTCCGCCCGCCGTACTCCTCGGCGTTCAGCCGCAGCCCGGCCCGCACCACCACGTCGGCGCACAGCAGCCGGGCGACGTGGTGGGTGACGTCCACCAGCCGCTGCAGGGCGCTGCCGTCGGCGTCCCGGCCGTGCCCCGCCGCCGCACGCAGGGCACCGGCGGCCTCGTGCTCGACGGCCTCGGCGACGGCGGCCTTGTTGGCGAAGTGGAAGTGCAGCGCGCCGGAGCTGACGCCGGCGCCCGCGCTGATCTGCGCCAGGCAGGCCCGGACGTATCCCCGGGCCTCGAACTGCTCGGCCGCGGAACGGATCAGCGCGAGACGGGTCCGGACGGCCCGGTCCTGTTTGGTCACCCGTGGCTCCCCTGCAGGGCTCTGATGGCGACGCAATGAAACCAACTCGCTGGTTTTAATACAACGTGCTTGATCCGCACGGCTCTTGGAAGTGCTTCCCGGGTCGTCCCGTACGGGTGCGCGCCGCCGTACCGCCGCGCGAAGGGGCGCGGCCGGAGTCCTCGTCAGCCCCGGCCCAGGACGCAGAACTCGTTGCCCTCTGGGTCGGCCAGGACGACCCAGGGGACGTCGCCCTGCCCCACATCGGCCCGGGTCGCGCCGAGTCCTTCGAGCCGGACGACCTCCTTCGCCTGGTCCTCGATCGGGTCGGGCCTGACGTCGAGGTGGACGCGACTGGTGACGACCCGGTCGTCCGGCGTACGGCGGAACTCCAGGTACGGCCCGACGCCCTGGGAGGAGCGCAGCAGGGCCCGCTCGTCGGTCAGTTCATGGACGGTCCAGTCGATCGCCTCGCCCCAGAACCGGACCATGGCCCGCGGGTCGGCGCAGTCGACGACCACGGCGGCGATGGGCCCGGTGTCCCGGTACAGCTCCCGCGGCTCCAGAACGCTGAACACGTTGCCCTCCGGGTCGGCCAGCACCGTCCACGGCCCGTCGCCCGGGCCCGGGTCGACGGGCGTCGCCCCGAGGTCCTTCAGGCGTGCGACGAGCTCCGCCTGATGGGCGTCGGAGGTGGTGGCGAGTTCGAGATGGACGCGATACCGCACCGACTCCGGGTCCGGGACGCGGACGAGATCGACGCAGACGGCGGACGGGTCCGGCCAGTCGAAGCCCACCGGTTCCAGGTTGGTGACCCCGGGTCCCTCGCTGGAAACGCCCCAGCCGAGCACGTCGGCCCAGAACCGGCCGAGCGCCGAGTCGTCCCGGGCCTTGAAGTTCACCTGAACAAGTTGCAGCGTCATGCGCGCACCCTAAGGGCGGCGCTGTCGCCCCGTCAGGCCCGCGGACGCGCCCCCTCAAGCGCGCGCACACCCTTCCTCAGGCCCGCAGATACGCCAGCACGGCCAGCACCCGGCGGTGGGTGGCGTCGGCGGGGGGCAGGTCCAGCTTGGTGAGGATGCCGGAGACGTGCTTGCCCACGGCCGCCTCGGAGACGACCAGTTCGCGGGCGATGGCGCTGTTGGATCTGCCCTCGGCGATCAGCGCCAGCACCTCCCGCTCGCGCGGGGTGAGCCGCTCCAGCGGATCGCGCCGGCGGCGCAGCAACTGCCGTACGACCTCGGGGTCGACGACGGTGCCGCCCTCCGCGACCTCGCCGAGCGCCTCGACGAACTCCTCGACCTGGCCGACGCGGTCCTTGAGCAGATAGCCGACGCCCGTGCCGTCGCCGGAGTCCAGCAGCTCGGCGGCGTACCGGCGCTGCACGTACTGGCTGAGGACCAGCACCGGCAGCGTGGGCCGCTCCCCGCGCAGCCGCACCGCCGCGTGCAGCCCCTCGTCCTGGAAGCCGGGCGGCATCCGCACGTCCGTCACGACCACGTCCGGATCGTGCTCCCCGACGGCCGCGACCAGGGCCTCGGCGTCCCCCACGGCCGCGACGACCTCGTGCCCGCAGCGCTCCAGCAGTCCGACGAGCCCGTCCCGCAACAGGACGCTGTCCTCCGCCAGGACGACCCGCAGCGGCCGCTCAACTCGCAGGGTCACAAGGGATCTCCACACGCAGCAGGGTCGGTCCGCCGGGCGGACTGGACAGGGAGAGTCTGCCATCGAGCACCGACACCCGGTCGGCGAGTCCGGTCAGCCCGCTGCCCTCGCCGGCCCGCGCCCCGCCGCGTCCGTCGTCGCGTATCCGCAGCAGCAGCCGCCCGTCGCGGTGCTCCCCGCTGACCTCGGCCCGGCCGGCCCCGCTGTGCCTGCCCACGTTGGCGAGCGCCTCGCACACCACGAAGTACGCGGCGGCCTCGACCGCCGGGGAGAGTCGTCCGGGCAGCTCCAGGTCGACGTCCACGGGCACGGCCGAACGGTCGGCCGCGTCGGCCACGGCCGCTTCCAGGCCGTAGTCGGCGAGGACCTTGGGGTGGATGCCATGGATGAGCTCGCGCAGCTCCGCGAGGGCCGTGCCCGCCTCCCGGTGCGCCTTGGCGAGCTGGTCGGCGAGCGGGCCGGGCGGGGCGTCGAGGCGCGCCAGTCCGAGCGTCATCGTCAGGGCGACGAGCCGCTGCTGCGCCCCGTCGTGCAGATCGCGTTCGATCCGCCGCCGCTCCGCCTCGAAGGCGTCCACCAACCGCACCCGGGAACGGGCCAGTTCGACCACGCGGGCCCCCAGCTCGGCCTCCCGCGGCGCGATCAGCAGCCGGGTCAGCCCGGCCCGGGCCCCGGCCACGACCCCCAGCAGGCAACCGCCCAGGGCCAGCAGCACCAGGCCGAGGGCGGCGCAGCCGACGGCAGCCGGCCAGCCGGTGACCAGCCACATCTTGAGCACCTTCGCCTCACCGAACAGGGCCAGCTGCAAGGGCGTCGCCACCACCGCCAGCGGCCCCAGGAGCAGGACGGCGACCGCCAGGGCGTCGACCGGCCACAACAGCCCCGCGAACAGCAGGGCGTGGCCCAGCTCCCGCCAGGTGGCCCGCTCCCGCAGCCGCGTCACCAGCCAGGCCCGCAGCCCCGGCTCCCCGGGCGCCTCGTGCGGGTCGGGCGCCCGCTCCCCGTCGACCAGCCGCAGCCGGCACCGCTCCAGGGCGGCCACCGGAATGCCTGCCAGGGCCGTCCCGAGCAGCAGCGGCAGCCCCACCAGCGCGAGCGCGAGCACCCCGCCGGCCACCGCCCCCAGCACGATCCCCACCAGCACGACCAGACCGGTGACCGCGCCGGTGAACAGGTAGGCCGCCGACCGCCAGGGCCACGCCGACAGCAGGTAGCCGGGGCGGGGCAGGGCCTGCCACACGTTCCGAGGATGCATGCGGATCACCGTAGAAGCGGCCCGGGGCCGCTGCCATGGGCGCAGGCAGAGGCCCGGGGGTATGCCTGGCCCTACCCCGGCTCTAGGCCCTGCCGCAGTGCGCCGGCCCGCTCCCGCCCGGTTTCGTGGAAGCGACACCGACACCAGGGGAACCCATGACACACGACGCCGTACGGCTGGACTCGCTCACCCGGAGATACGGGTCCCTGACCGCACTCGACGCGGTCTCACTCACGTTCCCCGCCGGGACCTTCACCGCCGTCATGGGCCCCTCCGGCTCCGGCAAGTCCACGCTGCTCCAGTGCGCGGCCGGCCTGGACCGGCCCACCTCCGGGTCGGTCACCGTGGGCGGCACCGAGCTGACCGGGCTGAGCGAACGGCGGCTGACCCTGCTGCGGCGCGAACGCGTCGGGTTCGTCTTCCAGGCGTTCAATCTGCTGCCCTCGCTGACCGCCGAGCAGAACGTGGCCCTGCCCCTGCGCCTGGCCGGCCGCCGCGTCCCCACGGCCCGGGTGCGCGAGGCGCTCGGTCAGGTCGGCCTCGCGGACCGGGCGCGGCACCGGCCGGCCCAGCTCTCCGGCGGCCAGCAGCAACGCGTCGCCCTGGCCCGTGCGTTGATCACCCGGCCGGACGTGCTGTTCGGCGACGAACCGACCGGTGCCCTCGACACCCGCACCGGCCGCGAGGTGCTCGCCCTGCTGCGCGGCATGGTCGACCGCGAGGGCCGGACGGTCGTCATGGTCACGCACGACCCGGTGGCCGCCGCGTACGCCGACCGCGTCGTCTTCCTCGTCGACGGCCGGGTCAGCGGCGCGTTGACGGGCGCCGACGCCGAAGCCATCGCCGGCCGCATGACCCGCCTGGAGGCCGTGCCGTGCTGAGCGTCACCCTGCACACCCTGCGCGCCCGCTGGGCCACCTTCACCGGCAGCTTCGTCGCGCTCTGTCTGGGCGTGGCCCTGCTCACCGTGACGGGTCTGGCCCTGGCCTCGACGCTCTCCGCCCCGGAGCGCGCCCCCGAACGCTTCGCCGCGGCGCCGGTCGTGGTCAAGGGGCAGGACACCCTGCGCGTGCCGACCCCGATCGGCGTGCGGGCGTCCCGGCTCGCGCACCCGCGTCCCGTACCGGCCGCGACCGTCGCACGGCTGCGGACGCTGGGCCCGGTCGTCGAGGACCGCTCGTTCCCCGTCCGGGCGCCCGGCGCTCCCGCCGGCCTGGTGGGCCACCCCTGGTCCACCGCCGCGTTCGCCCCGTACGACCTCGCCGCCGGCCGGGCCCCCCGCACCGCCGACGAGGTCGCCGTCACCGGCGACTGGGCCCACCCGGGCCAACGCCTGCGCACCGACGCGGGCACCGTACGCGTCGTGGGCACGCTGACCCCGCGCGGCTTCGAGAACGCCGTGTTCTTCACGGACACCCGCGCCGCACGACTGCACCCGGTGACGGACCAGTTGGCCGTGACGGCCGACCCGGCGTCCGTGCGCGCGGCGGTGGGCGACAGCGCCCGGGTGCTCACCGGCACGGCACGCCGCCTCGCCGACGCCGGCCCGGACCGGGACCGCGAGGCGCTCACCGCGATGAACGCCCTGTTCGGCACCGCCGGCGGCGTCACCGCCTTCGTGTCCGTGTTCGTCGTGGCGTCGACGTTCGCCTTCGCGGTCGCCCAGCGCCGCAGGGAGTTCGCCCTGCTGCGCACCGCCGGGGCGAGTCCCGGGCAGTTGCGCCGGGCCGTCCTCGCCGAGGCCCTCGCCGTCGGCGTGCTCGCCTCGCCGGCCGGCTGCGCGCTGGGCTCCTACGGGGCGCCACTGCTGGCGGCCCGGCTGGTCGAAGCGGGCCTCGCCCCCGCCTGGTTCACCATCGGCGAGCACACCTGGCCCTACCACGCGGCCTTCTGGACGGGCCTGCTCGTCGCCCTGTGCGGAGCGATCGCGGCCTCCTGGCGGGCCGGCCGCACCGCCCCCGCCGAGGCCCTGCGCGAGGCCGTCGTCGACAGCAGGCCGCTCACCCCGGGCCGCCTGGTCTGCGGCACGGTCCTCCTGCTCACCGCCGCCGCGACCCTGGCCCTGTCCCTCACCACCGACCCGGGCGACCTGCTCCACCGCAAGACGTACATCAGCCGCCCCATGCTGCTGATCACGGCGGCGGCCCTGCTCGCCCCCCTCGTCCTGCGTCCCCTCACCCGCCTGCTGACCTGCCTGCCCTCGGCCCTGGGCACCCTGGTCCGCGAGAACACCGCCACCGCGGTACGCCGCACCGCCGCCCTCGCGGCCCCCGTCCTCGTCACGGTCGCGCTCGCCGGTTCACTCCTGGGCGCCACCGCGACCCTGAACCGGGCGAAGTCCACCGAGACGAGCGAACGCACCACCGCCGCCTTCGTCGTCACCCCCGCCACCGGGCAGGGCTTCGACGCCGCCACCCTGGACAGGCTGCGTGCCGTGCCGGGCGCGCGGATCTCAGCGACCTCCTCGACGGCCGTGCACGTCCTGGAGGACGAAGTGGCCCTGATCCGCTCCGAGGCCCGCGCCGCGACCGCCCGCGACCTGGCGGCCACCATCCGACTGCCGCTCAGTGCCGGCAGGGTGAGCGACCTCGACGACGACTCGGTCATCGTCAACGAGGAGTGGCAACGGCACCGGGTGGGCGACCGCGTCCGGATCTGGCTGGGCGACGGAACCCCGCGCACCCTCCGTATCGCCGCGGTGATGCCCACCGGCACGGGCGGCAACGGCGTCTACGTCACCCCGCGCAACGCCCCGGGCGCCACGGTCGACCGGCTGGACGTGGCCCCGGAGCACGGCACCGCCCCCGCTGCCGTGGCCACCGCCCTGCGCGAGGCGGCCGGCCCGGGAGGCGCCCGGGTCCACAGCCGGGAGGCATGGCTGCGCGCCACCAAGCCGGACACCAACCGCACCACCCGTCTCGGTGTCCTCCTGGTCCTCGGAATCGCCCTGATCTACACGGGCATCTCCGTGGCCAACACCACGGTCATGGCGGCCTCCGACCGGGCCCGCGACCTGGCCGTACTGCGGCTGGCCGGAGCCACCCGCCGACAGGTGCTGCGGCTGACCGCGGCCGAGGCCCTGACCGCCGTCACGGCCGGGGCCCTGCTCGGCCTGCTGGTCACCGGCGTCAACCTGGCCGGCATGGGGGCCGCCCTCGCCCTGTTGTCGGCGCCGCCCACCGTCACCCTCCCATGGCAGGCCCTCGGCGCGACGGCGGGCGTCTGCGCCCTCCTGGCCGTGGTCTGCGCGACGGTCCCCGCCGCCCTCGCCCTGCGCCGCCGCCCGGCGGAGCCGGCAGGCATGCGCGCACAGCGGCCCGGGCCGGGAGGGTCGATCTCGTCATGAGACCGACAGGGCGCCCGCCTTCTACAGTGAACCCATGCGACGGACCTCGTTCGGCACCTGGCCCTGCTCGATCGCCCGCACCGCCGACATCCTGGGCGACGCCTGGACCCTCCTGGTCCTGCGCGAGGTCTTCTACGGCGAATCCCGCTTCGACGGTTTCATCAACACCCTGGGCATCGCCCGCAACACCCTCACCGACCGGCTGCGGCGCCTGGAGGCCGAGGGCCTGCTGCACCGGCGCGTCTACCAGAGCGACCCGGTCCGCCACGAGTACCTGCCCACGGACAAGGGCCGCGACTTCTTCGGCGTGCTCGCCGCGATCAACGCCTGGGGGGACCGCTGGCTGGCCGGCGAGGGGGGCGCGCCCGTGGTCCTGCACCACCGGCCGTGCGGCCATGACACCGAGGCCCGGGTCGTCTGCTCCGCCTGCGGAGAGGTCCTGCACCAGCGGGACATGAGCGCCCGCACCGGCCCCGGCTACCCGCCCCGTCTCCTCGACGACCCGGTCGTCCGGGAGCGCTTCGCCCCGGGGCGGACCCTGGGGGACGGCCCGGCCGAACAGGCCTGAGAGCTTCCTCACACGGCACGGAACCCGGGCCCCGGCCCGAGGCGACCATCACATCCGGACACACGAAGAACGGGCGGCATCTGATCGATGCCGCCCGTTCCGACGGTGCGCGAGGGGGGAGTTGAACCCCCACGCCCTTGCGGGCACTGGAACCTGAATCCAGCGCGTCTGCCTATTCCGCCACCCGCGCATTTGGGTGTGTCCTGGGCGTCTGCCCCGTTGGGGCCGGCGCCTTCCGACACCCAGAACATTAGCACGCTGGAAGGGGTGGGTTCACATCCCTTATCCCCGCAGGCAGACCCCCCTGCCGAACCGTCGATGTCCCTGCCACGTATCAACCCGTACCGGTTCACGTATCAACCTCGTACCGGTGCCCGCCGTCTCCGCAGGAGGGGGCGGGGTCCACAGTCGGGTGCGGGACACTGGTCTTCAGCCGCCTCTACGATCCTTGTCAGGCATACCGGAGGCGGATACGCGCAGCAGTAACACCGGAGGAGTTCGAAGACGAGCTCCACAGGGAACTTCGTCATGCGTCGACACCCGTCGGCGGGGCTGACAGGGGGAACCAGCCGATCGAGCGGCGCGTGGATACGATCAGTAAGCAGTACCAGCCAAGCGGTCCGCCGGGCAGTACACAGGACGGCAACGACGGAGGAGGTGCCCCATGGGAGTCCTGAAGAAGTTCGAGCAGCGTCTCGAAGGTCTGGTCAACGGCACCTTCGCCAAGGTGTTCAAGTCCGAGGTCCAGCCCGTGGAGATCGCGGGAGCTCTCCAGCGTGAGTGCGACAACAACGCCACCATCTGGAACCGCGACCGCACGGTCGTCCCCAACGACTTCATCGTCGAACTGAGCACACCCGACTTCGAGCGGCTCAGCCCCTACTCCGGCCAGCTCGGCGACGAGCTCGCCGGCATGGTGCGCGACTACGCCAAGCAGCAGCGCTACACCTTCATGGGCCCGATCAAGGTGCACCTGGAGAAGGCGGACGACCTCGACACCGGCCTGTACCGGGTGCGCAGCCGTACGCTCGCCTCCTCCAGCAGCCAGCAGGGCGGCCCGGGAGGCGGCGCCGCCGCGCCCGTCGCCCCGCAGGGCGGACGCCCCGGTGGCTACGGCTACCCGCCGTCCGCCGCGCCCGCCGGCGCCCCGCCCATGCCGGCCGCGCCGCCGCCCGGCGGCCGCCCCGGCGGGTACGGCTACCCGCCCGCGGGGGGCGCCCAGCGGCCCCCGGCCGCCGGCGGACGCACCCGCCACTGGATCGAGATCAACGGCACACGCCACCAGATCTCCCGCGCGACGCTCGTGCTGGGTCGCAGCACCGACGCCGACGTGCGGATCGACGACCCCGGCGTCTCCCGCCGGCACTGCGAGATCCGGACCGGAACGCCCTCGACGATCCAGGATCTCGGATCCACCAACGGCATCGTGGTGGACGGGCAGCACACCACCCGCGCTACGCTCCGCGACGGCTCGCGGATCGTCGTGGGCAGCACCACCATCATTTACCGGCAAGCCGAAGGGTGAAGCGGGGGCAATGTCAGAGCTGACCCTCACGGTCATGCGGCTGGGTTTCCTGGCCGTACTGTGGCTGTTCGTGATCGTGGCCGTGCAGGTCATCCGCAGCGACCTGTTCGGTACGCGCGTCACCCAGCGCGGATCGCGCCGCGAGGCAGGCCGGCAGCAGCAGGCCGCCGCCCGCCAGGCGCCGCCGCAGCAGCGCCAGCAGCCCGCCGGCGGCCGCCGGGGCCGTAACGCCCCCACCAAGCTGGTCGTGACCGAAGGCACCCTCACCGGCACCACGGTCGCGCTCCAGGGCCAGACCATCACCCTGGGCCGGGCGCACGACTCGACGATCGTGCTGGACGACGACTACGCCTCCAGCCGCCATGCCAGGATCTACCCGGACCGCGACGGCCAGTGGATCGTCGAGGACCTCGGCTCCACCAACGGCACGTACCTGGACCGGTCCCGGCTGACGACTCCCACACCGATTGCGCTGGGCGCGCCGATCCGCATCGGCAAGACCGTCATCGAGCTGCGGAAGTAGTGCTACATCATGGATAGGCGCGAGCGGAGCGAGCACGCAGTGGCGGGCCCCACCCCGGCCCCCCGCGCGCTCCCGACCGGAGGGTGGGCAGTGTGGCTCGACACGACCGGCTGTACCCGGAGCCGACAGGCGAGGTGCGCATGAGTCTGTCACTGCGCTTCGCGGCCGGATCGCACAAGGGCATGATCCGGGAGGGCAACGAGGACTCCGGATACGCCGGCCCGCGCCTGCTCGCCATCGCCGACGGCATGGGCGGCGCGGCGGCCGGTGAGGTCGCCTCCTCCGAGGCCATCTCCACCATCGTCGCCCTCGACGACGACGTCCCCGGCTCCGACATCCTCACCTCGCTCGGCACCGCGGTGCAGCGCGCCAACGACCAGCTGCGCTCCATGGTCGAGGACGACCCCCAGCTGGAAGGCATGGGGACGACCCTGACCGCCCTGCTGTGGACGGGCCAGCGCCTCGGCCTGGTCCACGTCGGCGACTCGCGCGCCTACCTGCTCCGCGACGGCGTCCTCACCCAGATCACCCAGGACCACACCTGGGTGCAGCGCCTGGTCGACGAGGGCCGCATCACCGAGGAGGAGGCGACCACGCACCCGCAGCGCTCGCTGCTGATGCGCGCCCTCGGGTCGGGCGACCACGTCGAGCCGGACCTGTCCATCCGCGAGGTCCGCGCCGGCGACCGCTACCTGATCTGCTCCGACGGCCTGTCCGGCGTGGTGTCCCACCAGACGCTGGAGGACACCCTCGCCAGCTACCAGGGCCCGCAGGAGACCGTCCAGAACCTGATCGAGCTGGCCCTGCGCGGCGGCGGCCCGGACAACATCACGGTCATCATCGCCGACGTCCTCGACCTCGACACCGGCGACACCCTCGCGGGACAGCTGTCCGACACCCCCGTCGTGGTCGGCGCCGTCGCGGAGAACCAGCACCAGCTGCACGACAACGGCATCATGCAGACCCCCGCGGGCCGCGCCTCCGGGCTCGGCCGCCACGGGCACGGCCGGGGTGGCGGGGGCGGCGAGTTCGGCCCGCCCGGCTCCGGCGACACCACCGGCTACATCCCGGCAGACGGCTTCGACTACGGCGACGACGACTTCACCAAGCCCCGCCGCAAGAAGGGCCGCTGGCTGAAGAGATCCCTCTACGGCGCCCTCGCCCTGGCCGTCGTCGGCGGCGGTCTGTACGGCGGATACCGCTGGACGCAGACGCAGTACTACGTCGGCACGGAGGACGAGCACGTCGCCCTGTACCGGGGCATCAGCCAGGACCTGGCCTGGGTCTCGCTCTCGAAGGTCGAGAAGGACCACCCCGAGATCGAACTCAAGTACCTGCCGCCCTACCAGCAGAAGCAGGTCAAGGAGACGATCCCCGAGGGCGGGCTCAAGAACGCCCAGGCGAAGATCCAGGAACTGTCGGTGCAGGCCTCCGCGTGCAAGAAGGAGGCGCAGCGGCGCGAAGCCGAGAGCAAGAACAACTCCAAGACCGGCGAAGGCGAGGCCGGGGGCACCACGGGAACCACTCCCGCCTCCTTCACGTCCAAGGCCACACCGACGCCGAACCCGTCCAGCCCGTCGGGTTCACCGTCGGCTCCGGAGAAGTCCACGCCCCCGACCACGACCGCACCCACCCCCCGC
>NZ_JAKEIO010000046.1 GCF_021474405.1 [Streptosporangium] indianense
CCCCCCCCCGGATCCCCCTCCAGAAGTCCTGACGCCCAGTACGACCGCCGTGGGGCGGGAAGGGTTGCACGGCGGATTAAGAAATTCTTGCGAGTCCCTTGGAGAACTCGCCCGCGCCACAGCGGCGTACGCTGAACGCTATGGTGCTTCTTCGTCCCAGAAGCGGGCATATGGGACAGGAATCGTCAGGTGATCCGAGCCTTCCTGTGTTCGTCGACGCCTCGGGTCGGCGTGCGCGGTATCTGCGGCGCATCGGCTACGGGCTGGCCGCCGGTGCTGCCACGTACATGACGGTCCTGGGGCTGAGCCTGATGGGCGCAACGCCCTTCGCGCCGGGAGCCATCCTGCCCGGCGACATCGCGGCGCCCACCGCTCCGGGACTCCGCACCCCCGGCCGGACACCCCCGGCGCCCGGCGAGCCCCCCGCGTCGGGCCTCTCGGAACCCGGCGGCGGCCCGAGCAACCTGCTCATTCCGCAGTTCAGCGAGCCCGGCCCTCCCGTCGCTTCGCCCCTGGTACCGGGGGACCCACCCGTCGGCCCCTCGGCACCTTCTGACACACCGGAACCGCAAGCACCGACGACTCCACCTGCCCAGCCAGTTCCCGGTGATGCCGCCACTCCTCCCGCCCCCGCGCCGGGCACGGGCACCGCGCCCGCCCCGCCTCCGCCCTCTCCCGCTCCGCCGACCACAGCCCCAACGGCACCCGAGCCCCCGGTGCAGACGCCGCCACCGGCACCGGCACCCGAGCCCACAGGGCCGGCAGCCGGCTCCTCGACGCCGTCCGGTGTCACACCCCCGCCCACCGACCCATCGGTGGCCGAGGCCCCCTGATGCGGCGGCGCCCCGACCGTTCACCCGGCCCCTCACCGGCGTCACCCGGTCTGCGACGGACGCGAGCGCCCTTGTCGTCACGGCATCGGTTCCGCATGGTCGTTCCCCTCGTCCTGCTGGCCTTCGTCGCCTCCGTCCTCCTGGTCGAGGGGTACACCACGCGCGGTTTCGCCGGGGACCAGGAAGGGCGCGGCGGGCGCCCCACGACCGGCGTCCCTCGCAGGGTCACCGGTGGCGGCCCGGTCGTCGACACCACCGGCGATCACCTGCGGACCTTTCGCACACCGGCCAAGACGATCGTCCTGACCTTCGACGACGGCCCCGACCCCACCTGGACACCCCGCATACGGGCCGTGCTCGACCACTACGGCACGCCCGGCACCTTCTTCGTCACCGGTCAACAGATCGTCAGACACCCGGACGTGCTGCGCGGTGTGATCCGTTCCGGCCACGAAGTCGGTGTGCACACCTTCTCGCACCCGGACCTCACCGCCCAGTCGGCGAGCGCCGTCGACCGCGAGCTGGCGCTGACGCAACTCGCCCTCGCCGGGGCCGCGGGCATCAACACGTCGTTGATGCGGATGCCCTACTCCTCGACGACCTCCGCCCTCGACGCGCCGGCCTGGGCCATGACCCGGCGTCTGGGCGCGAAGGGCTATGTCCTGGCGTTCATCGACCAGGACACCAACGACTGGCGGCGACCGGGCGCCCGGGCGATCGCCGACGCGGCCACGCCCGACGTGCCGGGCAGGGGCGCGGTCGTCCTCCTGCACGACGCGGGGGGAGACAGATCACAGACCGTCGAGGCGCTCAAGACCTTGATTCCCCGGCTGAAGGCCGAGGGTTATCGCTTCACCACCCTCGCCGATCTCGTGGGCACCGACAGTCTCACGAGTCCCGTCGGAACAGGGGAATTGTGGCAGGGCCGCATCTTCGTGGCCGCTGTCACCGTGTCGGGGGCAGCGGTCTCCGCCGTCAGCCTGCTGCTGTTGGTGGTCGGCTCACTCGTCCTCGCACGATGTGTGCTCCTGCTGGCCCTGGCCTGCCACCACGCCCGTCGGTACCGGCGCCCGCCCAGCGGCCCGCACCGAGCCGTCACCCGGCCCGTCAGCGTCGTCATACCCGCCTACGACGAGGCGTTGTGCATCCCCAAGACACTCCGGTCGCTCGCGGCGAGCGATCACCGCGTCGAGATCATCGTCGTGGACGACGGTTCCCACGACGGCACCGCCGACCTCGCGCAGTCCCTCGCCCTCGCGAACGTCACCGTCATCCGGCAGTCCAACGGCGGCAAACCCTCCGCCCTCAACACCGGTGTCCTGCGGGCCTCACACGACATCGTCGTCATGCTGGACGCCGACACCGTCTTCGCCCCCTCGACCGTCGGCCGCCTGGTCCAGCCGTTCTCCGACCCCCGTGTCGGCGCCGTCGCGGGCAACGCCAAGGTCGGCAACCACCGGCGTCTGCTCGGCCGGTGGCAGCACATCGAGTACGTCATGGGCTTCAACCTCGACCGCCGTGTGTACGACCTGCTGCGCTGCCTGCCCACCATCCCCGGTGCCGTGGGGGCGTTCCGCGTCGAGGCCCTGCGGGACGCCGGGATGATGAGCGCGGACACCCTCGCCGAGGACACCGACATCACCATGGCCCTGCACCGTGCAGGGTGGGAGATCCGCTACGCCCCGGACGCACTCGCCTGGACCGAGGCACCGGCCTCGCTGCGGCAACTGTGGCGCCAGCGCTACCGATGGAGTTACGGCACGATGCAGGCGGCGTGGAAGCACCGGCACGCGCTTCTCGAGCGAGGCACCGCGGGGCGCTTCGGCCGCCTCGGTCTGCCCTTGCTGGCCGTCTTCCAGATCTTCATTCCGCTGCTCGCCCCGCTGATCGACATACTGGCCCTGTACGGCCTGGTGTTCGGAAACCCGCTCACCACGGTCCTGGCCTGGAGCGGCGTGCTGGCCGTCCAGGCCATGTGTGCCGCGTACGCCTTCCACCTCGACGGCGAGCGGCTCCGGCCCCTTTGGGCGCTCCCTCTCCAACAGGTCGTCTACCGCCAGGTGATGTACCTGGTCCTTGTCCAGGCCTGCCTGACCGCGATCAACGGCTACCGACTGCCCTGGCAACGGCTCAAGCGCAGCGGAGACGTGATGCTGCCGCCCCAGCCCTCCACCCGCCGGACGTGAACGGCGCGGCGAAGTCAACACACGGTGGCCGGGGCGGCTGCCGCGATGCGTGCGACGGACTCCCTGACCGAATCCAGCGCCGCTGCTCGTTCCAGCTCGGTCATACGGGCCGGTCCGTACGTGATGACCGGGTCGAGAACCTCGAAGCCGACGAACTCCAGCATTCCGCGGTGGATGTGGAACAGGAAGTCGTCCATCGGGCCGAAGGCGCCGCCGGGCCGGAACGACTCGTCGGAGCCACCGGTCGTGAACAGCAGCATCGCGCGCTTCCCGGCGAGCGCCGCCTCACCGAAGAGCCCGTGGGCGCCGCCGAAGACCCCGCCCATCACGAAGACCCGGTCCACCCAGCCCTTGAGCACGGCGGGCAGCGAGAACCACCACAGAGGGAACGACAGCACGAGCAGATCGGCGGCGAGCAGCCGGTCGAGATGGTCCCGGACGGCAGCGTCCAGCGTCCCCAGCTCGACCGCGCGCAGCTGCTCGGCCTGCGGCTTGAAGGGGCCGTCCACCGGCCCGAACTCCTCACGGGCGAGGACCGGGGCCCAGCCCTCGGCGTAGAGGTCGAGGACGTCGACCCGGTAACCGGCCCCGGCAAGGGACTCGGCAGCGGCGGTCATCTGGGCGGAGCTGAACGACAGGGGCTCGGGATGGGCGTGCACGATCAGGGCCGTGGGCACGGCAGCGAAGGTCGACATGAGGAAACCATATCGACGTATCGCGATACGTCAATGCGTTTGTCCCCTGTCGACCCTCAGACCGTGGTGCCGATCGCCCGCGCCAAGCGAGTCAGTCGTTCCTCGTCACGTCGGTAGTGGGTCCACTTGCCGATCCGGGTGGGCCGGACGAGCCCCGCCCGTTCGAGTGTGCTCATGTAGCTGGAGACCGTGGACTGCGCGAGACCCGCCTTCGCCTGGATGTGCGTGACACACACCCCGACCGTCCGCCGGTCCGCGATCGGCTCGTACGCGCCGAAGTGCGCCTCGGGGTCCTTCAGCCACTGCATGATCTGCAGCCGGGCCGGGTTGCCGAGGGCCTTGAACACCTCGATCAGCTCGTCCGGTTCGAGTTCCGCCGTCGCGGCCATGCGCCACCTCCCTGCCGAGAACCGACACACCACGATATCTCGATGCGGGTAGCGACCTTCGGGTCGGCGCCCTCACCGCCGCAGGCTGTAGCTCACCATCGACGCCCCCACCACCGATCCGAACGCCGGCGGCAGGAACTGCGCGAAGGCCTCCCAGCCCCAGACGATCCCCGCGCATGCCGCCGTGATGTTGATGGCCAGGGACATGATCCACAGGGCGACGCTCTGGGCCTGGGGTGACATCGTTCCTCGTCGTCATTTCGGGGCCGGATGGAAGCGAACGGGCAGGGTGATAATCAACCCGGCCCGGGACCCGGAAGGGGCTGGAATTCCGGTAAGGGTGCCCGCTGGTGCGGGGGAGTTCCGGGTGTCTTCCCGTGCGGCACGGAAGTCCGGGCGCCACGATCACCCGCTCCCCGGACATCGCCGCAGCCGTCACCAGCAGCCTCAACGTGCCGACGGCGCATGGTCCGACGGGAAGCGTGCCCGCGAGGGGCGCGCCCGAGGGCGCTCGGGCCAGGGGGACGCATCGGCATCACGGTCGCTCCGGAATCGAGTCCGCCCCCCGTTTCTCGAACCCCTGAATTCTTCCACGGCAAGGAATCCCAAAAGGGGAGGCCGGGATGCTTGAACCGTAAATCTTCAGGCTCTCTTGTGAATTCGAGGTGAAAGCCGAACCCCGGTGCGCATCCTGATCGGCCGCCCTCTGCGCGGGTCACCGGCGTTCCGCCCCCGCCGCACTGTCGTACCCGGGCGGTACCGTCGGATCATGACCGATCAGGCGGGGGCCGCCCAGACGGGCGAGCGGCGACTGGCCACGCTGGAAGGCGTACTGGAACGCATCACGTACGCCAACGAGGAGAACGGCTACACGGTCGCCCGGGTCGACACCGGCAGAGGCGCCGGTGACCTGCTCACGGTCGTCGGTGCCCTGCTCGGCGCGCAGGTCGGCGAGTCCCTGCGCATGGAGGGCCGTTGGGGCTCCCACCCGCAGTACGGCAAGCAGTTCCACGTCGAGAACTACACGACCGTCCTGCCGGCCACCGTCCAGGGCATCCGCCGCTACCTCGGTTCCGGCCTGGTCAAGGGCATCGGTCCGGTCTTCGCCGACCGCATCACCCAGCACTTCGGCACGGACACCCTCCGGATCATCGAGGAGGAGCCCAAGCGCCTCATCGAGGTGCCCGGGCTCGGCCCCAAGCGGACGAAGAAGATCGCCGACGCCTGGGAGGAGCAGAAGGCCATCAAGGAGGTCATGCTCTTCCTCCAGACCGTCGAGGTGTCCACGTCCATCGCCGTGCGCATCTACAAGAAGTACGGCGACGCCTCCATCTCCGTCGTGAAGAACCAGCCCTACCGCCTCGCCTCCGACGTCTGGGGCATCGGCTTCCTCACCGCCGACAAGATCGCCCGGTCCGTCGGCATCCCGCACGACAGCCCCGAGCGCGTCAAGGCGGGCCTGCAGTACGCCCTGTCCCAGTCCACCGACCAGGGCCACTGCTTCCTCCCGGAGGAGCAGCTGATCAAGGACGCGGTGAAGCTCCTCCAGGTCGACACGGGCCTGGTCATCGAGTGCCTGGCGGAACTGGCCGAACCCCCGCAGGACGGCGAGGACCCCGGCGTCGTACGGGAGAAGGTCCCCGGCCCGGACGGCGGGGAGCCGGTCACCGCGATCTACCTCGTCCCCTTCCACCGCGCCGAACTGTCCCTCTCCGCCCAGCTGCTGCGCCTCCTGCGCACCGAGGAGGACCGCATGCCGGGCTTTGGGACCGTGTCCTGGGACAAGGCGCTGACGTGGCTGAAGGGACGTACGGGCACCGATCTGGCCCCCGAGCAGGAGGCCGCCGTCAAGCTGGCGCTGACCGAGAAGGTCGCCGTCCTCACCGGCGGCCCGGGCTGCGGAAAGTCCTTCACGGTCCGCTCGATCGTGGAGCTGGCCCGCGCCAGGAAGGCCAAGGTCGTGCTCGCCGCCCCGACCGGCCGTGCCGCCAAACGCCTCTCCGAGCTCACCGGCGCCGAGGCCTCCACCGTCCACCGCCTGCTGGAGCTCAGGCCCGGCGGCGACGCGGCCTACGACCGCGACCGCCCGCTGGACGCCGACCTGGTGGTGGTCGACGAGGCATCCATGCTCGACCTGCTCCTCGCCAACAAGCTGGTGAAGGCCGTCCCGCCGGGGGCGCACCTGCTGTTCGTCGGGGACGTCGACCAGCTGCCCAGCGTCGGCGCGGGCGAGGTGCTGCGGGACCTCCTGGCCGACGGCGGCCCGATCCCGGCGGTCCGGCTCACCCGGGTCTTCCGGCAGGCCCAGCGGTCCGGTGTGGTGACCAACGCGCACCGGATCAACGCCGGCCACCATCCGGTCACGGACGGCATGAAGGACTTCTTCCTCTTCGTCGAGGACGACACCGAGGAGGCCGGCCGGCTCACCGTCGACGTGGCCGCCCGCCGCATTCCGGCCAAGTTCGGGCTGGACCCCCGCCGTGACGTCCAGGTCCTCGCCCCGATGCACCGCGGCCCGGCCGGCGCGGGCACCCTCAACGGCCTGCTCCAGCAGGCCGTCACCCCGGGCCGTCCCGACCTGCCCGAGAAGAGATTCGGCGGACGGGTGTTCCGTGTCGGCGACAAGGTCACCCAGATTCGCAACAATTACGAGAAGGGCAAGAACGGTGTCTTCAACGGCACCGTCGGCGTGGTCACCTCGCTCGACCCGGTCGACCAGCGCCTGACGGTGCTCACCGACGAGGACGAGGAGGTGCCGTACGAGTTCGACGAGCTCGACGAGCTGGCCCACGCCTACGCCGTGACGATCCACCGCTCCCAGGGCAGCGAGTATCCGGCCGTCGTCATCCCGGTCACCACGGGCGCCTGGATGATGCTCCAGCGCAACCTGCTCTACACGGCCGTCACCCGGGCCAAGCAGCTGGTCGTCCTGGTCGGTTCGCGCAAGGCGATCGGCCAGGCGGTGCGCACCGTTTCGGCGGGTCGGCGGTGCACGGCACTCGACTTCCGGCTCGGTTCAGCAAAAAATGATCGATCAAATGAGTCGTGAAGGTCACAAGCCACTTCCAGAAGGGGAGCGCAGGGGGCAGGATGAGCAAGTTGACGGCACTCAGTGCCGTCAATAGGCCCGATGGTCGACCCCGAGTGCACTCTCCTGAGCCAAGTGGGGGATGGTAGAGACAGTCAGGGCAACCTCGAAGATGAGGCACAACGTCGGTGAGGGAAGACGTGAGCGACAACTCTGTAGTACTGCGGTACGGCGACGGCGAGTACACCTACCCGGTGATCGACAGCACCGTCGGTGACAAGGGCTTCGACATCGGTAAGCTCCGCGCCCAGACCGGTCTGGTGACGCTGGACAGCGGGTACGGCAACACCGCCGCGTACAAATCCGGCATCACCTACCTGGACGGTGAGGCGGGCATCCTGCGCTACCGCGGGTACCCGATCGAGCAGCTGGCCGAGCGCTCCACCTTCCTGGAGGTCGCCTACCTGCTGATCAACGGCGAGCTGCCGACCGTCGACGAGCTCTCGGCGTTCAAGAACGAGATCACGCAGCACACCCTGCTGCACGAGGACGTCAAGAACTTCTACAAGGGCTTCCCGCGCGACGCCCACCCGATGGCCATGCTGTCCTCGGTCGTCTCGGCGCTGTCCACGTTCTACCAGGACAGCCACAACCCGTTCGACGAGCGCCAGCGCAACCTCTCGACGATCCGTCTGCTCGCCAAGCTCCCGACGATCGCCGCGTACGCGTACAAGAAGTCGATCGGTCACCCGTTCGTCTACCCGCGCAACGACCTCGGCTACGTCGAGAACTTCCTGCGCATGACCTTCTCGGTCCCGGCGCAGGAGTACGAGCTGGACCCGACCGTGGTCTCCGCGCTCGACAAGCTGCTGATCCTGCACGCGGACCACGAGCAGAACTGTTCGACCTCCACGGTCCGCCTGGTCGGCTCCTCGCAGGCGAACATGTTCGCCTCGATCTCCGCCGGCATCAACGCCCTGTGGGGTCCGCTGCACGGCGGCGCCAACCAGTCCGTGCTGGAGATGCTGGAGGGTATCCGCGACTCCGGCGGCGACGTCGACACCTTCATCCGCAAGGTGAAGAACAAGGAGGACGGCGTCCGCCTGATGGGCTTCGGCCACCGGGTCTACAAGAACTTCGACCCGCGCGCCAAGATCATCAAGGCCGCCGCGCACGACGTGCTGTCCGCCCTCGGCAAGTCCGACGAACTGCTGGACATCGCGCTGAAGCTGGAGGAGCACGCGCTCTCCGACGACTACTTCGTCTCGCGCAGCCTCTACCCGAACGTCGACTTCTACACGGGTCTGATCTACCGGGCCATGGGCTTCCCGACCGAGATGTTCACGGTCCTGTTCGCCCTCGGCCGGCTGCCGGGCTGGATCGCCCAGTGGCACGAGATGATCAAGGAGCCGGGCTCCCGCATCGGCCGCCCGCGCCAGATCTACACGGGCGTGGTCGAGCGCGACTTCGTTCCCGTCGAGAAGCGCTGAGCGCTGGGCGACAGCGCGTCGGTCCCCGTATCCGCTTGCCGGGTGCGGGGGCTTTTGCGTGCTGTCGCGTGATCGTTCCCGGGAATTCCTGCGCAATGAAGAAGGCGCCCCGACGTCGGTCCCCCCACGGGCCGACGACCAGGGCGCCTTCCCAGTCCCGGTTCGGATTCCCCCCACGGGATCCGGCCGGGCGTCTGTGAGGACAGCGCCTGAACCGCTGTTGAGCAGAACGAGCAGAACTCGCCGTACTTCTGTGAGGTGCGATCTGCCGGGACAGCGTACGCCCGGGAGGGCCGCTCAAAGCTTCCCGGTGTACGTGCCCCGGCAACGCTCCCCCAAGCTCTCAACTCCGTTCGAGCAGGGAGGTACCCCCAACTGAGGAAGTCCCCCAAGACATCCCCAGATGCCAGGTGGCGCCCCCCAAGACGCTCCCCGACATCGTCAACTTAGACCGTCGAACCTCTCAGATGGTTACGTTCACATCACTGTGATCTGCGTCTCTTGCATATGTCCGTTAGATGCGCAAGAGCCCGGATATCCCGTCCGGGGCTCAAGCGTAAGGATGATGCGCGAGCCTTGTGAAGAGCTTATGTGAGCCCGGCCCGGGACTCCAGAGGGGCTCAAATCGCGTTCCCCATGAACGTAGGGGGGATTCGGGCGACTTCACCGAAATGTCCGCAGTCGCAGACTGTTCGTGACGACGAAGACCGACGAGAAGGCCATCGCGGCCCCGGCGATCATCGGGTTCAGCAGGCCCGCGGCGGCCAGCGGCAGCGCGGCCACGTTGTAGCCGAAGGCCCACACCAGATTGCCCTTGATCGTGGCCAGGGTCCGGCGGGACAGCCGGATCGCGTCCGCCGCCACCCGCAGGTCGCCGCGGACCAGGGTCAGATCACCCGCCTCGATCGCCGCGTCCGTGCCGGTGCCCATCGCCAGCCCCAGATCGGCGGCGGCGAGCGCGGCCGCGTCGTTGACGCCGTCGCCCACCATGGCGACGACCCGCCCCTCGGCCTGCAGCCGCCGTACCGCGGCGACCTTGTCCTCGGGCAGGACCTCGGCCACCACCTCCTCGATCCCCACGGCGGCCGCCACCGTCTCGGCCACCGTCCGGTTGTCCCCGGTCAGCAGCACCGGAGTGAGCCCCAGCGCGCGCAGCTCCCGCACGGCCTCGGCGCTGTTCTCCTTGACCGCGTCCGCCACCGCCAGCACGGCCCGTGCCGTCCCGTTCCAGCCGGCCAGGACGGCCGTGCGCCCGGCCCGCTCGGCCTCGTCCCGCGCGCGGGCCAGCTCGGGCGGCACGTCGTCGAAGAGCCGCCCCACGGCGACCTCACGGCCCTCCACGCGCCCGCGTACGCCCCGCCCGGTGACGTTCTCGAACCCCTCGACGTCCGGCAGCGGACCCGCGCCCTCCTCGGCGCCCCGCGCGATCGCACGGGCGACGGGGTGCTCCGAGGCGTGCTCGACGGCGCCCGCGAGCCGCAGTACCTCCTTCTCGTCGGTGCCCTCGGCGACGTGGACCTCCTGGAGGGTCATCCGGCCGGTGGTGACCGTGCCGGTCTTGTCCAGCACGACGGTGTCGACCCGTCGGGTGGACTCCAGGACCTCCGGGCCCTTGATCAGGATGCCGAGCTGGGCGCCGCGGCCGGTGCCCACCATCAGCGCGGTCGGGGTGGCCAGGCCCAGCGCGCACGGGCAGGCGATGATCAGGACCGCGACGCCCGCCGTGAACGCGGCGACGGCGTCCCCGGTCAGCCCCAGCCAGGCCCCGGTCGTCGCGACGGCGATCAGCAGGACCACCGGCACGAAGATCCCCGCGACCCGGTCGGCGAGCCGCTGCACCTCGGCCTTGCCGTTCTGCGCGTCCTCCACCAGCCGTGCCATCCGCGCGAGCTGCGTGTCGGCGCCGACCCGGGTGGCCTCGACGACCAGCCGGCCGCCCGCGTTGACCGTCGCCCCCGTGACCGGGTCCCCGGCCGTCACGTCCACCGGCACCGACTCGCCGGTCAGCATCGAGGCGTCCACCGCGGAGGTTCCCTCGACGACCGTGCCGTCGGTGGCGATCTTCTCCCCGGGCCGTACGACGAACCGGTCGCCCACGGCCAGCCGCTGCGCCGGGATCCGCACCTCGCGCCCGTCCCGCAGCACGGCGACGTCCTTGGCGCCGAGTTCCATCAGCGCCCTGAGCGCGGCTCCGGCACGGCGCTTGGAACGGGCCTCCAGCCAGCGGCCCAGCAGGATGAACGCGGTGACGCCGGACGCGACCTCCAGGTAGACGGCGGAGGCGCCGTCCCCGCGCGAGACGGTGAACTCGAACGGGTGCCGCATGCCCGGCATGCCCGCGTCGCCCAGGAACAGCGCCCACAGGGACCAGCCGAACGCGGCCAGGGTGCCCAGGGAGACCAGCGTGTCCATGGTGGCGGCGCCGTGCCGGGCGTTCGTCCAGGCGGCCCGGTGGAAGGGGAGTCCGCCCCAGACGACGACCGGTGCTGCGAGGGTGAGCGAGAGCCACTGCCAGTTGTCGAACTGCAGCGCCGGGACCATCGCCAGCAGGATCACGGGCAGGGCGAGGGCGGCGGAGACGGTGAGGCGCCGCCGGAGGGCGGAGAGCTCGGGGTCCTCGTCGGCCTCGCCGGTCTCCTCCCGCGCGGGTGCGGGCTCCTCGGCGGTGTACCCGGTCTTCACCACGGTGGCGATCAGGTCGGCGACCTCGGTGCCCTCGGGGTACGCGATCCGGGCCTTCTCCGTCGCGTAGTTCACCGTGGCCGTCACGCCGGCCATGCGGTTGAGCTTCTTCTCGACGCGGGCCGCGCAGGAGGCGCAGGTCATCCCGCCGATGAGCAGCTCGACCTCGGCGAGGGCCGGTTCGCGGTCGGCCGGTGCCGGGACGGTGGTGCTGGTCATGTCCTCACTCCAGTGATGCGCGCGCCCGGGAAGCGCGAAGGGCCGTACGGGCCGGGACGGCGGCGTACGGCCCGTACACGGGTACGAGTGCCAGGACCGGCGCGTCTCAGACCTCGCCGGTCGCGGAACTCGTGGGGCTCAGGCCCGGCCGGCCAGTTCGAAACCGGCCTCGTCGACGGCGGCGCGCACGGCCTCGTCGTCGACCGGGGCCGCGGAGACGACGGTGACCTCGCCGGACTTGGCGACGGCCGTCACCGAGCTCACGCCCGGGATCCGGGAGATCTCGCCGGACACCGCGCCCTCGCAGTGTCCGCAGCTCATGCCGCTCACCTTGAAGACGGTGGTGACGGGGCCCGTGGTGTCGGTCTGGGCGGTCATGTCGTTACTCCTCGCAGAGGCAGGTGGGGCTGTGGGGTCCGCTGGGGACCCGCACCGCCCACTGTACCCCTAGGGGGTATCGGCGCACGACGCCCCCGCCAGCGGTCGCAGATACCGCAGGAGGGCGTCCTTCAGCTCCTGCACGTAGGCCTCCCGCTCGGCGCCCTCGTGGGCCAGGATCAGCTCCAGGCCGGCCTTGTAGATGCCGACGCACATCTGGGCGGTGCGGGTGACGGCCGGAGCGGACGCGTCGGGCACGAACGGGACGAGGAGGGCCTCGACCCGGGCGACGAGGGTGGTGTGCAGCGCGTCGTGCTCCTCGGCGATGCGGCCCGGGATGTCGGGGCCGTGCATGAGCGCGAAGAAGGCCGGGTGACGGCCGTTGAACTCGATGAACCGGTCGACGGCTCCGGTGATCACTTCCTCCAGCGGGGTCACCATGGGGTCGATCGGGGTCAGGATCTCGTCGTACGACTGCCGCATCTCGTGCATGAGCCGGCTGCCCAGCTCGATCGCGATCGCTTCCTTGTTCGGGAAGAACTGGTACAGCGTGCCCGGGGAGACGCCTGCCTCACGGGCGATGGCGTTGGTGCTGGCGGCCGTGTAGCCGGTCGTGGAGAAGACCGCGGCGGCGGCCTCGAGCAGCTGGGTGATGCGGCGCTCGCCGCGGGCCTGGCGGCGGCGCGGGCGGTCCTCGGCCGTCGCCGTCGTCGTCTCGGTACCGGCTTTCTCGGGCTTCTCGGGCACGCGTTATCCCCAGGTCTGATCACGTGATTGACAAACGCGAGCGGTCACTCGCATTCTGGAGCCAGAAATGCGAGCGATCTCTCGTGTTTGCCGGTTCTTGGCAGCTCCATGCTGTCAGGCTGCGCCTGGACACGGGTCTCGGTGAAGGGGACACCGCACGATGACCGAAGTCAACACACGACCGCGCGTCCGGGGCTGGACCCGTTTCGTCACCGCCCGACCCAGACTGTCGCTGCTGGTGGCGCTGGTGCTCACCGCGCTCGCGGTGCTGGCCGGCAGCGGTGTGGCCGACCGGCTCGGCGCGGGCGGCTGGGAGGATCCGTCCGCCGAGTCCACCCACGCGACCAAGGCCCTGGAGCGCGAGTTCCCCGGCTCCCAGCCCAATCTGCTGCTCCTGCTCGACGCGGGCGACGCCTCGGTCGACGACCCGGCCGTCGCCGCCGAGGCCGAGCGGCTCACCGAGCGCCTGGCAGGCGAGCGGGGTGTCACCGGCATCGGCTCCTACTGGCAGTCCCGTGCCGCGGCCCTGCGCTCGCAGGACGGCCACGAGGCGCTGATCGCCGCGCGCATCACCGGCGACGAGAAGACCGCCGGCGAGACCCTGGAGCGCATCGCGCCCCACTACCGCGGCGCGCACGGCCCGGCCGAGGTCACGGTCGGCGGCCCGGTCGCCGTACGGCACGAGATGCAGACGGTCATCCAGGAGGACCTCTCCCGGGCCGAGCTCATCGCCCTGCCGATCACACTCGTCCTGCTGGTCATGGTCTTCGGCAGCGCCGTCGCGGCCCTGCTGCCGCTCGGCATCGGCATCGTCGCCATCCTCGGGACCAACGCGATCCTGCGCGCCCTCACCGAACTCACCGACGTGTCCGTGTTCGCGATCAACCTCACCACGGCCCTCGGCCTCGGACTCGCCATCGATTACGCCCTGTTCATCGTCCGCCGCTTCCGCGAGGAACTGTCGACCGGTGCCGAACCCGTGACGGCGATCGGCACCACCCTGCGCACAGCGGGCCGCACCGTGCTGTTCTCCGCCCTCACCGTCGCCGTGTCCCTGGCCGCGATGCTGGTCTTCCCGCAGTACTTCCTGCGCTCCTTCGCCTACGCCGGGATCGCGGTCGTCCTGCTGGCCGCGGCGGCCGCGCTGATCCTGCTCCCGGCCGCGCTGACGCTGCTCGGGCACCGGGTCAACTCCTGGGACCTGCGGCGTGTGTTCCGGCGGCGGGGGCACCGTCCGAAGCCGGACGACGGGGAGGAGGGCGGTGCCTGGGCACGTACGGCGACGCTCGTCATGCGCCGCGCCCCCGTCTTCGCGCTGGGCACGACTGCCGTCCTCGTCCTGCTGGGACTGCCCTTCCTGGGCGTGAAGTTCGGCACCGCCGACGACCGTCAGCTGCCCTCGGCGTCCGAGTCCCACGTCGTGCAGCAGCACATCCGGGAGGGCTTCCCGGGAAGCCCCGGCGGCGGCCTCGAAGTGCTGGCCGAGGGCCGTGCGACCGAGGCCCAGTACGGCGCCTACAAGGAGCGGATCGCCCGGCTTCCCGATGCGCTGCGGGTGGACGGGCCGCTGGTCAAGGGCGACTCCGCGTACTTCACGGTGCTGCCGAAGGGCGAGGCGGTCGGCGATCCGGCGCAGCGACTCGTCGGTGAACTGCGCGCCGTGGACGCCCCCTTCTCCACCGAGGTGACCGGCACGGCGGCGGTCCTGGTCGACTCCAAGGACGCCATCGGGGAGCGCCTGCCCCTCGCGGCCGTCTTCATCACGATCGTCACCCTGCTCCTGGTCTTCCTCCTCACGGGCAGCGTGCTGATACCGGTCCAGGCAGTCGTGCTGAACGCGCTCAGTCTGACGGCCATGTTCGGCGCGGTCGTCTGGGTCTTCCAGGACGGCCACCTGTCCGGCCTGCTCGGTTTCACCAGCCCCGGCTCCATCGAGACGACCCTGCCGGTCCTGATGTTCTGTGTGGCGTTCGGCCTGTCCATGGACTACGGGGTGTTCCTGCTGTCCCGCATCAAGGAGGAGTACGACCACACGGGCGACCACGAACGGTCCGTGCGGTACGGCCTGCAGCGAACGGGCGGCCTGATCACCGCGGCGGCGGTCATCCTGGCCGTGGTCATGGTCGCCATCGGCACCTCCCGGGTGACCAACACCAAGATGCTCGGGCTGGGCATCGCCCTGGCGGTCCTGATGGACGCGATGATCGTCCGCAGTCTCCTGGTCCCCGCGGTCATGCGCCTCACGGGCCGCGCCACCTGGTGGGCCCCGGGCCCGCTGCGCCGCTTCCACACACGCTTCGGCCTGAGCGAGGCCGATCCGGCACCGGCGGAGGACGGGAAACCGCTGACGTACGGGGAACCACTGACGGACGGGGAACCGGCGACGAGCGAGGAATCGGCCTCGGACGAGGATCCCTCGAAGGACGAAGGACCGGCGAAGGGCGGGGAACCGGCGCGGGACAAGGTCGGCCCCCGGAGCTGAGGCCCGCTGCCCGGGCCTCGCCGACCACCGCAGCCGTGCCAAGGGGTTAGCGTGCCCCGAGGCGCGACGGCCCGGGACCGCGCGGCAGCGATCGGTCCCGGGTCCCCGGGGTACGAACGGAATCGGCCCCGGGTCCCCGGGGTACGAACGGAAGGCGGGCAGGTCATGCGGGCCGTGGTGTTCGAGCGGTACGGGGAGCCGGCCGAAGTGCGGGACGTGGCGGATCCCGAGCCCGCGGAGCACGGAGTCGTCGTGCGGGTGGAGGCCACGGGGCTGTGCCGCAGCGACTGGCACGGCTGGCAGGGCCACGACCCGGACATCACACTGCCCCACGTCCCCGGGCACGAACTCGCCGGGGTCGTCGAGGCGGCGGGCGCCCGGGTGACCCGGTGGCGGCCCGGCGACCGGGTCACCGTGCCGTTCATCTGCGCCTGCGGCACATGCCCGTCCTGCGCGGCGGGAGCCCACCAGGTGTGCGAGCGCCAGACCCAGCCCGGCTTCACCCACTGGGGGTCCTTCGCCCAGTACGTGGCGCTGGACCACGCCGACGTCAACCTCGTGGCACTCCCCGGGGAGCTGTCCTACGCGACGGCGGCCTCGCTCGGCTGCCGGTTCGCCACTGCCTACCGGGCGGTGGTGCAGCAGGGCCGGGTCGCGGCGGGGGAGTGGGTGGCGGTCCACGGGTGCGGCGGGGTCGGCCTCTCGGCGGTGATGATCGCGGCGGCGTCGGGCGCGCGGGTCGTGGCCGTCGACGTGTCGGCCGCCGCCCTGGACCTGGCGCGCACGTTCGGGGCGGCGCGGTGCCTGGACGCCATGTCCGTGCCCGACACCGCGGCGGCCGTCCGGGACCTGACCGGCGGCGGCGCCCACCTCTCCCTCGACGCCCTGGGCTCACCCGTCACCTGTGCCGCCTCGGTGAACGGCCTGCGCCGCCGCGGCCGGCACGTCCAGGTCGGCCTGCTGCCCTCGCCGGACGGCACCACACCTGTGCCGATGGCCCGCGCGATCGCCCTCGAGCTCGAACTGCTCGGCAGCCACGGCATGGCCGCGCACAGCTACCCGCCGATGCTGGAGCTGGTCCGCGGCGGTGTGCTGCGCCCCGACCTGCTGGTGACGTCGACGATCGCGCTGGACGACGCCCCGGCCGCGCTGGCGGCGATGGGCACGGCACCGGGAGCGGGAGTCACGGTCATCGAGCCGTGGAGCTGACGCACTGGTGGACGGCCGTGCCCCACGCGAGGGCGGGGCACGGGGACGGGGCCGGGCTAGGTGGTCAGTCCGCTCTTCGGCCGCGGTTGCCGGGCCGGGAGGCGACCCAGGCCCGGACCGTGTCGGCGTACCAGTAGGGCTTGCCGCCCTCGACGTGGTCGGGCGGGGGCAGCAGCCCGTGCTTGCGGTAGGACCGCACGGTGTCCGGCTGCACCCGGATGTGCGCTGCGATCTCCTTGTAGGACCAGAGTCTCCGGTCGGTCATGACGTGCACCTCCCCGCGCGCACCACGGCGGCGACCGTGGGCGGCCGTCCGAGGGAGCCGGGCACTGCGCTGGCGATCAACAAGCCTGTGTCCGGTCAACGACGCCCGGCGAGACGGGGCAGGCCCTGTGGGCCGGGTGTGACGGAAGACCCGCGTACACGCGACATGTGTGACAGAAGAGGGGCGTTTGTGACACAGCCGGGGCAAAGATGCCCGCGGGACGGGCGGCGGGGTGCCTTGACGCCGCACACGCCGGTGCCCGGCCGTCCGGAGAGGCGGGCGGGGGCGCGGGGCTGAAGACTACGGAACTGTGAGGGCACCAACGCGGACCCGGGTGCGGCCCTGGATACGGACGCCGGAGAGCGCACAGCGGACGTGACAGACGGACGGTCACAGACGGAAAGCGCTGTCATGATCTGGTCCGAATGTCTGGACAAAACATTGACAGGGCTTCGAGAGGGGGCTAGAAAGCCGGGGAGAGCCGAGCATCGAGGGGACACCGATGACGTACGACCTGATCACCATGGGGCGGATCGGAGTGGACCTGTATCCACTCCAGACCGGCGTCCCGCTGCCGCAGGTCACGTCCTTCGGTAAGTTCCTCGGCGGCTCGGCGAGCAACGTCGCGGTCGCGGCGGCCCGTCTGGGACGGCGGACGGCCGTGATCACCCGCACCGGCGACGATCCCTTCGGCACCTACCTCCACCAGGCCCTGCGGGACTTCGGCGTGGACGACCGCTGGGTCACCCCGGTGCCCGGGCTGCCCACCCCGGTCACCTTCTGCGAGGTCTTCCCGCCGGACGACTTCCCGCTGTACTTCTACCGCCGGCCCAAGGCCCCCGACCTGGAGATCGACGCCCACGAACTCGACCTCGACGCCCTCCGTGACGCCCGCGTCTTCTGGGTCACGGGCACGGGTCTGAGCGAGGAGCCCAGCCGCACGGCGACCCTCGCGGCCCTCGCCCATCGCGCCAAGGCCGGCACGACCGTCTTCGACCTCGACTGGCGTCCGATGTTCTGGACCGACCCCGACACAGCCCGCCCCTTCTACGCCGAGGCCCTGCGCCACACCACCGTCGCCGTCGGCAACCTCGACGAGGTGGAGGTCGCCACGGGCGTACGCGAACCGCACGCCGCGGCCCGGGCCCTCCTGGACGCCGGCGTCGCACTCGCCGTCGTCAAGCAGGGCCCCAAGGGCGTCCTCGCGGTGAACAGCGCCGGTGAGAGCGCCGAGGTCCCGCCGCTGCCGGTGAACGTCCTCAACGGACTCGGCGCCGGAGACGCCTTCGGCGGCTGTCTCGTCCACGGCCTGCTGGCCGGGTGGGACCTGGAGAGGACCATGCGGCACGCCAACGCTGCCGGCGCCATCGTCGCCTCCCGCCTGGAGTGCTCCTCGGCGATGCCCACCCCGGACGAGATCGAGGCGGCCGTCACCGCGGGGGCCGTCCAGTGAGCGTGAACATCTCCGAACTCGTCCACCTGCGCTGCCACCGCCCGGAGGCGATCGCCGAGGCCGCCGCCCGCCGCACCCGCCGACCGCTGCTGTACGGCAACGGCCGCCTCATGGTCGTCGCCGCCGACCACCCGGCCCGTGGCGCCCTCGGGGTCGGCGGCCGCAGCATGGCCATGGCCAACCGTGCCGACCTCCTCGAACGCCTCTGCCTGGCCCTGTCCCGCCCGGGCGTCGACGGCGTCCTCGCCACCGCGGACATCCTCGACGACCTGCTCCTGCTCGGCGCGCTGGACGACAAGGTCGTCCTCGGCTCGATGAACCGCGGTGGGCTGCAGGGCGCCAGCTTCGAACTCGACGACCGCTTCACCGGCCACCGCCCCGAGGACATCGAGCGTCTCCGCTTCGACGCCGGCAAACTGCTCCTGCGCATCGACTACGACGACCCGGGCTCCCTCACCACGATGGAGTCCACCGCCCGCGCGATCGACGACATGGCCGCCCGGAAGCTCCCCGTCTTCGTCGAGCCGTTCCTCAGCCGCCGCACCCTCGAGGGCAAGGTCGGCAACGACCTCTCCGCCGAGGCCGTCACCAAGTCGATCGCCATCGCCTCGGGTCTGGGCGGCACCTCCGCCTACACCTGGCTGAAGGTGCCGGTCACCGAGAACCCCGACGACATGGCCGAGGTCATGGCGGCCTCCACCCTGCCCGCCGTGCTGCTCGGCGGGGAGGTCGGGGACGACCAGGACGGGGCGTACGAGAAGTGGCGCGGCGCCCTGCAACTGCCCACCGTGCGCGGGCTGGTGGTCGGCCGTTCGCTGCTGTATCCGGCGGACGGCGATGTGGCCGCCGCCGTGGACACCGCCGTCGGACTGCTGTGAGGGCCGCCGCATGACCACTCACGCCTCCGCCACGGCCGACCGCACCGAAGCCCGAGGGTTCCCTCTCCCGGGTGGCGGCGCGGAGGCCCGGCAGATCTCCCTTCCGGGCGGCCCGCAGGTCCCGCAGGCCCTTCCTCCGGGCGGCGCGGAAGTCCGGCCGTTCCCTCTCCCGGGCAGGTCCCGGGCCCAGATCGCCTCCGGCGCGGGACGCCGCTTTGCTTTGGCAGGAGCGAAGTGCGAGCGACAACTCCCCGCCCGCTACGGCCCCGCGCCGGAGGTCTCCCGCACAAGGCGCACCTCGGAGGTGCACCGCACAAGGCGCACGCCGCTCAGCCGTGTGAACGTTCGCGGTGACCGTCGCGTATCCGTGACCACCCAGAGGGAGGGACACCGATGACCTCGACGACGCGACTGACGGTCGCACAGGCGCTCGTGCGCTTCCTTTCGGCCCAGTACACCGAACGCGACGGCGTCCGACAGCGGCTCATCGGCGCCACCTGGGGCATCTTCGGCCACGGCAACGTCGCCGGCATCGGCCAGGCGCTCCTGGAGCACGCCGAGGAGATGCCCTACCACCAGGGCCGCAACGAGCAGGCCATGGTGCACGCGGCGGTCGGCTACGCCCGCCAGTGCGGCCGCCTGTCCACCCACGCGGTGACGACGTCCATCGGCCCGGGCGCCACCAACCTCGTCACCGGGGCGGCCCTCGCCACCGTCAACCACCTCCCGGTGCTGCTCCTGCCCGGCGACGTCTTCGCGACCCGCCCCGCCGACCCGGTCCTGCAGCAGCTCGAAGTGCCGTACGCGGGCGACGTGTCGGTCAACGACTGCCTGCGCCCGGTGTCGAAGTACTTCGACCGGATCACCCGGCCCGAGGCCCTGATCCCCTCGGCGCTGAACGCGATGCGCGTCCTCACCGACCCCGTCGGGACCGGCGCCGTCACCCTCGCCCTGCCCCAGGACGTGCAGGCCGAGGCGTACGACTGGCCCGAGGAGTTCTTCGCCGAGCGCGTCTGGACCGTACGGCGGCCCGGCGCCGACCCGGCCGAACTCGCCGAGGCGGTGCGGACGATCCGGGCGGCCCGGCGGCCCCTGGTCATCGCGGGCGGCGGCGTCCACCACAGCCGCGCCGAGGAGGCCCTCGACGAGTTCGCCCGGTCCACCGGCATCCCGGTCGCCTCCACCCAGGCCGGCAAGGGCTCCCTGCGCCACGACCACCCCCAGGACGTCGGCGGCGTCGGCCACACCGGCACCGCCACCGCGAACGAACTCGCCCGCACCGCCGACCTGGTGATCGGCGTCGGCACCCGCTACACCGACTTCACCACCGCCTCCGGCACGCTGTTCGGCAACCCCGGCGTGCGCTTCCTCAACCTCAACATCGCGCCCTTCGACGGTCACAAGCTGGCCGGTCAGCCGCTGGTCGCGGACGCCCGCAGCGGTCTGCAGGAGCTCACCGACGCCCTCCGGGTGCACGCGCACCGGGTCGCCGGCCCGTACGCCACCGAGTACACCGAGGACAAGGAGCGCTGGGAGCAGCGCGTCGACGCCTGCTACGAGGTGGACGAACCCGACACCCGCCCGACCCAGCCCCAGATCCTCGGCGCCCTGGACGAGATCGCCGACGCGTCGGACATCCTGATCAACGCCGCCGGCTCCCTCCCCGGCGACCTGCACAAACTGTGGCGGACCCGGTCGCGCGACCAGTACCACCTGGAGTACGGCTACTCCTGCATGGGCTACGAGATACCGGCCGCCATCGGCGTGAAGATGGCCGCCCCGGACCGGCCCGTATGGGCGCTGGTCGGCGACGGCACGTACCTGATGATGCCCACGGAGCTGGTGACGGCCGTGCAGGAGGGCATCGCGATCAAGGTCTTGATCATCCAGAACCACGGCTACGCCTCGATCGGCGGTCTGTCCGAGTCGGTGGGGGGTGAGCGGTTCGGCACCGCCTACCGCTTCCCGGCCGAGGACGGCTCGTACACCGGGGCGCCGCTGCCCGTCGACCTCGCCGCCAACGCGGCCAGCCTCGGCATGCGCGTCCTGCGCGCGAAGACCGTCCGGGACCTGCGGGAGGCCCTCGCCGAGGCCCGGGCGGCCGACACTCCCACATGTGTCTACGTCGAGACCCAAACGGCAGACACAGTGTCGGGCGCGCCTCCCGCGCAGGCCTGGTGGGATGTACCCGTGGCCGAGACCGCGACACGGCCGTCCGCGGTCAAGGCACGTGAGCTGTACGAACGGCACGTCTCCACCCGACGCCGCCATCTGTGAAGGAGTTCCCGGCCATGACGAAGATCGTCAACCACTGGATCGGCGGCAAGACCGTCGAAGGCGCCTCGGGCACGTACGGGCCGGTGACCAACCCGGCGACCGGCGAGGTGACGACGAAGGTCGCATTCGCCTCGGTCGACGAGGTGGACGCCGCGGTCGCCGCCGCCAAGGAGGCCTACCTGACCTGGGGCCAGTCCTCGCTGGCCCAGCGCACCTCGATCCTGTTCACGTTCCGCGCCCTGCTGGACGCCAACCGGGACGCGATCGCGGAGCTGATCACCGCCGAGCACGGCAAGGTCCACTCCGACGCCCTCGGCGAGGTCGCCCGCGGCCTGGAGATCGTCGACCTGGCCTGCGGCATCAGCGTGCAGCTCAAGGGCGAGCTGTCCACGCAGGTCGCCAGCCGCGTCGACGTGTCCTCCATTCGCCAGCCGCTCGGCGTCGTCGCGGGCATCACGCCGTTCAACTTCCCGGCGATGGTGCCGATGTGGATGTTCCCCATCGCCATCGCGTGCGGCAACACGTTCGTGCTGAAGCCGTCCGAGAAGGACCCGTCGGCGTCCCTCAAGATCGCCGAGCTGCTCGCCGAGGCGGGTCTGCCCGACGGTGTCTTCAACGTCGTCCACGGCGACAAGGTGGCCGTGGACCGCCTCCTGGAGCACCCGGACGTCAAGGCCGTCTCCTTCGTCGGCTCCACCCCGATCGCCCGCTACATCCACACCACCGCCTCCGCCAACGGCAAGCGCGTCCAGGCCCTGGGCGGCGCCAAGAACCACATGCTGGTCCTCCCGGACGCCGACCTCGACGCAGCCGCCGACGCGGCGGTCAGCGCCGCCTACGGCTCCGCGGGCGAGCGGTGCATGGCCATCTCCGCGGTCGTGGCGGTCGGCGCGATCGGCGACGAGCTCGTGGAGAAGATCCGCGAGCGCGCCGAGAAGATCAAGATCGGCCCCGGCGACGACCCGACGTCCGAGATGGGCCCGCTGATCACCAAGGTCCACCGCGACAAGGTCGCCTCCTACGTGGAGGGCGCGGCCGCCGAGGGCTGCGAGGTCGTCCTGGACGGCACCGGCTTCACCGTCGACGGCTTCGAGGACGGCCACTGGATCGGCATCTCGCTGCTCGACAGGGTGCCCACGTCCGCGAAGGCCTACCAGGACGAGATCTTCGGCCCGGTGCTGACCGTGCTGCGCACCGAGACGTACGAGGAGGCCCTGGACCTCATCAACGCCTCGCCGTTCGGCAACGGCACCGCGATCTTCACCCGGGACGGCGGCGCGGCCCGCCGCTTCCAGCTGGAGGTCGAGGCCGGCATGGTCGGCGTGAACGTCCCCATCCCGGTCCCCGTCGGCTACCACAGCTTCGGCGGCTGGAAGGACTCGCTCTTCGGCGACCACCACATCTACGGCAACGACGGCACGCACTTCTACACCCGCGGCAAGGTCGTCACCACCCGCTGGCCGGACCCGGCCGACGCCCCGGCGGGCGTCGACCTGGGCTTCCCGCGCAACCACTGAACTCCCGTCAAGCAGTCAGGCAGTCAAGCAGTCAGGCGCGAAGGCCACACCGGACCCGGCCCGTACTCACGGACCGCCTTCGACACCTGATCTCTGGAATCGATCAGCTACGGCACGAGTCTGAGAAGCCTGTTGGGCGAACCGGGCCCGACGTTGTTGAGGACTCCGGGTGTGGCCCCGTTCACCAGGGCGCTGTGCACGGTCGCCGGACCGGCGCTGGGGTGCGAGGTGAGGTAGACGGCCGCGGCTCCCGCGACATGGGGGGTCGCCATGGATGTGCCGGAGAGCGTGGCCGTCGCCGTGTCGCTGGTGTTCCAGCCGGCTGTGATCAGGGAGCCGGGCGCGAACATGTCGAGCCGGGCACCGTAGTTCGAGAAACTGGCTCTGCTGTCCGTCAAGGTGCTGGCCCCCACCGTGAGGGCAGCACCCACCCGGGCGGGTGAGAAGGAGGTGGCGTCCGTGTTCGAGTTGCCGGCGGCCACCGCGTAGGTCACACCGGAGGCGATGGAGTTCCTCACCGCGGTGTCCAGCGACGTGCTGACGCCTGCGCCCAGCGACATGTTGGCGACGGCGGGCCGGACGCGACGCACCGTGACCCAGTCGACGCCCGCGATGACACCGGAGAGGGTGCCGGCCCCGTTGTTGTCCAGCACGCGCACCGACACGATCTTGGACTGCTTCGCCACGCCGTAGGTCTTGCCGGCGACCGTGGTGGCGACGTGTGTTCCGTGCCCGTTGCCGTCAGAGGCGGTGGTGTCACGGTCGACGAAGTCGTAGCCGTATCTGGCGCGTCCTGCGAACTCGGTGTGAGTGATGCGCACTCCCGTGTCGATCACGTACACGGTCGCGGACTTGCCCGCCGTGTCCGGGTAGGAGTACGTCAGGTCACGCGGGAGCCGGGGCTGGTCGATGCGGTCCAGGCCCCACGGGGGGTTGTACTGGGTGGCCTCGAGGTGGACCATCCGGTCCTGCTCGACGAACTCGACGGCCGGATCCTCCGCCAAACTCCTCGCTCCGGAGGCGCTGATACGGGCCGCGAAGCCGTTGAGTACGGCGTCGTAGGTCCAGTCCACGGTGGCGCCGTACTTGGCTGCCAGATCTTCGCCTTTCGTGGAGTTCGCCCTGAACCCGGCGGACTCTTTCAGTACGACGATGTAGCTGTTCTCGACCGCGTTGGCGGAGCCCTCTTGCAGAATCCTTCCTGCAGAGGGGGTGGCTCCGGCGGGCAGAGCGGTACCGCTCCCGATGGCGGCCGCCGCGGCCACAGCGGAGATCGCTGCGACGATCCGCCGTCGGGCGGTGAAGATTTCGCGCATCCTGAAGGGCCTTCCTGACGTGTTGGGTGACGCTATGTCGAGGATGACCTGGCCGTTGGTCAGTACAATGCGGTATTAGTCCAGTTGATCCCTATTGGCCCCTAAGGGCTTACAGATCACCAACAGGTCCTCCTGGCCTTGTCGGTTGCGCACGCGGCATCGGACGCCTACCCGGCCCGACGGGACGTGAGCGTGACGGTCGGCTCTCCGGGGGGTCGCAGCGGGCGGAGCGGAGCCCCCACTCCGCCTGACAGCCGCTCAAGAAGGCGGCCTCCTACCACGCCTGCAGTACGCGCACAGAAGCCGTACTCCTTGGGGAGGGGGCGGGGTTCGCTCTCCGGTCGACAACTTGCCGACGGATCGAGCCCTTACCGTTGACGCATGAATCCTCGACTGCCCGGACTGCGGGGACTGTGGTCACGGCGACGGCGACGGTTCATCGCTGCCGCGTCCGCCACCGTCCTGCTCGCCGGTGCGGGTACATGGACGGTGACGTCGGCCGTCGCCTCCGACGACCCGCCCCCGGTGCACCGCGCCGACCGGCTCATGACCGTGGGCGACGGGGTACGCATCGACACCTCGTACTTCACCGCGGGTTCGGGTGGCCGCCGCCCCGCCGTCCTGCTCGGGCACGGCTTCGGCGGCAGCAAGGACGACGTGCGGCAGCAGGCGGAGGACCTCAGCCGCGACGGGTACGCGGTGATGACCTGGTCGGCGCGCGGCTTCGGACGGTCCACGGGGAAGATCGGGCTGAACGACCCCGAGGGCGAGGTGGCCGACGTCTCGAAGCTCATCGACTGGCTGGCCGAGCAGCCCCAGGTCGAGCTCGACAGGCCCGGCGACCCGCGCGTGGGCATGGCGGGAGCCTCCTACGGCGGCGCCGTCGCGCTGCTGGCGGCGGGCCACGACGACCGGGTGGACGCCATCGCCCCGTCGATCACGTACTGGAACCTCGCGGACGCGCTGTTCCCGAACGGCGTGTTCAAGAAGCTGTGGGCCGGCGTCTTCGTCAACACCGGTGGCGGCTGCCGGAGGCTCGAGCCCGTGCTGTGCCGGATGTACGAACGCGTCGCCGCATCAGGGAAGCCGGACACCGAGGCGCGCGAACTGCTGGAGCAACGCTCACCCACCGCCGTCGGTGACCGCATCAAGGTGCCCACCCTCCTCGTGCAGGGCCGGACCGACTCCCTCTTCCCGCTGAACCAGGCCGATGCGGCGGCGAAGACGATCCGCGAGGGCGGTGCCCCCGTCGACGTCGACTGGATCGCCGGCGGTCACGACGGCGGCGACACTGAGACCAGCCGCGTCCGGGCCCGGGTACAGACGTGGTTCGACCGCTACCTCAAGGACGAGAAGGGCGCCGGCACGGGCCCCGCCTTCCGGGTCACGCGCACCGTCGGCACCGGCACCGGCACCGGCAGTCCCAGGCTGACCGGAGTGGCCGAGGACACCTACCCCGGCCTCACGAGCGGCCGGCACTCCGTCACCCTCACCGGGCGCGAGCAGCGCTTCGACAACCCGGCCGGTGCCAGCCCGCCCGGCGTCTCCTCCCTGCCCGGCCTCGGCAGCGCGGGCGGCCTGTCCCAGCTGTCCTCGCTCGGCATCGGGGCGACCCTCGACTTCCCGGGCCAGTTCGCCGCATTCGAGTCGGCGCCGTTCCGCAAGAACGCGCAGATCACCGGCTCGCCGACCGTGACGGTGCGCGTGACCTCGACCAGCGACGACGCCGTGCTCTTCGCGAAGCTGTACGACATCGGCCGCGACGGCACCCGGCCGGTACTGCCCTCGCAACTCGTCACGCCCCTCAGAGTGGAGGGCGCGAAGGCAGGCAAGGACGTGAGCGTCACCCTCCCGGCCGTCGACCACGAGGTGGCCGAAGGTCACCGGCTCCGCCTGGTCCTCGCCTCGACCGACCTCGCCTACGCCTCACCGACGACTCCGGCGACGTACACCGTCTCCCTCAAGAGCGAGCTCGAGGTGCCGATGCCCCTCGGCCGGACCGGCGGTGCGGGCCCGCTGCCCGCCTGGGTGTGGTGGATGCCGCCGGCCGGTGCGGTCGTCGCACTGGCGCTGCTGCTGAGCGGACGGCGCCGCACGGTAGCGCCCGCCCCCGACCCCGCGCTGGCCGAAGTGCCGCTGCAGATCACGGACCTGTCCAAGCGATACGCCGGGTCGACGGACCGTTACGCGGTCAAGGACCTGTCCTTCCGCGTGGAGAAGGGCCAGGTACTGGGTCTCCTCGGCCCCAACGGTGCGGGCAAGACAACGACCCTGCGCATGCTGATGGGCCTCATCAAGCCCGACGGCGGCGAGATCCGCGTCTTCGGCCACGCGATCCGGCCGGGCACCCCCGTGCTGTCGCGGGTCGGCGCCTTCGTCGAGGGCGCGGGCTTCCTGCCGCATCTCTCCGGCCGCGAGAACCTCGAACTGTACTGGCGCGCCACCGGCCGCCCGCCCGAGGACGCGCACCTGGACGGAGCGCTGCAGATCGCGGGCCTCGGCGATGCCCTCGCCCGCCCGGTCCGCACGTACTCCCAGGGGATGCGCCAGCGCCTCGCCATCGCCCAGGCCATGCTGGGCCTGCCGGACCTGCTCATTCTCGACGAGCCCACCAACGGCCTGGACCCCCCTCAGATCCGCGAGATGCGCGAGGTCATGATGCGGTACGCGGCGGCCGGCCGCACGGTCATCGTCTCCAGCCATCTGCTGGCCGAGGTCGAACAGACCTGCACCCACCTGGTGGTGATGGACCACGGGCGGCTCGTCCAGGCGGGCCCGGTGACGGAGATCGTCGGCTCGGGGGACACGCTGCTGGTGGGCACCGCCGGCCCCCTGGACGTGCCCCTAGTCGAGAAGGTCGGGGCACTGCCGGGCGTGGCCTCGGCCGTGCGCACCGACGAAGGACTCCTCGTCCGCCTCGACGCCGGCGGAACCCCGGCACGCCTGGTCGCCGGCCTGGTACAGCTGCAGGTCGCCGTGGAGTCCGTAGGCCCCCACCGGCGCCTCGAGGACGCCTTCCTCACTCTGATCGGAGCTGAAGCATGAGCAGCGTCGTGGCCGGTCCCCCTCAGGTCGCGTCCGGCTACCGCGCGGGCCGCACACTGCCCCTGCGGGTGGAGCTGGTCAGGCAGGTGAAGCGACGGCGCACCCTCGTCATGGGGGCGATCATGTTCGCCCTGCCGTTCGTCCTGCTCATCGCCTTCCAGATCGGTGGTGAGCCGGGCCAGGACAACGGCCGGGTGAACCTCATGGACTCGGCCACGGCGTCCGGCGCCAACTTCGCCGCCGTGAACCTCTTCGCCTCCGCCGGTTTCCTGCTCGTCGTCCCCGTGGCGCTGTTCTTCGGGGACACGGTCGCAGCGGAGGCGAGCTGGTCCTCCCTGCGCTACCTCCTCGCGGCGCCGGTGCCCCGAGCACGCCTGCTGTGGTCCAAACTCGTCGTCGCACTCGGCCTCAGCCTTGCCGCCCTCGTGCTGTTGCCGGTCGTCGCCCTTGCCGTCGGGACGGCCGCTTACGGCTGGGGCCCGTTGCAGCTCCCCACCGGAGGCTCACTGCCCTCCGGCACCGCCGCGCAGCGCCTGGTGATCGTCGTGGCGTACGTCCTCGTCTCCCAACTCGTCACGGCGGGGCTGGCGTTCTGGCTGTCGACCAGAACCGACGCGCCTCTCGGCGCCGTCGGCGGTGCGGTGTTCCTGACCATCATCGGAAACGTCCTCGACGAGGTGACGGCCCTCGGGGACTGGCGGGACTTCCTGCCCGCGCACTGGCAGTATGCGTGGCTCGACGCGGTCCAGCCTCAGCTCCAGTGGACGGACATGATCCAGGGCACGGCGCTCTCCGTGACATACGCGCTCGTGCTGTTCGCCCTGGCCTTCCGCGGTTTCGCCCGTAAGGACGTGGTGTCCTAGGGGTCCTTTCACCCCTTGGCCAGTGCGGGAGTTCTCAGGCCTCCGTCGAGCGGCTGGCGTCGGCGTGGCCGGTTCCTTCGGCCCTCCACGCGTCATGCGCCGGGGTCTTCGGCAGCTTCAGCTCGCGGAGCGACGACGTGCGGCCCTGGGATCTCGAACGCCCGTCACCCGAGTGGCGGATCTGCGGGGTTCGCGTGTTGCAGAGCTCGTACCGAGCGTGGTCGGATCTTCCCGCCAAAGGCGCGTAAGGAACATTTCGCGCCGAGATCGAGCGGCCGGCCGCCCGTGCGGTCGGCCGAATTGAACACCCTGGAGAACCAATGCCTCCTCGCATGCTCCGTTGTGCGGCCACCGCGCTGCTGGCTTCAGCACCGCTCATCGCTGCCGCGCCCGCGCAGGCCGCTCCTCAGGAGCCCTTTCCCTGCAGCGTCGGCAGCCACGCGGTCACCAACAACCTGACCAAGCAGTTCACGGTCAGCGTGACCTGCGACCAGGCGCGGACCGTCAGTGTCCGCATCACCTCGGGCGACATGGAACTCGCGAAGGTGGAGAAGACCGTCAAGGCGGGCGTCGAGGAAAGCGTCACGGTCACCGCGCCCATGGCCCCGGTCTGCGCAACGCTGAAGACCGATGGTGAGAGCTTCCAGATCTGCGGCTGACGTAGCTCCTCTCCGGCAGTCCTCCGACGACACCGCTGCCGCCCACTCGGCGATCCCCAAGGCTTGAGTGGGCGACGGCCGTCACCGGCACTCAGGCACACAGTCGAGGACCGCCGGCACCATGCGGCCGATGGCAGGACCGCCGTGAGGTGATCGATGGGAGCGGGTCCTCCTCGGTGACGGCCCAGGCCGACGCCGACGAGGACCTGAACCGGCCCCCAGGTGCTCCAACACCGCACGGGCTCACCGACGCGTGGCCGGGGCCCGTCGAACGGGCCCCGGCCGACGAGCCGGACGACTGCCCCCTTTGCCGGTCCCGCGGTGGACCGACCACTGAGACCCACCGCGCAGCCGACGGCAACTGCCGCCCCTCGTCTTCGTACCCACCGCCGGACAGGCCGGCGATGCACCCGCTTCGACTTACGCGATGGCCGTCCGTGTGTACCCCCGGCGCGCCGCGAACGGTCCCGCCCCCCGCCGGACACCGGCTTCGCCGGGGAAGCCGGGCAGCAGGCCACCGGCATTCGACCGCGAGGCCCCCAGGCAGCGCACCACCGTCCAGCGGTGCGTCAACCGCCCGAGCGGCCGTGAGGCATTGCCGGCCGCCATGAGAGGACCGCGCTTCCAGCTGGCCGGTCCCCATGTCTCAGCTGTGGCGAATCCTGTCGTATACAGTCCGGCGGCAACGACCGACCGGGCGGCCCATCCTCGTGCACGCCCAAGTCGGCTTACTCCGCCCCTGTTTCAGCCGCAGGAGCGCCTCACCGGTGCCTGCCGGCGCGGCAGTTCCCCACACCCTCCGAGCGCCACCAGCCTTCACCGGCACAAGATCACGTCGAGACGGTCCTCAAGTCCGGTGTACGTCAGGCGTATCGGCAGCACTGTCACCGTGGCGCACGACCGGCCGCGCGATCGGTCGAGGGATGAGGGCGTGGTCCAACTCTGTCGGTTAACCGGTGTGTCATTACTCCGAATGGCTGAGCGACCCGTCGCGACCTGGGAATTCCGCGTTCATATGATCTGCCTCAGAGGGCCATGTGGATGAAGTTCCGGGTATACGCGCATTCCAAGTGGAGCGTGCCCCGGAGTTGAGGCAATACTGGTTTCGTCCTTCCAGCCTGGAAGACACAGAACGGAGATATCAATGCGCACGAACGTGAAGCGCGGGGCCGCGTCGGCTCTCGCTGCCGTTGCCCTTCTCGCGGGTTCCGCCTCGGTTGCCAGCGCCAACGACTACGACGACGAGCCGGGCATCGTCATCGTCAACGAGAACGAGAACACCAACTCGAACAGCAACGACAACGACAACACGGCGACGGCCACCGCCTCCGTCGAGCTCCTCGACGAGGCCGACGCCGCTGCCGCCCCCGCGGCCGCTCCGGCTGCGGCGCAGAGCGCCTCGGACCCGAGCCTCCTGGGCTTCCTGCTGGCGGTCCTGTAACACTGGGCTGAGCCCAATGCAGTCGGCTGGTGATCGTTCGAGTCCAGTTCGACGGCCATTCGATTCTCTCGGGGATCGTGGCTCGACCTACAGCGTTCCTCTCTGACTGGCGGATGGGGTCACATCCTCATCCGCCGAGGAAGAGGAGCTCCTCTCGAACGGTGGCAAGCTAAGCGAATGCGCGGCCTCGAGCCGCGCATTTCGTTTACCGTCGCCCCCGAGTGGTTCCAGGGTAATTCGATGTGTCCTCAGAGACCGGTCGCCTGTGGCGGTCGGTCCTCTTGGTTTATTCGTGTGATTCGCCGTTGCGGTGCGGCCGTTTCCGTCGGCCGGCCTGAGTGCTCGAGCACCAACAGCAGCTGCAGCACAGGGCCATATGAGTGAAGTTCGGGGCTCAGAGGCCTTTCAAGTTGTGCGGTCTCCGGTGTCGCGGCAATATCGGTTTCGTTCTTCCAACGGGGAAGAAAAAGGAACGGAGACAATAATGCGCATGACCATGAAGCGCGGAGCTGCGTCGACCCTCGCTGCGGTGGCCCTCCTCGCGGGTTCCGCCTCCGCTGCCAGCGCTGCCTGCGACAACGACGACAACGGCTCCGAAGACTCCATTGTCATCGTGAACGAGAACAACAACACGAACACCAACACCAACAGCAACACCAACACCGCTACGGCCACGGTCACGGTGGAGCTTGCGGACCTCATCGACGCGGCTGTCTGAACGGCCTGAGTCCACTGGGGCCGGGGGTTGATCGTTCGAATACCGTTCGGCGGTCAGGGGCCTCATCTCGATTCCCCGGGATGGAGGCCCGACCTGAAAGCGTCTCTCCCTGACGGGCGGATGAGGTGAGCATCCTCATTGACGGAGGGAGGGGCGCTTTCCGTTCCACTGCGTCAATCACATGAAGTGCCGGAGGCGACCGTCCTTCCCGATGGCCGCCTTTTAAGGCGGCCGGGGAATCCGTGAACCGCAGGCCGGGCGAGCTTCTGTCATCCGATTAACGCACCCTCGCATCAGCTTCCAAATAGGGGCCGTACGGACGAAGTTTGAAGACCGTTGGTCCGTAAGAGTGTCACCCGCTTGATGCAGCATTCCTGCGGATGCACTATCGGTTCCGCCCTTCAGTTGAAGGGAGTTGAGAATCGCATATTTGAGGGTGTGTGAGTGGTATGATCATCTTGCCGCGATGCCCGGATACACGGAAAGCGTCGTTCCGTACCAAATCCGAGGCGAGGGTCTGGCTGGTCAAGCAGTCATTGTTGGAGAAAACCCCTGACCGCATCTACCGGTGCTCGGGCTGTCGGTACTGGCACTTCACCGCATCCCACCACTGGACCAGCCAGAAAATCAGGCGGAGGAGAAACTACGGGAGGAGAGAATCCACCCCGGGCCCCCGCCGCAAGAAGAGAGGGAAAAGCTGACGAATTCCGTACGCCGTGGCGCACAGCTCGGTTATCCGGAACTCGCCCAGCCGCTCCCTAATCGATTTCTCGGTGCACCTGTACCGGATTCCCGCAGCAGCTGCCGGTCCGTCAGCGGTGAAGAGCCGTTGACGCGTCGGCTGAATGGCTGCGGCACGGGCCTACCCTGACGCTTTCCTCCTCTGGCCAGGGTCGGCTGTTCCCCTTTCCTCTTTCCTGAGCAGGAAGACGACGATGCGAAAGAAACTGAGCAAGGGGCTGGTTGTGGCTGCGGCCGCGACGAGCTTTCTGCCCCTGTACGGCATTCCGGCGTTGGCGGACTCGCATGGCGAGGCCCTCACCCAAGCCTGCGGCAACTCCTCCGGTGAGGCAGCCGTGAATGGCCCCTCCTCCGGGAACGGCTGCACCAGCGGCACCACCACACAGGGGTCGAACGATGCCCCCGACACCGCTCGCATCGACGGCTTGGACGAGCACAAGAGCCGCGCCGACGCGGCGGTCGAGCACGCCCTGGCCACGCTGAAGGACAAGCAGTCGGCCGCCGCATCCGCTGTCGACGACAGCGATGACACGGACGGCAGCAGTCGCGTCGCCGCCGTGAGCGGGGACGAGGACGGCGCTGAGGCCGAAGGTTCTTACGGCAGTGAAGGGTCGGAGGAGCCGGACGGCTCCGCTGCGACGACGTCCGCACAGTCTCCCAGCACGCTGCCGGCGGACGTGAAGCCCTCGGCGTCGTCGCAGGACAGCGACTACGGAGACGACGAGCGTGGCGACGACGGCGGTGACGACGAGAGCGTCGCCGTCGCGAGTGGGGACGAGGACGGCGCTGAGGCCGAGGATTCTTACGGCAGTGAGGAGCCGGAGGAGCCGGACGGCCCCGGCGCCACGCAGTCTCCTAGCCCGCTGCCGACGCAGGTGAAGCCCTCGGCGTCCGAGGACAGCGGTTACGGGGACGACGACGGCGGTTACGGCGACGAGGAGCCGGGCTACGGCCACGAGAAGCCCAGCTACGGCGACGACGGCTATGGCCACGAGAAGCCTGGCTACGGCCACGAGAAGCCCGGCTACGGCGACGACGGTTACGGCCACGAGAAGCCCGGCTATGGCCACGAGAAGCCCGGCTACGGCGATGACGGTTACGGCCACGAGAAGCCCGGCTACGGTGACGACGGCTATGGCCACGAGGAGCCCGGCTACGGCGACGACGACGACGGGTACGGTGACACGCCGTCCACGCCGGAGCCCTCGACTCCCCCGCACACCAAGCCTCCGACGGACCGGCCCTCCCTCCCCGACACCGGAGGTGGGGAGATGATCGCGGCCTCGGGCGCAGCGGCGGTCCTGCTGGCGGGTGGCGTCATCCTCTACCGGCGAGGACGGGCCTTGTCCCGTCGGTAGCGGTTAATCCCTTCCGGGTGCCGGACGCGTGACGTCCGGCACCCGAGCCGGTTCCGGACCCAACGGCCGACCAGGGGCCGACGGTGGCTTTGAGTCGACTCCTGCTGTCCGGCGGCGAGCGCTCACGCCTCGCCCCGGCCGCCGTTGGACCGCCTGGCGCCGAGCGCAGCCGACCGGATGCCGGTCCTCAACTCGCCTGCTGATGGCCGCAACCGTGCCTTTCCCTGCGTGCTGATGCGGGATGAGGAACGGATATGACGTGCCCTTCATTCGGGTGACCTTCCGCGTGGGGCGGTGCAATCTTCGGCGAGCACGGTTTCCGCTCGCGCGAGGACTCGTTGTAAGCGGTGTAGCGATTCCCCCTGGTGGTCCGAGTCACCGCAGGCATGCGGACCGCGGGCGCAGGGCTGAGAGGGAATCCCGGGCCGATCACGTCGCGCAGGCGAGTGGCCCGTCGAGCGTGTGTCATGTGGACCGCCCTATTCAGGGCGAGGAAGAGGCAGGCATTGCGAACCGGCAAACCACTTCAGCCACAACCAGCGCGCCCCGAGGCGCCCGCGACGGTCACGCCTGTGGCATCCGGCTCCGCGCACCCTGCGCCGTCGCCCGCCCACGCGGCCAGGACCACGGTGCGACGCCGGGTGCTGTGGGGGCTGTGCGCATCGGCGTTCTCGGTGGCTCTCGCACCGGTACTGGCGGCGTCCGGGACGACCCCGAGCGAGTCGGGAGCGGACGGGAAGGGGCCGGGACCGGCCGGCGGCGAGGAGCGCTTCGACGAGACGTATCGGGGGCGCCGCATCGCAGGCGTCAGACATGACGCCGGGCGGCCCGGGGAGAGCGGGCCGAGCGAGTGGCACGTCACCGTGGACGGGCGGCCGTTGCACTTGATGCGCCGGGCCGACGGCAGCTGGATGAGCATGGTCGACCACTATCAGTCGTACGCGACTCCGCTCGCCGCCGCGCGCGCAGCCGTCGACGAACTCGGCCCCGACGCACGGCTGGTCACGACGGGTGAGCGGCACAGTCGCATGGAGGACAGCCATACGGTGAACCGGAACGAGCACGCCGAGGGGGAGCATCGCCGTGGTGTACACGCGTAAGGACGTCAGCACACTCACCCGGTCCGAACGGCGCCGGTTCGTCAACGCGCTGCTGGAGCTCAAACGGCGCGGTGAGTACGACGACTTCGTGCGTACGCACATCGAGTACTTCACCCCCGACGGGGAGGCCGGCCTGCGCGCCGCCCACATGGCGCCATCCTTCCTGCCCTGGCACCGCAAATTCCTGCTGGACCTGGAGAGCGCGCTGCGGCGCGTGGACGATTCGGTGACCCTGCCGTACTGGGACTGGACGCGCGACCGCAAGCGGACGGCCGTACCGTGGACCGACGACCTGCTCGGCGGCACCGGGCGGCGTTCCGACCGGCAGGTGATGTCCGGCCCCTTCGCCCACCGCAACGGCAAGTGGACGATCAAGGTGGGAGTCACGGACACCGAGTTCCTCACGCGTGAGCTGGGCCGTCCCCGGGATCCGATCGCGCTGCCGACGGCCAAGGACCTGGAGGCGGCCCTCAAAGACCCCGTCTACGACACGGCACCGTGGCACTCCGGGTCGGCCAAAGGGTTCCGCAACAAGATCGAAGGGTGGGGGCCCGGGCGGGGCTCCGCTTCGTGGCGCACCCACAACCGGGTCCACCGTTGGGTCGGCGGCCACATGATGGGTGGCGCATCGGTCAACGACCCCGTGTTCTGGATGCATCACGCCTTTGTGGACCTTCTCTGGCTCCGCTGGCAGCGGCGGCACCAGGGCGCCCGCTATCTCCCCGCCAAGCCGCTGGCCCGGGGCGACGCTCAACGCGGCCGAGTCGTCGCGCGGAATCAGAAGATGCCGCCGTGGGACGTCACACCGGCCCAGATGGAGGACCAGAGCCGGATCTACCGGTACGCGTAGTCCGAACGAGCCGGGTACGGTCGCGGCTGCGTACGCGCGGCACGCGAACGGGCACGGCGAGACCTGTGGGCGCTCACCGCGGTGACTTGCGGTCGCAGCCGCCGCCGGCACAGGCGCCATGACCACCGTGCGGGACGGTCCCCGGGCGGCACACACACCTCACTGCGCCAGGAGCCGTATCGGCGAACCGGCCAGAAACGCCTGGATGTTCTCGACCGCCTGGCCGTAGTACGTCGCGTAGTTGGCCCGGGAGACGTAGCCGAGGTGCGGGGTGGCGAGGAGGCGAGGGGCCGTGCGCATCGGGTGATCGGCGGGCAGGGGCTCGATGTCGAAGACGTCGACGCCGACGCCGGCGATCCGGCCCTCGTGCAGGGCGGCGAGGAGGGCCTCCTGATCGATGATGGCCGCGCGTGAGGTGTTGACCAGGTACGCGGCCGGTTTCAGGAGGGCGAGTTCGGCGGGGCCGAGCAGGCCGCGGGTGCGGTCGCTCAGCGCGAGGTGGACCGAGACGAAGTCGCTGCTCGCGAGGAGGTCCTCTTTGGAGGGGGCGAGCTCGACGCCGATCTCGTCGGTGCGCTCGCGGGCGAGGTTCTGACTCCAGGCGCTCACGTGCATGCCGAAGGCGAGCCCGACCTGAGCGACCCGGCTGCCGATCTTCCCCAGGCCGAGCAACCCGAGCCGCCGACCGTACAGATCGGCACCGACGGTGCTCTGCCAGGGGCCACCGGAGCGCAGGGCGCTGCTCTCCTCGACGATGCCCCGGGCGAGGCCGAGCAACAGCGCCCAGGTCAGTTCGACGGGGGGCGCGGAGGAACTGGCCGTGCCGCACACCGTGACGCCGTGCGCCTCGGCGACCGCGTAGTCGATGACGGAGTTCCGCATGCCGGAGGCGACGAGCAGTTTCAGCCGGGGCAGCCGGGCGATCAGCGAGCCGGGGAACGGCACGCGCTCGCGCAGGGTCACCACGATGTCGAAGCCGGCCAGGGCCGCGGCCAGGGCGTCCTCGCCCTCGATGTGCCGGTCGAAGACGACGACCTCCACGTCGTCCGCGACGAGTGTCCAGTCGGCGACTTCGACCGCCACCTTCTGAAAGTCGTCCAGTACAGCCCAGCGCAGCCGCATGGCGTGCCCCTTTCACGGCCTGTGAGTCAGTACCCGGAGCGACAAACGGATCGGTCCGTGATCCGGTTCCAGGGGGCCATGATCGAGCCGGGGGCGGTGGTGCCGGAAGCCTCTCGCTGGGGCAGGTCCGCGCGTCGCGCGGGCCATCGTTTGTCCGGTACCGGTCGGGTTCTTCATGGCCTCGGTCGTGGCGACGGCCGCCAACCGTGACGGGGCCGGCCACCTGGCGGCCCGCCACCGCTCCCACCCGTTTCGAGGCCCACGGTGCCCCTGACGAACTGTTCCAGCGCATACGCCTGCTGGGCGGATCCGCATCGGCCCGGCTACAGGTACTCAGGTAATCAGGGCAGGGGACCTGTGTTGCTCATGTGACGTATGCGCACGCAACGCCGCTGTACCTACCGAGCAGTCGTATGGGCCTGCCTCGCTGCCGTGGAGGCCATGGCAGCCCTGGAAGGGATACAAGAGTGGCACCTCAGGCAGCACGTCACCGGCGTTCGGTAAAGCGCCGCCTCATCGGCGCAGGCGCCGTGGCGACCGTGGTCGGAATCGCGCTCACCGCGACGCTCGTAGTGAACGCCGGCGCCGCGTGGACGTCCGCGTGGAATGTCACCGCGTCCGGCTGGTCCGGCCAGGACGACCCCCAGGTCTCCATCGACCGTTCCGGCGATGCACTGCTCGCCTGGGCAGCCATGGACAATGCGAACAGCTCCTACTTCCGTGTACAGACCCGGGTGAAGTACGCAAACGGCACCCTGGGTGCGACCCGCACCCTGTCCCCGGACGGCCGCGCCATCAGCTGGGTGCGGGCCGACTCCGATGACACCGGCGACTCGTCGGTGGTGTGGCAGCAGGACAGCACCGTCGTCGGCCGCCGGGTCGCGTCCTCCGGCAGCCTCGTCGGCTCGCTGCAGATGCTCTCCACTCCCGGGTCGCCCGCAACCACGCCCTCGGTCGCCGTGACGCCCGGCGGCAGCTCGATGGTGGCGTGGACGGAGATCCGCGACGGCAGCTGGTACGCGGTGGCCCGTCGGCTGAAGCTCGACGGCACGCTTGGCGCGGTGCACACACTCGGCTCGGGCTCGGCGGAGCCGCCGGCCATCGGCGTGGACCGCAATGGTCAGTTCGTCGTCGCCTGGGTACGCGGCTCCGAGGTGGTGGCCAAGCGGATGACCGCGACCTCGATCTCCGCGGCGAAGGTACTCACCACGCCGATCGCGGCGTACGGCGGCTTCGGCATGGTTCGGGTCGGCGTGGACCGGGACGGCGACGCGGTGATCAGTTACCACTCCGGCGGCGGCGACCGCTCACAGGTCTGGGCCTCGCGCTGGAGCCACACCGGCACGCTGTCGAACCCGCTGCGTATCTCGACATCCGCGGAGAACGTGGACTTCCACCACACCCTCGGTACGGACCTGGACGGCGACGCGATGATCGTGTGGGTCCGCAACAACGCCGGCAAGCGCGAGCTGTACGGCCGCAAGCTCTCCGCCGGCGGCACCCTCGGCGCCATCACGTCGCTGGGCGCCGGCGACCGCCCCGATTTCGCTCTGGACGACGACGGCGACGGCATGCTGGTGTCGCAGACCACCACGGCCATCTCCACGCCGCCGTACAGCGTCACGAAGGCCACCGCCCGGCTGGTCAGCCGCTCCGGCACCTTCGGCAGCGCGAAGACGCTCACGACGGACGGCCGCGTGCCACAGGTCGCAGCGCGTCCGACGGCCGTGTTCACGACCACCTGGCAGCAAGAGTCGTACCCGTACACGATCAAGGCGATCACTGGTCCCTGATCTGTCTTGGTCAGGCCGGTGGCCGCCTGTGGCAGTGATGTCACCGTGGTTCAAATCCCACCGCCTTCGCTCTGAGAGCAGTGACAACGGCCCCTGACCGGGTTAGTAGGTCGGGGGCCGCTCTCGTGTCTCGCTCTCGTGAGTGCCCGTTGTCCTCCGTGTTTCCCGCTGGACCGGGCACGCGAAGGGGGCGGTAGGCGGCGTGAGCTGCGGCGACCTGTCTTGGGTGAAGTCCCCGCGCGTGCTCGGTTGTTGCCGCTGACTCACCGTGAGTCGCCCCTGGTTATGGCACGAGAGTGGCACGGGACGCCCTGTTCTGGTGCCGCATCAGGCGACGCTCGCCCTGTCGATGGCTACTCTCACGACGTGGCCGATGAGAAGGACAGCGGGAGCGGCTCGATCCGACGCCCCTCGTGGGACCGCCCGGTAGTGTCCACCGTCGCGCTGGAACTGGTCGGCCTCGCTGTCTCCGGGTTGATCGCTCTGGGCATCCCGCCCTGACACGCATTCTCCGGCAGCACATCGAGGACGAACAGCTCAAGCCGGGTGACCTGCTGTTGCAAGGCGAGTCGGGCGGCATCCTCGCCGGTTCCGTCATGCGTCGGGCGTGGCGCAGCACGCGTAAGGCCGTACTGCCTCCGCACGTCTTCGAGTCGCCCACCGGACAGCGCGTCCTCGACAACCGGAACACGCGCCTGATGAAGTGGCTGAGCGACGGGATCCCACCCGCCCAGGTAGCCGAGTGGGCCTGAAACAGCGTTGCCGTGCTCCTGGCGACCTACGCCCGCTGCGTCGAGGGCCAGCTACCTGACCTGAAGCGGCGGCTCGAAGCTGCCGGAGAGTCTCCCGAGCGGCCGTCCGCCGACTGACCTCGCGGCCCGCAGGATGCCGATTGGTATGTGCCCTGACCAGCAAAAAGCCCTCCCAGGAGGGAGGGCGGAGACTTGCGCCCCCGGCAGGACTCGAACCTGCGGCCAAGCGCTTAGAAGGCGCCTGCTCTATCCACTGAGCTACGGGGGCCGGGTGTGGTGGCCTCTGTCGTGGTGCCCTGGTGTGGGCCGATCCGTGACGTTGCCGGGGACAAGGATAGGGCTCCCGCGTCCTTGTCCCTGTTGCTTCGCCTCCGTGGCTCGATGTGGAGGTTCGGTGAAGCGGTCCTGATAATCGCAGGCAGGTACGAATCGTGCATCGCTTTTGGCGTCAGAGGCATCGGGTGTTGTGCACTCGTTATGCCTGGAGTGGACCTCTGTCCCACTCGTCCCTTCCATCCCTTGTGTTCCGTCGGCGCGCAGACATGCTCATATGCTTCAGAATTCCCCTAAAATTGGGCATTCTTCACATGTGGTGACCTTGGACGTACGGCCTCAGCTGCTCGACGCACTCTCCGCCCTGCGCGACCGTGTCGCCGCCGCACGCTTCCCGCTGCCCCTGGCGGGGGCCCCACGCGCGCGTGCCAACCGCGACGAACTCCTCGCGCAGCTCGACGACTACTTGGTGCCCCGCTTGCGGGAGCCCGAAGCGCCGCTTCTGGCCGTCGTGGGCGGGTCCACCGGAGCCGGGAAGTCGACGCTCGTGAACTCCCTCGTGGGACGGCGGGTCAGCGAGGCGGGCGTGCTGCGGCCGACGACACGCACCCCCGTGCTGGTCTGCCATCCGGAGGACCACCACTGGTTCAGCGGTATGAGGGTGCTGCCCGATCTCACGCGCGTGTGGGTGCCCCAGCAGGACTCCACCGACGACCTGTTGCTCCCCGGCGAGAACCCCGCGCGCGTGCTGCGCGTCGAGACCGCCGAGACACTGCCGCCCGGCCTCGCCCTGCTCGACGCGCCCGACATCGACTCACTGGTCTCCGACAACCGGGTCCTGGCCGCCGAACTCATCTGCGCCGCCGACATCTGGGTCATGGTCACCACCGCCGCCCGCTATGCCGATGCGGTCCCCTGGCACATGCTGCGCACCGCCAAGGAGTACGACGTCACCCTGGTGACCGTGCTCGACCGCGTGCCCCATCAGGTGGTGCACGAGGTGTCGCGCCAGTACGGTGCCCTGCTCACCAAGGCCGGGCTCGGCGAGGTGCCCCGCTTCACCGTGCCCGAACTGCCCGAGTCCGCCTGGGGCGGCGGACTTCTGCCGGCCTCCGCCGTCGCCCAGCTGCGCACCTGGCTGATCCACCAGGCCCAGGACCCAGCGGCCCGGCAGCACGTCCTCGCCCGCACGGCCTACGGCGTCCTGGACTCCCTCAAGTCCCGGATGCCCGAACTGGCCGGTGCGGCCGCCGCGCAGTACGCCGCCGCGCTGCGCCTCACCTCCGCCGTCGAAGGGGCGTACGACAGCGAGCAAGCGCGCGTGCGGGGCCGATTGCAGTCCGGGGCGGTCCTCGCCGGGGACGCGCTCAAGCGGTGGCGCGCCTTCCCGCTGGACTGCACCGCCGGTGAACTCCTCGACGCCCTGGTGGAGAGCCTGAGCGCGCTGCTGGTGTGCGCCGTCACGGCAGCCGACGAGCGCGTCGACGACGCCTGGCGGCGCGAACCGGCGTCCGCCGCCCCGGAACTCGCCGCACGCGACTCCGGGGCGGACAGCGCCGAGCAACGCATCGGCCTGGCCGTACGACGATGGCGGCGGGAGCTGGAGGAGCGCGCCGAGGACGAGGTGCGGGAACTCGACCGCAACCTCGCGCCCGACCCCGAACTGGTCGCCGCCCTGGTCGCCACCGCCCTGCTGGGCGGCCGCCGGGGCCGGATGGCCGGGGAGGGGCTCGCCGAACGGATCGGCGCCCATGGCGCGCTGCGGCTGCGCGACCGGGCCGGGCGGCTGCTCACCGAACACGTGGACCGCGTCCTGCACGCCGAGCGCGAGCGCCGCCTCGCCCCGCTCGACGCGCTGGCCGTCCAGCCCGAGCCACAGGCCGAACTCATCGCCGCGCTGTCCGTACTGCAGAAGGAGAGGTGACCGGTGTCCGCCGTCACTGATCAGGACCCCACCGAGCACTCCGACCAGCCGGACGACGACGCCCACGAGGCGGGCAGCCCGGCCGGCCGGGGCACGCCGGACGGGGAGCGTGCGAGGCGTACCCACTCCTCGACGGCATGTACCGACCCCGCGACCGCCCCTACCGGTTCCGCGGAGGCCTGGGACGACGGGCTCATCGCGCGCCGGGTCAGCGAGACAGCCGAAGGAAGCCGGTTCCCCCTGACGGACAGCCGCTCCGCCGCCCCGTCGACGGTGACCCCCCTGACGTACGAGGGACAGCTGCGCGACCGGCTCGAGGCGCTGCGCGAACTCGTGGGGCTCTCCCGCACCCGGCTCGACAGCCGGACGCTGTCGGAGGCCGGCCGGGTGCTCGACGAGGCGTCCGCGCGGCGCAGGCTCTCCGGGCAGCACACCGTCGTGGCCATCGCGGGCGCCACCGGAAGCGGCAAGTCACAGCTGTTCAACGCGCTGGCCGGAGTGGCCATCTCGGAGACGGGCGTACGCCGTCCCACCACCGCCGCGCCCATCGCGTGCAGTTGGAGCGACGGGGCGGCCGGCCTCATCGAACGGCTCGGCATCCCGCCCCGGCTCCGCCGCCGGCCGCTGCCGACCGGGGACGGCGAGTCGCCGCTGCGCGGACTCGTTCTGATCGACCTGCCCGACCACGACTCCGCCGCCGTGCAGCACCGCCGGCACGTGGACCGCATCCTGGGACTGGTCGACGCGGTCATCTGGGTGGTCGACCCGGAGAAGTACGCCGACGCCGTCCTCCATGAGCGCTATCTGCGGCCGATGGCGGCCCACGCCGAGGTCATGTTCGTCGTCCTCAACCAGATCGACCGGCTGCCCGGGGAAGCCGCCGAGCAGGTCCTCGACGATCTGAGGCGGCTCCTGGACGAGGACGGCATCGCCCTCGGGGAGTACGGCGAACCGGGTGCGACCGTGCTCGCGCTGTCCGCGCTCACCGGGGACGGCATGGGCGAACTGCGGGAGGCCCTCGGGCAGTTCGTCTCCGAGCACGGGGCGCCGAACCGTCGTATCTCGGCCGACGTGGACATGGCCGCGGCCCGCCTGTGGCCCGTCTACGCCACCCAGCGGCGGACCGGGCTCAGCGAACAGGCCCGGGAGGAGTTCTCCGACCGGCTCGCGGACGCGGTGGGCGCCACGGCGGCGGGCGAGGCGGCCGAGCGGGCGTGGCTGCGCAACGCCAACCGCGCTTGCGGCACGCCCTGGCTGCGGTTGTGGCGCTGGTACCAGGACCGGGGCGAGCCCACCACGGGCCGGCTCCCCTCACGCACACAGGCCGACGAGGAGGCCACCGCCCGTCAGCGGGTCGAGCAGGCGGTGCGGACCGTGGCCGACCGGGCGTCGGCCGGGCTGCCCGCACCCTGGGCGCAGGCGGTGCGCGAGGCCGCCGTCCGCGGCTCGCAGGGGCTGCCCGAGGCGCTGGACGAGCTGACCGTGCGTGCGGGCGTGCCGACGGGGAGGCCGCCGCGGCCCGGGTGGTGGCCGTTGGCCGTGCTGGTCCAGGCGTCCATGACGATCGTGCAGTTCCTGGGCGGGCTGTGGCTGCTGGGCCAGATCATCGGGGTCATGGCGCCCAACCTGGGGGTGCCGGTGCTGCTGATGGTGATCGGCATCGTGGGGGGCCCGCTCATCGAGTGGAGCTGCCGGATGGCGGCCCGCGGCCCGGCCCGGCGCTACGGCCTGGAGGCGGAACGCCGATTGCGGGAGGCGGCGTCCGGCTGCGGCAGGGCCCGGGTACTGGACCCGGTGGCGGCGGAGCTGCTGCGCTACCAGGAGGTCCGGGAACAGTACGGGAGGGTGGTGGGAGCGGGGCGTTGAGGTGCCGGGTGGGGCGTTGAGGTGCCGGTGGGGCAGCGAAGTGCCGGCCGGGGACTTCCACGGTGGTGAAGCGCCCGGTCAAGGGCCTCTATAAGGGCCTCCACAAGGGCCTCTCCGGCGGTGACTTCGGGGAGCTGTGACGGGCCGCAGCCGCCGGCGTTGCCGATGCTCCGCCGCCTCCACCCGCCGTCGCCCCCGACCGGGCACCGGGTCACTCCCAGGGGCGGCGGCGTTGTCCACAGGCCGGGGGCGGTCCACAGCGCTCAGCGGGCCCGGCCCGGCGGCGGCAGTCTGGCAGACGCAGCCGTACGGGACGGGCCCGTACGCGTGTCGGCCCGGTGCGTTGTTCGTGGTCCGGGCGAGGGAGGGTTCGCGATGAACGAGACGATGGTCTGCGCGGTGGGCAGGGTGGCGACGCAGCCGGTGTACCGGGAGATGGCGTCCGGCCCGTCGGCGAGGTTCCGGCTGGCGGTGACCGCGCGCTACTGGGACCGCGAGAAGAACACGTGGACCGACGGGCACACCAACTTCTTCACCGTCTGGGCCAACCGCCAGCTGGCCACGAACACGGCGGCCTCGCTGACGGTCGGTGAGCCCGTGATCGTGCAGGGCAGGCTGAAGGTGCGGACCGACGTGCGCGAGGGGCAGAGCTGGACGTCGGCGGACATCGACGCCGTCGCGATCGGTCACGATCTGGCGTGGGGCACCGCTGCCTTCAGGCGCGCGAGCAAGGCGGAGACGGCTCCGTCGTCGACCCAGCCCGAGCCCCATTGGGAAACCCCTCCCGAGGGTTCTCCGGAACCGGCTCAACCCGCGGCGTCGGCACCGGCTCTGACATGACGTCAGCCATCTGCTGACTCTGCCCGAACTGCGGCTTATCGGCGAGTGCGCACCGAACGACCAGGGGTGGATTTGTCGATAAGCCCTGCTCGCAGGGATCTTGGCGATAACGATTCCGAGTCGGATCACTCGTCCGACCATCTGACCGGCGGGTGGCGTCCCCCGCGTCCCTAGGATGCCGGACATGGCTCTCGGGACACTTGTGTCCGGTGAAGCCTCTGATTCTGCAGGTGGGACCGTCCCCCCACGTCAACAGGTCCTGCTCGAAGGGGAATTTGGTGTTTGCTTCGTTCTCTGAGCTGTTCGTACACAGGCGAGGCGCGGCCCGTCTCGCCACCGCGACGGTGGTGTCCGGGCTCGTCGCCGCGAGCGGGCTGGCCGGTGCCGGCCGGGCGGCCGCCGACGAGACGACGCAGAGTCAGGGCGGGGCGGCCGCGACGATAGGCGGCCTCAAGACGTTCGGCGCGGCCGTGATACACGCCGGTAGCGGCGACCAGGAGATCTCGGCCGGCCTGTTCGAGATGTCCGTCGACGGCGGCGGCATGCTGCAGACGTACTGCGTCGATCTCCACAGCCCCACGCAGCGTGACGCCAAGTACCACGAGACGCCCTGGAGCAGCACGTCCCTGGGTGCCAACGAGGACGCCGGCAGGATCCGCTGGATCCTGCAGAACTCCTACCCGCAGGTGAACGACCTCGCGACGCTGGCGCGCAAGGCGGGCGTCCGGGGCCCGCTGACCGAGCAGGACGCGGCGGCCGGTACGCAGGTGGCGATCTGGCGCTACTCGGACGAGGCGGCCGTCGACGCCCTCGACCCGCAGGCCGAGCAGCTGGCGGACTACCTGGAGAAGCACGCCCGCAACCTGCCCGAGCCCCGCGCCTCCCTCACCCTCGACCCTCCCGCGGTCTCCGGCCGGCCGGGGGAGCTGCTCGGGCCGGTGACGGTGCGCACCAACGGAGGCAGCGCGACGGTCACCCCGCCCGCGGACGCCGCCACGAGCGGGGTGCGGGTCGTCGACAAGCAGGGCAAGGCCGTCACCTCCACGACCGACGGCGGCCAGGTGTTCTTCGACGTCCCGGAGGACGCGGCGGCGGGCACCGCGGATCTGACCGTGCAGGCCTCGACCACCGTGCCGGTCGGCCGGGCCTTCGCCTCCGAGAGCCGCAGCCAGACGCAGATCCTGGCCGGTTCCAGCGAGTCGACGGTGTCCGCGACGGCCGGGGCGACGTGGGCGAAGCAGGGCCCGGTCCCGGCGGTGTCGGCGGCGAAGAACTGCGCCGAGGGCGGCGTCGACATCATCGCGTCCAACAAGGGCGACGAGCCGTACACCTTCGAACTGGCCGGTCTGCAGCACACCATCGCCGCGGGAGAGACCCGCACGGTGACGGTCCCGCTCCAGGAGGACCAGTCCTACGACTTCACGATCCACGGCCCCGGCGGTTTCCAGAAGCGCTTCACCGGTCTGCTGGACTGCCTGACCCGCGGAAGCGACACCGGCACCACGACCCAGACCCTGAGCGGTCCGAGCCCGGCGACGGTGGGCGGCACGGCCACGGACACCAACCTCGCCGAGACGGGCGGCTCGGTCATCACGCCCATGATCGCGGGCGTGGCCATCGGCTTGGTCGTGATCGGCGGGGCGACGCTGATCGTGCTGCGGCGCAGGGAGCACACGGCGGGGGAGTGACCAGGGCGAACGCCGTTCCCTTCCCCCAGGTTCGCTGGTCCGGCCGTGGTGAGGTCAGGCGGCGAGAGGCACCTGCTCTCCCTCTGCCGGGATCTGGTAGTGAGCCCAGATCTGGTTCATCTCGTGCTGGTAGTAGAGCGGGTACAGACCGGCCACGATGAAGAGGATGAGGCCGATCCAGGGGTTGCACTCCTGCTCCATCCCGGCGGACCGCTCCATGCGGGCGATGCGCAGACCGGTGTTGTAGACGGAGACGAAGGGGGGAACGATCAGCAGCCAGCCGAGGGTGATGGCCACGACCGCCATGGCCGGGTTGACCTCGATCCGGCCGTCGAAGTCCCGGGCCTCGCGGTTGATCTTGTAGTACCAGACCAGGTGGTAGATGCCCAGAGTGATCAGGGGCCAAATCAGCCAGACGAGAAATATGTTGCGGGTTTTTCCAGCGCGACCTGACATGACACACCTCCCATATATCCAGTTCATCACGGTCAGCACTGGGGCGCGCGGGGTGAGATGAAACGCCTGAGGCGCAGGTCAGCGCGTTACGACGCCGTCAATGCGGGCGGCGAGCGCGGAGCGATCACGCGGCAGGGGTGAAGCGCCATCCCGCCGCGGGCAGCCGAGTGATCACCTCCGGGCCGTCCCTGGGCCGCGCGAGGGTGCCCGAGGCCGACCGACGGCTACCGGCAGTGACTCCCAGCCGTCCATGACAAAGAACAAGGTCAGGCGCCCCCGGCCAGACGCGTTTCCGCCCAGGGGTAGCGGTACGGCAAGATGGGGTGTATCTGCCCACTGCCAGTTTCAAGCTGCCGGACGGTTTCTCTTGGCTGAGTTCATTTACACCATGCGCAAGGCGCGCAAAGCGCACGGCGACAAGGTGATCCTCGACGACGTGACGACGAGCTTCCTGCCGGGGGCGAAGATCGGCGTCGTCGGCCCGAACGGCGCCGGCAAGTCGACGATCCTGAAGATCATGGCCGGCATCGAGCAGCCGTCCAACGGTGACGCTTTCCTCACGCCCGGTTACACGGTCGGCATCCTGCTCCAGGAGCCCCCGCTGACCGAGGACAAGACCGTCCTGGAGAACGTCCAGGAGGGCGTCGCCGGGATCAAGGGCAAGCTCGACCGGTTCAACGAGATCGCCGAGCAGATGGCGACCGACTACACCGACGCGCTCATGGAGGAGATGGGCAAGCTCCAGGAGGACCTCGACCACGCCAACGCGTGGGACCTGGACGCCCAGCTGGAGCAGGCCATGGACGCCCTGGGCTGCCCCCCCGGCGACTGGCCCGTCACCAACCTCTCCGGTGGTGAGCGCCGCCGCGTCGCGCTGTGCAAGCTGCTGCTGGAGCAGCCCGACCTGCTGCTGCTCGACGAGCCCACCAACCACCTCGACGCCGAGTCGGTGAACTGGCTGGAGCAGCACCTCGCCAAGTACCCGGGCACCGTCGTAGCGGTCACCCACGACCGGTACTTCCTCGACAACGTCGCGCAGTGGATCTGCGAGGTCGACCGCGGTCGCCTCTACCCCTACGAGGGCAACTACTCCAAGTACCTGGAGACCAAGGCCGCCCGCCTCAAGGTCGAGGGCCAGAAGGACGCCAAGCGGCAGAAGCGGCTCAAGGAAGAGCTGGAGTGGGTGCGGTCCAACGCCAAGGGGCGTCAGGCCAAGTCCAAGGCGCGTCTGGCCCGCTACGAGGAGATGGCCGCCGAGGCCGACAAGATGCGGAAGCTGGACTTCGAGGAGATCCAGATCCCGCCGGGCCCGCGCCTGGGCAACGTCGTCGTCGAGGTCAGCAACCTCACCAAGGGCTTCGGCGAGAAGCTGCTCATCGACGACCTCAGCTTCACGCTGCCGCGCAACGGCATCGTGGGCATCATCGGCCCGAACGGCGCCGGCAAGACCACCCTGTTCAAGATGATCCAGGGCATCGAGGAGCCGGACTCCGGCGCCATCAAGGTCGGCGACACCGTCAAGATCTCCTACGTCGACCAGAGCCGCGAGAACATCGACCCCAAGAAGACGCTGTGGGCCGTCGTCTCCGACGAGCTGGACTACATCAACGTCGGCCAGGTCGAGATGCCGTCCCGTGCCTACGTCTCCGCCTTCGGGTTCAAGGGTCCGGACCAGCAGAAGCCGGCCGGCGTGCTCTCCGGCGGTGAGCGCAACCGGCTGAACCTCGCGCTCACCCTCAAGCAGGGCGGCAACCTGCTGCTCCTCGACGAGCCGACCAACGACCTCGACGTCGAGACGCTCTCCAGCCTGGAGAACGCGCTGCTGGAGTTCCCCGGCTGCGCCGTCGTCGTCTCCCACGACCGGTGGTTCCTGGACCGCGTCGCCACGCACATCCTCGCCTACGAGGGCGAGTCCAAGTGGTTCTGGTTCGAGGGCAACTTCGAGTCGTACGAGAAGAACAAGATCGAGCGGCTCGGCCCGGACGCCGCCCGTCCGCACCGCGCCACCTACAAGAAGCTGACCCGGGGCTGATCGATCTTGCGGCACCTCTACCGCTGCCCGCTGCGCTGGGCGGACATGGACGCGTACGGCCACGTCAACAACGTGGTGTTCCTCCGCTACCTGGAGGAGGCCCGTATCGACTTCCTGTTCCGCCCGGAGAAGGACTTCAAGCAGGGGTCCGTGGTGGCGCGCCATGAGATCGACTACAAGCGGCAGCTCGTCCACCGGCACCACCCGGTCGACATCGAGCTGTGGGTCACGGAGATAAGGGCCGCGTCCTTCACCCTCACCTACGAGGTGAAGGACGACGACCAGGTCTACGTGCGGGCCTCGACGGTGATCGTGCCGTTCGACTTCGAGGCCCAGCGCCCGCGCCGGATCACCGCGGAGGAGCGGGAGTTCCTGCGCGCGTACCTGGACGACGCCGAGGAGGAGGCCGTCGCCGCATGACGGTGCTCCACCTCGCCGACGAGGGGGAGGCGGCGGATCTCGCCGCCTTCCTCTCCCGGCTGCTCCACTACGACCGTGGGGCCGCGGTGCGTCTGCAGGCCGCGGGCACCGCACTGGCCGTCTTCGGGCGGCCGCCGTCCTTCGAGGTGCTCGCCGTGCGGGCGGTGCGGCTGGCGAAGCCGTACGAGAAGGGTCTCGAGGTCACGCTGGACGTGACCGTGTCCGCCGGGGAGTTCCTGGAGACGGTGGACGAGAAGGCCTGCACGGCCGTCGTGCCGAGCGCGGTGACCGGGCCGCCGTGGGCGGGTGTGCTGCCGCCCCGCAGCGGCTGGCGGGCCGAGCCGGGGCTGCCGGCGCCGGAGGCGTTGCGCGAGCTGGTGACCGCCGTCGTCGCCGAATTCCGATCGCGTACGCAGGAGTTGCCCCCCGAGGCGCGCACGCGGGCCGAGCTGGACCGGATCGGGCGGGACGTCTGGTCCCGTACGGTCGGGGACACCCGGCTGCCCGTCCGGGCCGTGCATGCGGCGCATTCCCTCGGTTTCCTGCGGCCCGGGGTGCCGCCGGCCCTGTTCTCGTCGGGCGCGTGGCTGAGGCTGCGCACGCCGTACGGGTCCGTCGCCGTACGCCGCGCCGGGCTCGGGGCCCTGGACGTCAGCGTCCGCTGAGCGGCGCGCCCCGGACACGCGTCACGGGCGTCAGCCGGCCGTGTTGACCATCGATGCCGCCGCGTACGTCAGGTACTTCCACAGCGTGTGCTCGTGCTCCTCGGACAGGCCGAGTTCCTCGACGGCGACCCGCATGTGCTTCAGCCACGCGTCGTGCGCCGCCCGGTCGACCGTGAAGGGCGCGTGCCGCATCCGCAGCCGGGGGTGGCCGCGGTTGTCGCTGTACGTCGTCGGGCCGCCCCAGTACTGGATGAGGAACAGCGCGAGGCGCTCCTCGGCCGGGCCCAGGTCCTCCTCGGGGTACATGGGCCGCAGCAGCGGGTCCTCGGCGACTCCCTCGTAGAAACGGTGGACGAGCCGACGGAAGGTCTCCTCCCCGCCGACCTGCTCGTAGAAGGTCTGCTCCTGAAGCGTGCCGCGCCGAATCTCATTCACGCGATCCATGGTCTCAGACGCTCCGGCATAGGACTCAAGACCTAGGACCCGGCCCCCGCCGTCGGGCCGCTGCCGTCGGGACTCGGCCGTCGGGCCCTGCCCCTACTGTGGAGACATGGGCGGGCACGCACCCGGCAGGGAACCCGACGGTCTCGCGGACGCCGCGCGAGCGGCGCTGGTGCGGCGGATCGAGGCGAGCGGCGCCGGGTCCGGCGACCCGGGCTGGCGGGAGGCCTTCGCGGCCGTCCCACGGCATCTGTTCGTGCCGTACTACTACGTCGGTGTCGCCGGCGGCTACGAGCGCCGCTGGGCCGAGAGCACCGACCCCAGGGCGCGGGAGCGGTGGCTGCGCGGCGCCTACGAGGACACCCCGCTGGCCACCCGGCTGCGCGACGGCGAGCTGCTGTCCTCCAGCAGCCAGCCGTCGCTGATGGCGGACATGCTGGCCGCGCTGGAGGTGCGGGACGGTCACACGGTCCTGGAGATCGGCGCCGGCACCGGCTACAACGCGGCGCTCCTGGCCCACCGGCTGGGCGACGACAACGTCACGACCGTCGACCTCGACCCCGAGATCACCGAGTCGGCCCGCCGGCACCTGGCGGCCGCCGGGTACCACCCGGTGGTCGTCACCGGCGACGGCGCCCGGGGCGTGCCGGAGCGTGCGCCGTTCGACCGGATCATCGCCACCTGCGCCCTGGGCGGCGTCCCGCGCGCCTGGGTGGCCCAGAGCCGCCCCGGGGGCCGGATCCTCGTGCCGCTGGCCACCGGGCTGGTCCTGCTGACGGTGAGCGGTACGGGGCACGCCGAGGGACGCTTCCTGCACACGCCCGCCTACTTCGTGCCGCTGCGCGGTGCCGGCCGGCCCGGGGGCGAGCCGATGCAGCTGGGCGGGGTGCCGCACCGGGCCCGGGAGGACGACCTGTTCCGGTTCCTGCTGGCCCTGACCCGGGGCAGCCTGGACCCGCAGGAGGCCCACGCGCTGTGGGAGCAGGAGGGCAGACCGCAGCGCGAGCGTTACGGCATCACGGTCGGCGAGGAGGCGGAATGGGCCTGGCTGGACGACCCGGAGGGGCCGTACGCCTGGCCCCTCCCGTCGTGAACGATCCGGTGAGCGGTCTCAGCCGCGGCGGATCGTGATCGTCGTCCAGGCGCCCACGTGCACCCGGTCGCCGTCCTGGAGCGGTACGGGGACGAAGGGCTGGATCGGTTCGTCCGAGCCGTTGACCGTCGTGCCGTTGGTCGAGTTCTGGTCGACGACCGCCCAGTTGCCGTCCGGCTGCTGCACCAGCACCGCGTGCTGGTGCGAGACGCCCGGGTCCTCCGGCGGCGTCGACAGGTCGATGTCGGGGGTGTCGCCGGTGGAGTGCCGGCGGCGGCCGATCGTGAGCTGGTTGCCGGTGAGCGTGCGCTGCTGCTCGGGCGAGTACGCGGGCAGGTTGAGGCCCGCCGCCTCGGGGCCGGAGCGCTGCATCATCGCCATGAAGTAGTCACGGTCCGGGCCGATGGTCGCGGTCCACGTCGCGGGTCCCTGCGGCGCCTGGGGCTGCTGCGGGAAGCCGCCGGGGCCGGGCGGGGCCTGGGTCCCGCCGGGCTGCGGGTAGCCGTAGCCGCCCTGACCGGGACCACCGGGGCCGCCGGGACCACCCTGGCCGCCCGGGCCGGACGTCGGCGGGGAGATCACCCAGTCGTCGTCACCGCCGCCGAAGGGCGGACCGCCCTGCTGCGGGGGCCGCCGGGTCTCCTGGGGGAACCCGGGCGGGGCCGGCGGACCGGACGGGTGGAACGCCTGCGGGGCACCGGGGCCGCCGGGACCGGGCGGGGTCGGCCGCGAGGGGTCGGCACCGAAGCCACCGGGGCCGCCGGGTCCGCCCGGGCCGGGAGGGCCGCCGAAGGCGCCCGGGCCGCCGGGGCCGGGCTGGGTCTGCGCGGCGCCGGGCTGCGGGTAGCCGTAGCCGCCGCCCTGCGGGCCGCCGGGACCGCCGGGGCCGGGGTGGCCGGACGGGTCGCCGCCGAACGGCGGGATCGGCTCGGCCGGGCGGTTCACCTGGGACGGGCGGGAGCCCTGGTACTCGTAGGAGTCACCGCCGCCGTACGACGGACCGGGCGGGCCCTGCCGGCCCGGCGGCGGGAAGTGCGCCCCGGGGCCGGACGGCGGGGCCGCGGGGGTGTACGACGTCGCCGTGTTCGTCAGGAAGTTCCACCGGCACTCCTCGCAGAACGGCGCGCCGCCCTCACGGGGCGTACGGCACTGCGGGCAGAGCTCCGGCTCGGCGTTAGGTACGGCGGACAGGTGCGGCGGGCGTCCACCGGGCTGGCCGCCGGGGCCCTGCGGGCCCCCCTGGCCGGCGGGGGGCGGGAAGCCGTAGCCAC